>CAZGKE010000031.1:0-27962 GCA_964526035.1 uncultured Gammaproteobacteria bacterium | reverse complement strand
CGGCTGCGCCAGTAGCCGAGTTCGGCAGCGGCGCAGGCTACGGTCTCGGCGCCGTACCAGGTGCCGGGATCGGTCTCGCCGCGGAAGCGGGTGCCGCCGTGTGAGGGGCGGTAGCGCCACGGCGTGGTCAGCAGGTAGTCGAGGCCGGCGGCTTCGGGCGGCAGCGGCGGCTTGCTTTCGTCGAGCATGGTTTCCAGCAGCGCCTGCTCGACGGGGTCGGAAAGCAGCTTGGCGGTGGCGGCCACGTGCTGCGCCTCCACCATGCGCCAGGCGTCGACCGCAAGCGGTCGCGCTTCAGATGCGAGCGCGCTGGGCGTCCAGGTAGGCGACGGCATGGACCAGTCCCTCGGTATTTCGGATCAATTCGCGCGGGGTGCCGTTGAGCACGGCATGCGGGCTTTGCAGCCAGCGCTTCGCGGCGTCGTCGTGGCCGACGATGGAGTCGAGCGAGCGGTACAGGCGCACCAGCAGCAGGGCCAGTTCGCCCGGCTTGCTGTCGGGCGCGATCCCGTGGTTGGCGCGCGCCATGCGGCTCACGGTGGCCTTGCTGACGCCGAGGATGTCGGCCAGTGCGGACTGGGTGAGGCCGAGGCGTTCGGCGGCGGCGAGTACGGCCTTGGTGAGGACGGCGGCGCGTTGGGCGGAGCCGGTTTGCGGCTGGGCGGGGACGGTGGCTGTGGAAGGCATGGCGGCTTCCTGCGGACGTTCACTGTGGAAACAACTATAGCATTTCTTTCCTCAGAAACATGACTGGGTGTGACTCGATGAGGGCCGATGTTGCCGGAGGTAGGGAACAGCAAAGGCCTGTCTCCTTCCTCCGCCTGCGGGGGAGGGAGTCGGAAACGCGCGGCAGGTGTGGGAGGGAGTCAGAGGCGGGCAGGAGGGGGAGGGAGTCGGAAAGGCGCGGCAAGCCGGGGAGGGGGTCCAGGAAGTCGTTGCAGGCTGGGGCGCCGAGCGATGAGTGGTTCAAGACGCCGTTTCGATCGCGCTTCGGACGCCTCAACGGCTCCACTCCATGAACGGAATCCTCCAAGTCTTCCCTGCGGGTCAATGGTCGGTTCCATTCGAATCAGTCATGGGTTGGGTCAAGCGCCGCGCACCCAACGCGTTGGCTAATCGACCTCGATGAAGCGACGTCCTTCGGGGAGCAGCGGGTAATACAGGGCCAGGCGGATCGGTTGGGGGAGATGCTCGAACAGGCTGCGATAGCGGCGCAGCTGGTCGCCGTAGCGTTTGCGCTCGGCGGTGATGAAGGTGTCGAGGTCGCCGCCTTCGTGGCGGCCGCTCTTGAAGTCGATGATCCAGCGCGTGCCTTCATCGTCGATGAAGCTGCGGTCGAGGATATGCCGCTCAAGGCGGCCGTCCTCACCCACCGTGGTCAGCGAATACTCGCTCCAGGCCTGGTCGGGACGATGCGCAAGCAGCCAGCGGCCGCGTTCGTCGTCGAGCGTATTGATCAGCGCCGCGGTAACGTTGTCGACGATCAGCGGCACTTCGTGGTCGGGCAGTCCGGCGCGTTCGGCTTCGGCGCGCAGGGCCGGCTTCAGGCGCTCGACGTCGGCGGCGCTGAACGCGCGCTCGGCATGCTCGCCGATCAGCTGCACCCAGCGGTGATACAGGGTGCCGGTGAAACGCGCGGCCTCGCCGGCCCATTCGAAGGCGGGCGGCGCGGCGCTGGCGTCGGGACTTTCGGCTGGCGACGACAGCGCGACTTCACCGGACGGCGGCTGCCAGTGAAGCGGCAGGCGGCGCAGCAGGGACAGTGGCGGTTCGTCCTCCTGCGACGCCGCGGGCCGTGCAAGAGCCTGCGCCGGCAGGGCGGCATTGAATTCGCTTTCGATCGCGGGCCACAGCCGCGCCAGCAGGCTGCCCTTGCGTGGTTCGGCGCTGCCGTCCTTGCGTTCATCGAGGTGACCAAACAGGTGCAGACACTTCACCGCGCGGGTGGCGGCGACGTAGAGCAGGCGATCGGTTTCCGCGGTGTCGCGAGCGGCTTCGATCTGCCTGCGCAGGAATTCGTAGATCGGGTCGTCGCCGCCGCGCGGCGGCTTGGCGGCAAGCAGCGGCACTTCCTCATCGTGGGCATCGACCACGAAGCTGGCCAGTACTGCAGGCGACTCGCCGCTGCGCGAGCCGCGACCGAGACCGGGCAGGAGCACGTGATCGAACTGCAGGCCCTTGGCCTTGTGGATGGTCATGATCTGCAGGCTGTCGCCGGCTTCAGGGTCGACCGCGGCGCGTAGTTCGCCGAGCAGGCGATCGAGCGCGGCGGGGTCGCTGAGCAACGGCTCGGGGCCGAGGCGGTCGAGCGTTTCGAAGAAGCGCTGCGCATCGTGCAGGTCGCGTTCGGCCTGCACGCAGGCGGGGCCGCCCAGGTCGAGCCAGACCTGTTCGACCAAGCGCCGCAGCGGGATGCGCCCGCGCTGACGGATGGCGGGGAGGAGGACGGCGAGGGCGCGCTGAAGTCGGTGCAGGCCGTCTTCGGACAACCGCGGCGGTGCATCTTCGTCTCTTGCAGGAGCCCACTCGTGGGTGACCGCGGAGTCACCCGATGGCGGCACGTCCCCGTTTGCGGTCGGTCCCACAAGGGAAGCGTCCTCTGCAGGAGCCCACCCGTGGGCGACCGGGGCGATGCTCGATTGCGCATCTGCGGTCGCCCACGAGTGGGCTCCTACAACAGCGACCAGAGCCTGCAACCGCAGCAGCAACGGGGTTTCCTTGCCGATACCTGTGGTCAACGCGCTGAGGTCGGCGAGGGTGAGGCCGCACCACGGCGCGCGCAGCACGGCCAGCCACGACAGTCGGTCGCCGGGATGGCACAGCGCCAGGGTGAGCGCGCGCAGGTCGTCGATCACCGGGCGCTCGTTCAGGCCTTCGATGTCGACCGCGGTGTAAGGCACGCCTGCCTCGCGCAGGGCAGGGACAATGGCAGCCAGGTGACCGCGCGCACGCACCAGGATGGCGGCGCGCTCGCCGGCATCGCGCAGCTCGCGGCAGCGTTCAGCAATGGCGTGCGCTTCGGCTTTGCGGTCGTCGCCGAGCTGCGCGTGCCAGCGCAGCGCCGGTTCGGCCAGCGGCGGGTGGTGTGCCCGTGCCTGCGCGTACGCCACCTGGCCGCCACCGATGTCGTCCTCGGCTGGCAGCACGACACCGAACACGCGGTTGACCCAGTCGACGATGCCCTGCTGCGAGCGGAAGTTGAGGCGCAGGTTCAGCGGGTCCAGCGGCAGGTCCTGGCGCAGACCGTCGCGGCGCACGCCGAGGAACAGGCCGACGTTGGCGTGGCGGAAGCGGTAGATGCTCTGCATCGGATCGCCCACCAGGAACAGGCTGCGGCCGTCGCCGGCACACCAGCCGGCGGTGAGACGACGCAGCAGTTCGATCTGCATCTGCGAGGTGTCCTGGAACTCGTCCACCAGCAGGTGCTGCAGCCGATGATCAAGACGCAGCAGCAGCTCGCCGGGGCTGTCCTCCTCGCCGAGTGCGGTGAGCGCGCGCAGGGCGATCTCGGTGAAGTCCACTTCGCCACGCGCGGCGAAGATCACCTGCAGCTCGGCCATCGCCAGTCGCAGCACGGCCAGCAGATCGGCGAGAGCCTGCCACTGCGCTTCGTGGTAATGCGGATGCGGCAATGATCGAGCGGCGGCGAGGTGTTCCACCAGGTCAGTCCGCCCGGCGATCCTGCCCAGCAGCTGGTTCATCGCTTCCTTTTGCGCCTTGAAAGTGGCGCCGGGAGGAAAGCCCTGCTTCACGTTTACCGACTTGCGGACCCCGTTCGTCTTTGTCATGCAGACATCGGCCAGCGCCAGCCAGTGCGGAAGCGCGTCGACGCTGTCCCCGAGATCATCCAGTGCGGCCAGTGTGTGCACCGGCGAATCCGGTTCCGCATGCTCGGCGGCAAAGCGGGAAAGCTGCAGCAGTGTGCTGCGATCGGCGACACCAAAAGCATCGCGCAGGCGCGAAAGCCGGTCGCCGACAAGCGCGGCAAGTGTCGCTTCCATGTCTTCCCGCGCACCCGGATCGAGCAGGCGACGCCAGCGCTCGCGACCGCCGAGCAGCGCGGCGAGCTGCGACTCCAGCGTGGCCGTGCTGTTGTCGAAGTGGCGCAGCGCCGCGGCGATGGCATCGGCGGCAGCGCCCTTGCCTTCCAGATGCGCGAGCGCGGCGCGCGCCGCTTCGGCATGCAGGGCGCCGGCGTTTTCGGTCACCGTCAGACCGCCGCCGGTTTCCGACAGGGTCGGACTCTGCCGCACCAGTGCGGCGCACAGCGCGTCGATGGTCATCACCCGCAGGCGCTGCGGCGTTTCGTCGAGCTCCCAGCCCTGCGCTTTCGCGTGCGCGCGCGCGGCACGGGCGAGGCGCCAGGTGTCCACCATGTAGGGTTCCGCGGGCGGCGTGTCGCTGGCGGCAGCGGCAAGCTGGGCAAGGATGCGCTGGCGCATCTCGGCCGCGGCCTTGCGGGTGAAGGTGATGGCGATGATTGCCTCGGGCGCCTCCACCGTGGCCAGCAGGGCCAGCACGCGACGGATCAGAAGTTCGGTCTTGCCGGCGCCGGCCGGGGCCTGCACGATCAGGCTGCGCCCGGTGTCGATCGCGGCGCTGCGGGCGGCGGCGTCTTCGCGGATCAGCGCGTCGCTCATGCCTCGTCCCCGCTGTCTTCTTCTTCGAATATCCGCAGCGGCTGCGCTTCGCGGATGCGGCACAGGGCGAACAGGTCGCAACGGCTGCAGGCCCGCGGCTTGGGATCGACCACGGCGTAGCCGTCACGCACTTCGGCGGCCACGGTTTCGAGGCTGCTGCGCCAGTGCGCGCGCAGGGTTTCCCAGTCGTCGATGCCGCTGCCGCTTCGCTTGAGCGCTTCGGCGGTGGCCGGCACACCGGGCAGCCAGTCGCCCTCGGCGGCCACGCCCTTGAAGCCGACCGCGCCGGTCTTCAAGCCGGCGTAGGCGACGCCGCGGCAGTCGTCGTCGAGCAGTGCGTACATCGGCAGCTGCGGCGCATCCGGACGGTCGTCGACGAAGCGTGCGCTGACATCGCCGGTCTTGTAGTCGATGACCACGCGACTGCCATCGAGCATGCGGTCGACGCGATCGACGCGGACGTTGAGGCGCACGCCGGCGAGTTCGATCTCGGCCTTTTCCTCGATCAGGTCGACGGCGAAAGGCGGTCGTTCGCGTTCGAGCCCCAGCAGCAGTTCGATGTTGGCGGCGAGGCGTTCGATCTCCAGTGCGCGCAGGCGCGCGCCAAGGCGGTACGGATGGCGGCGGCCGTGCTCATCCAGCGCTGCGGAGACGCACGCGGAGACGCGTTCGCCGCGCGCGGCATCGTCGAGCCTGCGCAGACCGGGCAGGTCGCGGGTCTGCTGCCAGAAGCGCGCCAGCGCATCGTGCGCCAGCGAGCCGCGTTCGAAGTGATCGAGCGGCAGCTGCGGGTCGTCGAGCGCGGCGGCACCCAGATGATGACGCGCATAGCCGCGGAACGGGCACAGCGCCTGGTCGGCGAGGCGCGCGACGCCGCCGCCGACGCTGCCCGGAGCTGGCCTCGGTGCCATGTTGTCCTCACTGAGCTCCTCATCGCGCGCCTCGAAAAGGAGGAGCCAGCGCGGCGGCAAGGTGTCGACGGTTTCGTCGGTGACGTCAGAGGCGTGCGGCGCTGAAGGCGCTGGGCTCTGGCGTTCGCTGGAGCGACGAGGCGGTGAACCTGCGGGGTCGAGATGCCGGAACAGCGGGCTGATCCCACGCTGGCTGTCGCCGTCCATCCGCGTGTGGCTCACCACCACATCGGGCGAGGCGGCCAGCAGGCGTGCGCCCACGCTTCGCGCAAATGCCAGCTCGCCCGCCGCGGTGGCGTGCGGCAGGCCGTGCTGACGCTGCACGTTGAGCGGCAGCAGCGGGTGTGGTTCGGCGCGCGGCGGCCAGGATTCCTCGTCCATGCCGAGGATTCGCAGGTGGTCGAAGGCCAGTCCGCCGGCCTCCAGCGCACCCAGCACCTGGATCGCCACCGGCGGCGAACGCGGCTGGAAGGTCTGCTCGCTGGCCAGTTGGTCGAGCAGCGCGACCGCTTCACTCGGCGCCAGACGCGGCGCCACGCGACCGAGCCGCGCGAACTCGGCGAGCAGACGCTGCCAGGCTTCCACAGCCTGGAAAGCGGCGCTGTCGAGCGCTTCCGGACCGGGCCAGCCGAGTGCGGCGAGCGTGCTGCTGAAGCGCGCGCTCCAGGTGCCCGGCGTGGCGGCATCAGTCGGCAGGCGCAGGGTGCCCAGCGGTGCGATATCAACTTCGCGCGGTTTGATGCGATCGCGTCCATCCCTGCGCAGGCGCAGATCTTCGAAGGCGGCGGAGACAAAGCGATCGCGCGTGCTCCAGAAGCGCGACAAGAGGCAGCTGCGCGCCTGCGCCAGGGGGACACCATCGCGACTGCCCAGCCAGCGCAGCCAGGCCAGCGCATCGCGGACCGGAGCCGTCTCGGCGAGCGGCAGGCCGAGCGAGACGTTGTACGGGCGTGGCGCACCGGGGCGACGCTGCGGGCACAGCACCTCGTCGAACACGCGCACCAGGTCGGCGCGCAGCGCACCGAGGTCGGCGGCGACAATGCCGATGCGCGCCTTGGGTTCGTTCTCCGCCAGCGTGCGCGCCCAGCGTGCGGCGCTGCGCAGCTCCTGCTCGCGGGTGAGGGCTTCGACGCGTACCGCCGACGGTCGGTCAACCTCTGTAGGAGCCCACTGGTGGGCGACCGCAGCGTCATGTTGTGCCGCGCCTCCCATCGCCGATGAGTGGATCCCCGCGGCGCCGACCGCCAGGCGCAGAATCGCGGTGCCACGCGCCGCCAGGGCTTCAAGCAGTCGCACCTGTGCGGGCACCAGCACGTCGAATCCGGCCAGCACCACGGTGTTCGGCACCGGCATGTGTGCATCGGCGATCAGGCCTGCGATGCGCGCGGGAAGTTCGGCGGCATCCAGCGCATCGAGCCGCGCCAGTCGTTTCGCGTAGCGATCCGCCCACCGGTTGAAGGCGGCGACGTCGGCGTTGTCGCGCGCGTCGAAGGGGCGCTTCAGCTCGAAGTCGAAACTGCGCTGCCAGGCTTCGGCAGCGAGTCGTGCAGCCTGTTCGGGGCGCAGCAGCGGCAGTGCCTCGCGGTCGACCTGTACCACGCTGCGCCACAGCGCCTGCGATTCCGCCGACGACAGCACGGCCGGCAGCGACGCGCTGTCCAGTGCGCCCACGCGCTGCGCCTCGTCCCACTGCTGGCCGAGCCACAGCGCCAGGGTGAACAGCGGCGGCGTGGGCCAGACCCGATCGCCGTGCGCGCTGCGAATCCGCGCATATTCGATGTCCAGCGCCTGCGCCAGCCGCCGCGTGGCGCAGAGCACCAGCGGCGCATCGCCGTCCGCGAGGCGATCGAACAGGGCATCAGGCGCGAGGGAGTCGAGTGCGTCGAGCATGCCCGCATCCTACCTTTGCCAGTCGCAGCAGGTGCGACGCGGCGCTCCGACAGCACAACGCCGTTGTCGGTGACGTGTGCCTTCTTGCCGCTTGCGGAAGAAGGGAATCCGGTGGTCGTTGACGTGCTCCTTCCTCCGCGTGCGGGGGGTGGTCGGGATGGGGGTGCTCGTGCTGGCTTCGCTTCTGCCCCTACAATCCGCGACATGAAAGTCACCGTGTCGACGTTGCGTCCTAAGCCGTCCGCCTTCATCCCTTCGCCGCGAATGACCGCGCTGCTGGGCGTTGCCATTGCGCTGATCGCGTGCGGTGCGCAGGAGTCCGCGCCCGCCGTCGACGTCGCGCCGGAAGTGCCGCCGAGCGGCCCGATGTTCGTCGATCGTGCCACCGAACTCGGTATCGATTTCGTCCACGATCCGGGCTTTTCCGGCGAGCTGCGGATGCCGGAAATCCTCGGGGCCGGGGTGGCGATGATCGACATCGACGGCGATGGCGATCTCGATCTGCTGTTGATCCAGAGCAATCCCGACGCTCCCGGCGGCAGCAGGCTCTATCGCAATCTGCTGGTCGAGACCGGTGAACTCGCCTTCGAGGACGTCACCGACGAACTCGGTCTGCATACGCGCTGCTACGGCACCGGCGTGGCGGCCGCCGACTTCGACAACGATGGCGATGTCGATCTCTACATCACCTGCTACGGCACCAACGAGCTGTGGCGCAACGATGGAGCTGGCGGATTCACCCGCATCAGCGACGATCCTGCCGTTGCCGAAGCAGCCTGGACCGGCACCGCGGGCTTCTTCGATTTCGACGGTGACGGGCTGCTGGATCTCTATGTCGGCAACTACCTCGATGACGCGCCAGCCACGCGTCGCGAATGCCGCTCACCTGCGGGTGTACCCGACTACTGCGGACCGTTGACCCACCGTCCGGCGCCGGACCGGCTGCTGCGCAATGTCGGCGACGGTCGTTTCGAGGATGTCACCGAACGCTCCGGCATTGCCTCGGGCAGCCACGCGCCGGCGCTTGGCGTGGTGGCGGCCGATTTCGACGGCGACGGCAGGCTGGATTTCTACGTGGCCAACGATGCCTGGCCCAACCGGCTGTGGATCAATCAGGGTGACGGGCGCTTCGTCGACAATGCGCTGATCGCCGGCGTTGCGGTCAACAGCGACGGCCAACCCGAGGGCAGCATGGGCGTCGATGCCGGCGATTACGATGGCGATGGTCACGACGACCTGGTCATGGTGCACATCGCCGAGGAGAAGGCGACGCTGTACGTTGCGGACGGCCGAGGCATGTTCGAGGACCGCAGTGCGGTCAGTGGCCTGGCCGCGCTGACGCGTGGCTTTACCGGATTCGGTGCCGCCTGGATCGATTACGACAACGACGGCTGGCTCGACCTGCTGATCGTCAATGGTCGAGTGCGCATGGATCCCGCGGCACCGGTCGGCGAAAATCCCTTTCCCTACGCGCAGCGCATGCTGCTGCTGCACAATCGCGGAGATGGTCGATTCGTCGATGACGCGGCGCGCGGTGGCCCTGTGTTTGCCGAGGCTCGGGTGAGCCGCGGCGCGGCCTTTGGCGACCTCGACAACGACGGCGACCTCGACGTGGTGGTCAACAACGCCAACGGTGCGCCGTTCGTGCTGATCAATCAGGTGGGCCAGGACCGCCGCTGGCTGGGTGTGCGTCTGGTCGAGCACGGTCGCGATGCGCATGGCGCGCGCGCCGGCCTCAAGCTGGCCAGCGGCAGGATGCTGTGGCGGCGCGTCCGTGTGGACGGCAGCTATGTGTCGGCCAACGACCCGCGACTGCTGTTCGGACTCGGCGATGACGGCGCTCCGCTGGAGCTGACGGTGATCTGGGCCGACGGCGTCCGCGAAGCCTTCGACGCCGATCGGCTGCGCGTGGGCGACTATGTGGAGCTGACGCGCGGCACGGCGGCGCAGCCATGAAGCGATTCGCGCTGCTGCTGTTGGGTGCCGCGCTCGTGGCGTGCGCGCCGCCGCCCGCCGAGCAGGCGACAGCATGGTCGGCACCGCCGGACCTGGAGTCCGACGTGCTGGCAAGGCTCGACACCAGCGTGGCCAACGCGCTGACCGATGCCCACGCAAGCTGGCGGCAGGCGCACGAGGCGTCCGCCGACATCAACGAACAGGTGGCCGGCGCCGTGCACTTCGGCAAGCTGGCGCTGGCCTACGAGCAGTACGCCTGGGCGGCTGAGGCGCTGGCCTGGGCGCGCGACCGACAGCCCGACGACTACCGCTGGCACTACCTGCTGGCCGTGGCGCAGCTGAACCGAGATGAGATCGACGCCGGCATGGCCAGCCTGAATGCGGCGCTGCGCCTGCAGCCGGATCATGTGCCCGCCCGCCTGCAGCTCGCCGAGCGGCTGATTGAACGCGGCGAGCTGGCGGAGGCGGGCAGGGCGCTGGGACGGGCCCGCGATTCCGACAGCGCCGCCATGCTCGGCATGCGCGGGCGCCTGGCGCAGGCGCAGGGGGATCATGGCGGCGCTGTCGAACTGCTGCAGCGCGCACTGCAGCTTGAGCCCGAAGCCTCGCGGCTGCGCTATCCGCTGGGCCTGGCGCTGCGCGCTGCCGGACGCGAATCCGCGGCGCGCGCCGAGATCGCACAGCGTGGACAGGGGTCGCCGCACGTCGATGATCCGTTGCTCGCCGAAGTGGCGGCGCTGGCCGACAGTGCCGAAGTGCTGAGCACGCGCGCCGCGGCATTGGCCGCGAACGGCGACTTCCATCACGCGGTCGAGGTCTACCGACAGGCACTCGCGGCCAGGGAGGACAACCTGACCCGCCTCAACCTGGCCATCTCGCTGGCGCGCAGCGACCGTACTGCGGAGGCTGAAGCCGAGTATCGCCGCGTGCTGCAGGCCGATCCCGATCTCGGTGCCGCCCACTTCGGGCTGGGCGTCCTGCTGGCCGCGCAGGGTCGCGACGCCGACGCCACGGAACACTATGAACGGGCCCTGCAGCTCCATCCCGGCGATCTCGACGCACGCTTCAACCTGGCCAACGCCCTGCGCCGCCAGGGACAGCGGTCGGCGGCGCTGTCGCACTTCTCCGAGGTGGTCAGGCGCGACCCGGCGCGGGCTGACGCCCGTCTGGCGCAGGCACAGCTGCTGATCGAGATGCGCGACTGGCTGGAAGCGCGCAACGTGCTGACATCCGCGCTTGAAGCGCACCCCGGCGACGCCCGTATCGCCCTGCATATGGCGCGTCTGCTGGCCGGTGCCGGCGAGGCGGAGGTACGTGACGGCGCCGCGGCGCTGCGCCTTGCCGAACAGCTCTTCCATCGCGAGCGCAGCCTGCCGCATGGCGAGGCGTTGGCCATGGCGCTGGCCGAAACGGGCCGCTTCGAGGAGGCCCGCCAGCTGCAGGCCGAACTGGTGGCAAGCGTGCGCCAGCAGGGGCGCGACGATCTGCTGGCGGACCTTGAATGGGCCCTGGACAACTACCGTGCAGGCCGGCCGCAGCGGCTGCACTGAGTGAGCTCCGGCCAGGGACGGTGGACTCTGCGCGGGGTCCTCGCCGAGGTTCTCAGCGCCGTTGTGACGCAGAAATGTTGTGAAAATGTTAAGTCCACAGGTATAGTCCGGACATTGTGCGTCGGCGGGGAAGCCGAGGCGACGCACTGGGGTAACTTCAGACAGTTCCGGGGAGTGATGCATGAACCTGTTCCGTATCCTGCTGGCCGCGATGTTTTCGCTGGCCCTTGCCGATGCCCGTTCGGGCACGGTGGTCGACACCTACATCAGCACTGTCAACAATGTGCCGATCCTTCCGGACAACGGATGCCTTGACGACGCCAATGGGCTGGGAGAAGGCGGCATCATCAACTCCATCACCATTCCCGCCGGTGATCTGGGCAGCATTGTCGACGTGAACGTGCAGGTGGCCATGACCCACACCTGGCGTGGCGACATCCAGATGTCGCTGACCGACGGCACCACCACGGTGCTGCTGGCCAACAATCACGGCGGCTCCGCCGACAACTACCACGCCACCTTCGACACTCAGGCGGCTCTGCCGTGCAGCGACGCCACCAACTGCGGCGGCGCAGCCAACTGCAATACACCACCGGGCCCCACCTGCCAGCCGAACCAGGTGCTTGACGCCTTCAATGGTGCCGAGGCGGCGGGCCGCACTTTCACTCTGCAGATATGCGACCGGGCGGCCGGTGATGTTGGCGAGTTGATCAACTGGGCCATCGAGGTCGAGCGCGAACCGCCGGTGACGGGGGTCAGCGGCGTCTACCCGAGCACCGTGAATGATGTCCCGATCCTGCCGGACAACGGCTGTGTCAATGACGCTGGCGCCGGCCTCGGGGCGGGCGG
Organism: uncultured Gammaproteobacteria bacterium; assembly: GCA_964526035.1. Lineage (GTDB taxonomy): Bacteria > Pseudomonadota > Gammaproteobacteria > Xanthomonadales > BPKI01 > DAOMOD01. Next base: position 16,166 of record CAZGKE010000031.1, on the reverse strand, counting down.
CATCTCGAACGCGATCACGATTCCGCCCGGCGACACCGGCAGCATCCTCGACGTCAACGTGCAGGTGCAGATCACCCAAACCTGGCGCGGCGATCTGCAGATGGCGCTGTCCGATGGCACCAGCACGGTGCTGCTCGCCAACAACCACGGAGGCTCCGCCGACAACTACTTCGCCACTTTCGATACCCAGGCGGCTGAGGCTTGCAGCGCTGCCGCCAACTGCGGCGGCGCGGCCAACTGTGTGACGGCGCCGGGCCCGATCTGCCAGCCCAACGAGTTGCTGGATGTATTCAACGGCGAAGAAGCCGGCGGCCGCACCTTCACTTTGCACATCTGCGATCGCGCCACCGGCGATCTCGGTACGCTGCTCAACTGGACGCTGCTGGTCGACCGCGAAGGCGCCGGCGTGGTCGAGGCCGACCTTGCCGTGACCCTGGCCGATGCGCCGGATCCGGTCACCGCCGGCACCAACCTGACCTATACGGTCACCACGACCAACAACGGGCCTGACGACGCCGACAACATGTCGATCGAACTCCCGCTGCCCGCCGGTACCTCGTTCGTCTCCGTGATCGGTGGCACTGGATCGGCCTGCAACGCGGCCAGCCCGGTCACCTGCACGTGGGCCGGACCGACCGCCAGCGGCGCCAGCCGGGTCGCGGTCATCGTGGCGGCGGTGGATGCCTCGGCGACCGGCACCCTGAACGCGACCGCGACCACCACCTCCGATACCGTCGACCCGGATGCGAGCAACAACTCTGCCGATGCAACCACCGGCATCGTGGTCGACGCCGACGTCGGCATCGCCAAGGCCGCGACCACGGTGCCCGATCCGCTGCTGGTGGGCGAGACCATCGTCTACACCCTTACCGCCAGCAATGCCGGACCGTCCACCGCCACCGACGTGGTGGTCAGCGACACCCTGCCGGCCAATCTGGACTACGTGTCCAACAGCTGCGGGGCCGCTTTTGCTGCACCGACGCTGACCTGGACCATCGGTACGCTGGCCGTGGGCGCCTCGCTCGACTGCACGCTGACAGTGACCGTGGCGGACATCGGGGACGTGGTGAACACGGCCACGATCAGTGCAAGCAGCGGGGACTCCAACGCCGCCAACAACACTGGTACCGCTGCGCTTGGAGTGGCCGGTCTGCCGCTGCCGGAAGCGGTTCCGGTGCCGGCTTCAGATGCCTTCGGCCGGATGCTGCTGGCACTGATGGTTGTCCTGCTGGGTCTGGTGATCCTCAAGCGCCGGCACTGAGTCCATGAGTGACGGGGCGCCCGGTTCGCCGGGCGCCCTTTTTTTTGTCGCGACGCCGCCCGATCCCGCGCGATTCAGGCGCGCAGGACCTGACAGGAGAAGCAGCCTCGCTCTGCATTGTGCAGATGGATGTATGCCACCTGGCCATTGCTGAACTGCGTGGCAATCACCTGCGCCGCGTCGGAACCTTTGCACACGCTGGCTGCCACCATCATGTGGCTTGCGGCGTAGGCTCGAACGGACATCAGGCGGCTGCTGACGTAGGGCGGCACCTCGCCTGGAGTGAGCTTGCGCTGCGTGGCGCCGCGGCGCACGAAGATGGGCCCGGAGGAACGATAGGGTGAATCCGCTGGCTGGTGCAGATAGGGCAAGAGCAACAGCTCCTCGCCCTCCCGAGCGTCCTCCAGGCTGACGCGGCAGGGAAACCCCCGACTCTCCGTAGCGATGCAGCGCTGCGCGTGGTACCCCGCCAACTGCCAGTCGGGAAGGTTGAACAAGGGTTCGAATTGCACGTGGTCGATGCCGACCAGCTGAAATGCGGGGTTCATGGTGATTCGCGGCCATCGGTTTGCGCACGCATCGCGGTTACGGCATCACGCTCCAGCCTGAGCAGAAACGCCTTGCGCGCCTTGCCGCCGCCGTAGCCGGTGAGTGCGCCATCTGCTGCCACCACGCGGTGGCAGGGGATGATCACCGCAATGCGGTTGCGGCCGCAGGCCCAGCCGGCGATGCGCGCGGCACCGGGCTTGCCGACTTCGCGGGCGAGTTCTCCGTAGCTCAGGGTTTCGGCGTAGGGGATGCTCAGAAGGCGCTGCCATACGAGGCTTTCAAACGGTTTGCCGGGCGGCGCGAGAGCCACATCGAAGTGCCGGCGGCGGCCGGCGAAATACTCGGCCAGTTCGGCTTCGGCCTGGTCGAGGTGGGCGTGACTGCCGGGCGCGGCCGCGTATCCGTAGCGTGCCTTCAGCTCCTCCAGTTCCGCAGTGAGCGCGGGACGGTCGAGGAATTCGAGCAGGACCAGGCCCTTTTTCTCGGCCATCGCGATCATCGGCCCGAGCGGCGTCAGCAGTCGCCGGTAGTAGAGCGGCGTTGCCTCACGCAGTGCCGCTGCGCTGGCGCCAAAGGTCTTGCCGAGCGCCTCGCGGAAGCCGCTACTCGACTCGAAGCCATGGTCGATGGCGGCGGCATCCACCGAGTCACCGGCCTTGAGGCTGCCGAGCGCGCGACCCAGACGACGCGAACGCAGCCAGGCATGAAAGCTCATGCCGAGGTGCTGCTTGCACCAGCGCCGCAGGCGCACCGGATCGACGCCGCGCTCGAGCAAGGTCTCGTCTGACCAGCGGCGGTCGTCGCCGCGTTCGGCCTCGTCGAGAATGCACTGCACCCAGTCCGGTGCGCTGCGTGCGTCGAGAGGACAGCAGCGCTTGCAGGGACGGAAGCCGGCGGCGAGCGCATCGTCGGTGCTGGCGTAGAAGTCGACGTTCTCGGGTTTGGGCTTGCGCGCGCTGCAGGTCGGCCGGCAGAAGATGCCGGTGGTGCGCACCGCGGTATAGAAGATGCCTTCGTAACTGCGGTCGCCGGCCAGAAAGGCGTGCAGCATCTCCGCACGCGGCGGCAGGTTGGGGGTGACGGTGTTCATGGCGCAAGACTAGCCTCTGCCTGCGATCCGATGCCACCGGAGAATCGACACCGAATTCGGTCGTTCAGCGGACGCTGCCTACGGGATGGTTAGACTCGGCGCGCATATCCATCCAGGAGTTCCAACGCCATGAGCACCGGACCCGGCAGCGCCGGCAATGTCATCGCCGCGCTCTGCAGTCTCTTCATCCCCGGCCTCGGCCAGCTGGTGCAGGGTCGCATATTGTGGGCGCTCTTCTGGCTGTTGTTCGCCGCCATCGCGGGCGGACTGACCTTCCTCATCACCCTGGGCTTCGCGCCCTTTGGCTGGTTCGCGGTCGGCATCCTCTCCTGTATCCACGCCGCGGTTTATCGGGGCTGAGATTGTGCCCGGCGCTGCGGTGTCGACGCGAATGAGTCGGTCACAGCAGGATTGAAAGCATCGGTGCGTTCGCCGGGTCTTCTGCGCCTCAAGGAGACCAGAACATGCATTCATCCAACCCGTCCGTCGGCGCACTGTGGCGCGCCACCACCGCAAGACTTGAAGGGCTCGGTGCGTGGTTCGCGCCGCTGGGCCTGCGCCTGATTCTCGCCTGGGAGTTCGGCGAGGCCGGTTTCGAGAAGCTTCGCGGACAGAACTGGTTCGGCCATGTACAGGACAAGCTCCCGTTTCCATTCAACCACGCTCCGACCGAGCTGAGCTGGTTTCTCGCCACATGGTTTGAGGTCATCGGCGCCTTCGCTCTGGTGGTCGGGCTGTTCACCCGCTTCATCGCCTTTTCGCTGCTGGGACTGACTTTCGTCGCGGTGGCGGCGGTGCACTGGCCTGACAGCTTCGGCACGATGGGCGAGCTGTGGAAAGGCTACGCGATCCGCGACGAAGGCTTCGGCAACTTCAAGCTGCCGCTGCTGTTTGCGCTGATGCTGCTGCCGCTGGTGCTGTCCGGGCCCGGCAAATTGAGCGTCGACCATCTGCTTGCGCAGTGGCTGCTCCCCGCGGAGCAGCGGGCGATCGCCGATGGCCTGGCCTGGGCATGGGGCGGCATCGGCTTCGGCCTGCTGCTGGCGACCCTGTTCCCGACGGTGGGCCTGAGCCTGGCCGCTGCGGGCGCGATCGGCGCAGGCATGATCCTCTGGCGTGCGCGCCATAGCCGGCTCCAGCATGGGTAACGATCGGGTGCAGAGGCGCCAGGCGCGCCGCCGACGCCCGATCGCGTCATGATGCACAGGAAGACATTCGAGGAAGTGACAGCATGAACGACAGCGTGCACGCCGAGGTTCGCCGCTATTACGGCGAGGTGCTTTCCAGCAGCGCCGATCTGAAGACCGGCGCATGCTGCAGCGTCGAGTCGCTGACGCCGGCCCTACGTGCGCTGCTGGGCGACGTGCACCCGGAGGTGCGCGAGCGCTTCTACGGCTGCGGCGCACCGCTGCCGCCGGGACTCGACGGCTGCAGCGTGCTCGATCTCGGCTGCGGCAGCGGTCGCGATGCCTACATGCTGTCGCGTCTGGTCGGACCGCAGGGTCGCGTCACCGGAATTGACATGACCGCGGAGCAGCTCGACGTGGCGCGTCGGCATCGCGGCTGGCACGCCGAGCGCTTCGGACATGCGCAGTCCAACGTCGAGTTCGTCGAAGGTTTCATCGAGGACCTGGCTGCGGCCGGCATCGCCGATGCCAGCGTAGACCTGGTGGTGTCGAACTGCGTGATGAACCTGTCGCCGCAGAAGGATCGGGTGTTCGCGGAAATCTTTCGCGTGCTGAAACCTGGCGGCGAGCTGTTCTTTTCCGACGTGTTCGCCGAGCGTCGCGTGCCGGAACCGTTGCGTCACGACCCGGTGCTGCTCGGCGAGTGCCTCGGCGGGGCCATGTACTGGGAGGACTTCCGCCGCATCCTGGCCGATCTCGGCTGCCGCGACGTTCGCCAGGTCAGCGCGTCACCGATCCCGCTGCTCGATGCCGAGATCGAGCGCAGGATCGGCATGATCGCCTTCCGTTCGGTCACCGTACGCGCCTTCAAGCTGCCGCTGGAGGACCGCTGCGAGGATTACGGGCAGCTGGCCACCTACCTCGGCACCCTTCCGGAAGCGCCGCACGCCTTCGTGCTGGACGACCACCATCGTCTGGAAACCGGTCGCCCGCTGCGCGTCTGCGGCAACAGCGCCGACATGCTCGGTGCCACCCGCTACGCCCGGCATGTGCGCATCGACGGCGACAAATCCGTGCATTTCGGGCTGTTCGACTGCGTGCCGGCGGCGCCCGGCCCGGCAAGCGCCGAGGCGCCCTGCTGCTGATTGATTCGGGAGCCGCGGCTTGCGGGTCGCTGAAGCCCCGCATTGTTGCTAGCATCCCCCCTTGTTCGAAGCTGCCGAGCCCCCGCGGGGCTGTTGCCGGCAGCTCCCAGCCTGTTACAGGGGACTTCATGATCGATCGGGTGAAACTCGCGGCGCGTACGGCAACGCGTGCGCTGGGTGCAGTGCTGCTCCTTTCCGCCGCGGCCAGCGCCGCGTCGCCTCCTGCCGCCGTGGTCGTGGACCTTGGCGAGGGTCTGCGCCAAGGCCGCGGCGGCGATGTGCTTGAAGCGATGCCGGCTGCACGTACCGGGCTCGGACCGCGCGAACGCAGGCTGCACGCCTCCCTGGTGCGCGCGGTGGCCGCCGTCTCGGACGATCCGCTCAGTGCGGCCGGAGGCAGCGGCCTGCCGGCACGTCTGCTCGACGGCGATCGGGTGCTGGTGGAGATCCGCCATCAGGTGTCCGGTCGTGGTCCGGACGCCCTTCCCGGACTTGATGAACTCGGTGCCACCATCCGTCGTGCAGGCCACCGGGGACTGACCGAGGCGTGGGTGCCGGTGCGGCGCCTGATCGAACTTGCTGCCCTGCCCGGCGTACAGCAGGTGTCGCCGGCGCGGCGGGTGCGCACGCTGGCAGGCTCGGTGACGTCCGCTGGCGTCGCCGCCGGCAACGTCCAACCCTGGCATTTGGCGGGGCTGGATGGCAGCGGCGTCACCGTGGCGGTGATCGATCGCTTCGACGACGACACTGGTGAGATCGGCGCGCTGCAGCTCAGCGGCGACTGGCCGCAGCCGGCGCAGCTCACTCTGGAGCCGCTGGCCTCGGCCACCTTCGGCGATGGCGGCGATGCACACGGCAATGCGCTGCTCGAGGTCGTATTCGACGTGGCGCCCGGCGCCGACTTCATTGCCTACGACGTTGATACCGTCGGCGACTGGCGCGACGCCGTCGATCTGGCCGTGTTCGCCGGCGCCGACGTCATCGTCTCCGGCCTTGCGGCGCCGCTGGACGGCATCGGCGACGGCACCGCACTTCCGGGCTCGGTGGCCGAGCGCGTCGAAGCGGCGGCAACAGGGGGTGTGCTTTACATCAACGCGGCCGGCAACGCGCGGGCACGGCATTGGGGCGGCGACTACGCTCCCAGCGCGAACGCCGACATCCACACCTGGAGCGGCGCCAACAATCGCGTCAACGCGATCGTCGATGGCATTGGCAATCCCCTTTGCCTGCCTGACGGCAGCCATCTTTTCGGTGAACTGTTCTGGGACGACTGGGTGGTGGTCGACCACGATTATGATCTGATCCTGCTCGAGCTGATCGACGGCGACTTCGGATTCACCTGGACCCCGCGCGCAAGCTCCGAGAACGCTCAGGACGGTAGCGGCGGACAGTCGCCGCAGGAGCACATCGAGTTCGTCGCCGCTTCAATCGATACGGTCGTCTGCGCGGCCGGTGAAGGGGTCTACGGATGGTCGGTGTCGCGCATCGGCGCGGCCACCCCGCGCAACCTGCAGTTTTTCGCAAGCCATGACCTGCAGTTCCAGGTGGCCGCCCGCAGCCTCGTGTTCCCCGCCGACTCGCCGGCGGCGCTGGCGGTGGCGGCGATCGATCCGGCGACCTCGACGCAGCTCGTCGACAGCTCCGAAGGGCCGATCCTCGCACCGGGCGGCGGTCTGCCGACCGGCGTGGAGTTCGCCAAGCCCGATCTCTCGAGCTTTGCCGGTGTCGACACCGTCTCGTTCGGCGTGGGCGCCTACGGCGGCACCTCGGCCGCCGCCGCCCATGCGGCCGGCATGGCGGCGCTGCTCAAGCAGCGACATCCCGGCTTCGACCGCAACGATCTCGCCGACCGCCTGCGCGCCATTGCGGCGACCGGCAGCAACGATCTCGGTGATCCTGGCCACGATTTCCGACACGGCGCGGGCCGCCTGCGCTTCCAGGCCGAAGCCGGTCTGGTGGTGACCGGTTCGCCGGGTACCGCCGAGACCGACACCCTGTTGTCCCCGGTGGCGGTGGAGCTGCGCGACGACGAGGGTGTGGTGGTACTGAGCGGACCCGCCAGCGAAGTCGTGGTGGCACTGGGCAACGATCCCAGCAGCGGTGCGGCCACGCTTTCCGGCACCCTGGGCATGCAGCTGCTGGATGGGTCGGCTGCCTTCACCGACCTCAGCATCGACGAACCGGGCTTCGCCTACACGCTCACGTTCACGCCCGACTCCGCTGCCGCAGGCGCCGAGAGCGACGCCTTCAACGTGGTGCTCGGCGGTCCGGGCGTGCCCAGCCAGCTGGTCTTCAGCGTGCAGCCGTCGACCAGCGCGGCGGGTGTCCCGATCGCGCCGGTGATCACGATTGAAGTGCAGGATTCGGAAGGCGAGGTGGTGGTCACCGACAACAGCACCGACATCACGCTGGTGCTGATCGACGATCCTGGCGCGACCGGTCTGGTCGGCAACGGACCGATCGTGGTAAGCAACGGCATCGCCGAATTTCCCGCTCTGGCCATCGACCGTGCCGGCGCCGGCTACCGTCTGCGCGCGCAGACCAGCGTATTCGGCGTGGTCGGCGCCGACAGCGTGCCCTTCGACATCGCGCCCGGCGCGGCGACGCGTCTGAGCTTGCTCGGTCAGCCCGGCAACGTGGCTGTGGACGAAACCCTGCCCGCCATCGAGGTCGCCATCACCGACGCGCTGGGCAACCCGCAGTCGACGGATGATGGGACGATCATCAGCGTGGCCCTGCTGGCCAATCCCGGCGGCGGCAGCCTGTCCGGAACGCTGTCGCGCGCGGTCAGCGCCGGCGTCGCGAGTTTCGACGATCTCAGTATCGATGCCGTCGGTACCGGCTACACGCTGCTGTTCAGTGCCGACATCGGACCGCTGGAGGAGTCGCTGGCGATCGACGGCTTCAGCCTGGCCGCGTCGCAGTCGGTGCTGCGCAGCGTCAGCGGCGGCGTGGAAAACCACGCCCTGGTGCGCGGCCTGCGTTTCACCGGCACGGTGGCCGGCATCGGCGGCAACAGCAGCTTTGCATCCGACCTGAGGATGGACGTCACCGGTCCCAGCGGTTCCAGCTTCGCGGTGGGCGGCTTCAACAATCTGGCACCGGTTTCCTGGGCGTTCCAGGGATCAGGGTCGAGCAACGACGGCACCTACCTGAGCAGCCACGAGATGATCTTCTCCTCGCTGCAGGGCGACTTCACCGCCGATGCCGGCAGCTGGGAGTTCCAGTTCCGCAACGACTGGAGCGGAGCGACTGCGACCATGCAGTGGAGCGATGTCACGGTCGATCTCCTGAAATCCGATCTGTATGCCGTCAGCGAGACGTTTGCCGTGGGCGCCGCCGAGGCCGAAGTCAGCCTCGGCAACCTGCTGCAAATCTACGACGGCACCCCGCGCGAGGTCAGCGTGACCACCGATCCCGCGGGCTTGGCGGTAAGCGTGACCTATGACGGCAATCCTGCCGCGCCGGTGCTGCCCGGCTTCTACGACGTGCTCGCCGAAGTCACCGAGGCCGGATTCTTCGGCTCGGCCGCGGGCGTGCTCGAAGTGCAGCCGATTGCCGTCGATGTAACCCTGCAGAACCTCGTGCAGACGTTCACCGGCGACCCGCTGGCGGTCACCGTGGTCACCGATCCGGCCGCGGTCGACGTGCTCGTCACCTACGACGGGGACACCGATCTCCCGGTGGACGTCGGTCTTTACGATGTGGTCGCCACCGTGGTGCAGGCCGGTCATCAGGGCTCGGCCGCGGGAACCTTCGAGATCACCGCGCCCGACGAGGTGCTGATCACCTTCTTCGGGCTTGCGCAGACCTACGACGGCACGCAGCGCGTCGTCACGGTGACCACTGAACCGCCAGACATCGAAGTCGCCATCACCTACGACGGCGATCCGCAGCCGCCGGTGACGGCCGGTACCTATGCGGTGGTTGCCACCGTGACCGAACCGGGCTTCAGCGGCTCGGCCAGCGATGCGCTGCAGGTGGCACGCGCGGCCACCGCCACCGCGCTGGCCAGCAGCGCCGATCCCTCGCCGATCGGTGAGGCGCTGACCCTGACCGCTGAGGTCTCCGGCATCGATCCCGCGGGCAGCGTCAGTTTCTTTGACGGTGCCGCGGCGATTGCCGGCTGCAGCGACGTGGTGCTGAGCGGAGCCGGTGCCACGGCGACTGCACAGTGCGTGACTGACACATTGCCCGGCGGCAGCCGCGCGCTGTCGGTTGAATACGGCGGCGACCTCAACCATCTGCCGAGCAGCGGGGTGCTGAGCCAGCAGATCGATTCCTACGCCACCACGCTGGCGCTGGACGACCTTGTCAGCAGCAGCGACCGCGGCGCGGCTGCGGGCTTCACGGCCACGCTGTCGGCACCCGAGGGCGCCATCTTCGATCCCGCAGGCACGCTGACCATCCATGCCACGCAGGGCGCGGCCAGCGAATCCTGCCAGGCGACGGTCGGCGTGACCGGCAGTCACGGCTGTGATATCACCTTCACCGCGCCGGCAGCGGGCGTGTTCACGATCAGCGCCAGCTTCGATCCCGATGACGACAACTTCACCGCCAGCGCGACCACCGTGGACGGAGAACACACGGTGCTGCGCGTCGCCGATCTGGCCATCGCCAAGTCCGCCGATCCCCCCGTCGCCGGACCCGGCGAAGCGCTCGACTTCATTGTCGAGGTGGACAACCTGGGGCCGGACGAGGCGGTGGCGGTGAATGTCCTGGATGCGATGCCGGCCGGTTTCCTGGGCGCGGTGTGGGTCTGTCAGGGTGAGTCGGGCGCGGTGTGCGCCGCGGACGATGGCGTCGGCGACATTGACCAGACGGTCGATCTGCCGGCGGGCGGACGCCTGACCTATACCATCGGCGGCGTTCTCGACGACCCGCTGGAGTTGCCGCTGGTCAACCAGGCCATGGTGGTCACCGGCGCAGCGGGCTTCACTCGCGATCCCGAGCCAGGCAACAACAGCGCCAGCGTCGGCATCGTCGGCGAGGCGGTGTTCGCTGACGGCTTCGAGGAACTCGAGGAGGCTCCCTAGAGCGACCAGTCGATGGGCGCTTGGCCGCGTTCGCCGAGCCAGGCGTTGGCGCACGAGAAGTGGCCGCAGCCGATGAAGCCGCGGTGCGCCGACAGCGGCGACGGGTGCGGCGCCTTCAGCACTCGGTGCCGGCTGGCGTCCAGCAGGCGGCCTTTGGCCTGCGCGTGGCTTCCCCAGAGCATGAACACCAGGCCTTCGCGCTCGCGGTTGAGCAGGTCGACGATGGCGTCGGTGAACGGCTCCCAGCCCTTGCCTTGATGCGACCCGGCACGCGCGCGCTCCACCGTGAGCACCGCGTTCAGCAGCAGCACGCCCTGACGCGCCCAGTGCAAAAGGCAGCCATGGCGGGGTCGCGCGATGCCCAGGTCGCGTTCGATCTCGGCGAAGATGTTGACCAGCGAGGGCGGTACCGGGACGCCGGGCCGCACTGAAAAGCACAGGCCGTGCGCCTGTCCCGGCCCGTGATACGGATCCTGCCCGAGGATCACCACCCTGACCTTGTCGAACGGCGTCTCGTCGAGCGCGGCGAAGATCTCGCGCGACGGCGGATAGATGGTCTTTCCGGCGGCGCGCTCGGCGAGCAGGAAGGCCTTCAGCCCCTGCATGGAAGGCGTGGCAAAGTGCGGCAGCAGCTTCTCTTTCCAGCCCGCCTCCAGGCGAATGCCTCCAGCACCGGCCGCCATGGCTCAGGTCGTCAGCCGGGTCCTGCGGCGAAGCCGTCCGACGCGCAGCTGGAAGGTCAGCTTGGTGATCAGCAGCCGCTCTTCGATGGGCTTCTGCACCAGGTCGTTGGCGCCGACCTGGATCAGTGCCGCCTGGTTGGTGGGATTGTCGTCGGCGGTCATCACCAGCACCGGCAGCTGTCCGCGGCTGTAGCGAAACTCGCCGCGAACCGTCTGCAGCAGGTCCTTGCCGGTGAGGCCGCCCTTCAGATAGACGTCGGTCAGCACTACATCGGTTCCCGGTGCGCGGCCTTCGTCGCGCGCCGCCCTGAGGTAGGCCAGCGCGTCCTCGGCCGAGACCACGTGGTGCACGGTGAGTCCGTGCTTTTCCAGCATGCGTCGCGTGGCCAGGGCCACCACGCGGCTGTCTTCGACATACAGCACGTCGCCGGTGACCTGATCCTCGGGGTGCACGTAGCCGCGGATGAAGGTGGCCAGCGCCTCCATGCCCAGCGACTTGTCGAAGTAGTCGGTGACCTCGTCGTTGAAGCCGCGGTTGAGCAGGCGGTCGTTGACTTCACCCGACACCACCACGATCGGGATGTAGGCCTGCGGCGCATGTTCGCGGATGTAGCGCGCCAGCTCCAGCCCGTCCATGTCGGGCAGCTGCAGCGCCGTGGTGACGAAGTCGACCACCCCTTCGGTGATCCTTGCCTTGGCTTCGGCACCCGACTCGCAGGCGAGCACGGTCACTGCAGGCAGTTCGCGTTTCAGAAGCTGTTCCAGAAGTCGACGCACCACCTTGGAGCCGTCCACGACCATGACGTGGGGGGCATCGGAGGTGATGTGGCGGGTGATCTGGGTGGACATGCGCTCTGCGATCAGGCGGCGTTGCGGGACAGGTGGCGACTGCTTGCCAGCCAGGCGCCGCTCAATCCAAGCAGCACCGAAAGGCCGAGCAGCGCCAGACTTTCTCCCGCGCCGGGACCCCATAGCATAAAGGCTGCGCCATAGCTTGCGGACAATCGTTCCACCGGGCCGGCCAAAGCAAACTGCGCCAGCATCACCACCAGCAGCGCCAGTGCGGCCGCCGTCAGTCCGTACCACAGTCCGCCGTAGAGGAACGGACGGCGCACAAAGGCATCGGTGGCGCCCATCAGCTGGATGATGGCGATCTCCTCGGCGCGGCCCTGGATGTCGAGGCGCACGGTGTTGCCGACCACCAGCAGCGCGCCCAGTCCAAGCACCAGCCACAGCACCTGGACGGCGCGTCGCGCCGCGGCGACCAGCGCATCGAGCCGGCGCCGCCATTCGGCATCGAACTGCACCAGATCGACGCCGGGCTCGGCGGCCAGTGCCTTCAGCAGTCGCTCTTCGTCGGCCACCTCCAGACCGTCGACCGGCAGCACTCTGATCACCACTGGCAGCGGATTGTCGTCCAGCGCCGCTGCGGCCTCTGCGAAGCCCGGCAGGCTGGCGAGCTCGGCGAGACCGTCATCGGGCGAGCGCAGCTCGGTGCGCGCAATGTCCTCGCGCGTGCCCAGTCGCGCCGCAAGCGCGGCGCCGCCTTCCATGCCGGTCTCTGAATCGAGAAACAGCGCGATCTCGCCGGTGTCGCCGAGGGTTCCGCCCAGCTGCTCGAGATTCTTCACCGCCAGGTAAAGGGCAAAGGGTAAAGCCAGCGCAAGCCCCATCACCGCGGCGGTGGACAGCGATGCGAAGGGACGATCGACCAGGCGGCCTAGGCTCGACAGCAGGCTGTAGAGATGCGCTTCCCGCCACGCGCTGATGCGCCGGCGCAGCGGCACCCGCGCGCGTGGATCGATGCGAACCGCCGCACGCTTCACGGCGGTCCGTCCTGCGGACGGTAGTCGTCGATCAGGCGGCCCTGTTCCAGCACCAGCACGCGCTTGCGCATCCGCTGCACCACCTGCAGGTCATGGCTGGCCACCAGCACCGTGGTGCCATTGCGCGACAGCGCCGCAAACAGCGCCATGATCTCGGTGGCGAGCTGCGGGTCGAGATTGCCGGTGGGCTCGTCGGCAATGAGTACCGCGGGTGCGCCGACGATGGCACGGGCGATGCCGACGCGCTGCTGCTCGCCGGCCGACAGCATGGTCGGCAGCGCGCGTTCCTTGTGCAGCAGTCCGACCAGGTCGAGGGCCGCGCGCACGCGCTTGCCGCGTTCGACGCGGGGCAGGGCGGCGATGATCAGCGGCAGCACCACGTTCTCCGCAACGCTGCGGTCGGCCAGCAGGCGATGGTCCTGGAACACCATGCCGATCTGGCGCCGCAGGTAGGGCATCTGGCCACGGCGCGCCTGTCCAAGGTTGCGGCCATTGAGCAGCACGCTGCCGCGACTGGGGCGCTCCATCATTGCCACCAGCTTGAAAAGGGTGCTCTTGCCCGCACCGGAGTGGCCGGTCACGAAGGCCATTTCACCCTCGGCCAGCTCGAAGCCGACAGCGCTCAGGGCTTCCTGACCGCCGGGATAACGCTTGGTGACGGCGTCGAAACGCAGCACGGTCAGCGGATCAGCGTGTTCAGTTCGAAGATCGGCAGCAGCACTGCCAGCACGATGAACAGTACCAGCGCGCCGACCAGCAGGATCACCAGTGGACCCAGCACCGCGGTGAGCACGCCGAGCACCGAATCCAGTTCGTTCTCCTGCTGCTCGGCGGCGCGTTCGAGCATTTCGTCGAGTCGCCCGGATTTCTCACCGCTGGCCACCAGGCGCAGGACGATCGGCGGGAACACTGCGCCGGCGGCCAGGGCGCGCGCGAACGGCACGCCCTCGCGGACGCGCTGGCTGGCGCGCAGCAGCGCCTCGCGCAAGGGCGCAAGGCTGACGCCTTGCGCGGCGAGACGCAGCGCTTCCAGCAACGGCACGGCCGCGGCGGTGAGCACGGCAAGCGTGCGCGTGAGCCGCGCGCTCTCGGCGGTACGCAGCAGGCGGCCGGCGAGCGGCAGCTTGAGCAACAGGCCCTGCCAGCGTGCCCGCCATCGGGGTTGCTGCAGCAGCAGCACGAAGCCGAGCACCAGCGCGCCGAGGCCAAGCAGCAGCCACACCCCGTAGTCGCGCAGCGCCGAACTCATGGCCAGCAGGACGCGCGTTGGCCACGGCAGCTCCTGGCCCATGCCGGCGAACACGCCGACCACTTCGGGGACCACGTGGGCCATCAGTCCGGCCACCACGGCCAGCGCAACCACGGTCAGCAGGATCGGATAGCTCAGCGCAGCGAACACGCGCCGGCGCAGCGAGTCGCGCTGCTCGGCCAGGTCGGCGAGGCGTTCGAGAACGTCGTCGAGGCGTCCGGAATGCTCGCCGGCGGCGATCGATGCGCGGAAGATCTCCGGGAAGCTGTCGGGAAACTCGGCCAGGGCTTCGGCCAGCGTGCGGCCCTCCATCACCCGCGAGCGCAGCGCAAGCACGATGCCGCGCAGCTTGGCCGCCTCGCTCTGCTCGGTGAGCGCCGCCAGGGCTTCGTCCATCGGCAGGCCGGCGCGTACCAGGGTGGCCAGCTGGCGGGTCAGCAGGGCGAGCTGCGTGGCTCCCAGGCCGCGGCGGAAGGCGCTGCGCTGCTCGCCGCGCATGACGTCGACGCTGAGCGGATGCATGCCCTGCTCGCGCAGCGCCGAACGTGCCGCGCGCGGCGTGTCGGCCTGCAAGACGCCGCGCCGGGTCTGTCCTGCGCCGTCGAGTGCCTGGTAATGAAAAGCGGGCATTGGGCAAGTCTAGTCGCAAAGCCAGTCGACGATTCGTGCCCGGGCCTCGTCGACGCCGGTCATTTTCGACGACGAAAAGGCCTGCACCGTGGCTCGGAAGCCCTCGCGCGCACAGGCATTGCTCACCAGCTGCAGCGCCTTGGCGGTGTCCGAGCGGCTGAGCTTGTCGGACTTGGTCAGCAGGATGTGGCAGTCCAGCCCGGCCTCACGGCACCAGGCCAGCATGTCCATGTCGAAGGGTTTAAGCGGGTGACGCGCATCCATCACCAGGATCAGGCCGGCCAGACTCTGCCGCTGCCTGAAGTAGCCATCCATCAGCTCGCGCCAGTGCAGGCGCAGGGCTTCGGGGACCTTGGCATAGCCATAGCCGGGCAGATCCGCCAGGCGACGGCTGTCGTCGAGACCAAAGAACACGATCTGCTGCGTTCGACCCGGCGTCTTGCTGCTGCGCGCCAGACCCTTGATCCCGGTGATGGCGTTGACCGCGCTCGACTTGCCGGCGTTGGAGCGGCCGGCGAAGGCTACCTCGCGCCCCAGGTCGGGCGGAAGCTGGCTGGCCGCATGCGCAGCGATCATGAATTCGGCAGAACGCAGATTGGCGGCGGTTGAACGGTCGTTGGCAGGCGGATTCAAGAGGTTCGGCTCCAGGCTTCCAAATGCGGTGCGGGCTGAAAAATTGACCCTGCGCAGGGCCACTGGTATAAGTCCGCGGTTTCCCCCGCCCCCGTCCGGCTGCGTGCTGCGCGCCGCGGGCGAGCGCCAATTCTGGTCATTTCGGAACGTCCAATGGTGAAGTCTATGAGCTTTCGGCTGTTTCTGGGGCTAGCCGCCTGTCTGCTGGCCGCGGCCGTGTCTGCGCAGGAGACGCCGGTGGTCGATGTGGCGGCCATTGATGAGCCGGCCCCGGTGGCGGCCGAAGAAATCGCCGTGGAGCTGGCTGCCGACGGCAGTGCGGGCCCGGGCGAGGCCGCGCGCGGCGAGTCGAAGTCCGCGGTGTGCGCCGCCTGCCACGGCATGGACGGCAACTCCAGCAACACGGAATGGCCGAAGCTGGCCGGCCAGCACGAGCTGTACACCGCCCGCCAGCTGGCACTGTACAAATCCGGCGAGCGCGAGAATGCGGTGATGCTTGGCTTTGCCGCGCCGTTGTCTGCGCAGGACATGCGCGATCTGGGTGCCTACTACGCGGCGCAGCCGATCATGCCGGGCGTGGCCGACGAGGCATTGGTGGCCGGCGGTGAGGCCGTCTATCGCGGCGGCAACCCGCAGTCCGGGGTTCCGGCATGCATGGCCTGCCACGGCCCGTCCGGGCGCGGCAACCCGTTCGCCGGCTACCCGGCGCTCAACGGCCAGCACGCCGACTACACCGCGCTGATGCTGCGCAAATACCGCGACGGCCTGGTGCTCGGCCGCGACGCGAACGCCAACGCGGTCATGGCCGGCGTGGCGCGCATGCTCACCGATGAGGAAATCGACGCGGTCTCCTCCTATATCGAGGGTCTGCATTCCACTCTTGACTAGTGTGGTGTTCCGTAATTAGGTTGCCGAAATCGCGCTGCGGATTCGGCTC
>CAZGKE010000030.1:0-28632 GCA_964526035.1 uncultured Gammaproteobacteria bacterium | reverse complement strand
CGAGCACGCCAAGAAGCTGGGCAACCACTTCGGCCTGGTGTTCCTGGACCTGCCCATTGGTGAGGCCAATCCGGTGACGCGGCTCTACCGGGTGGCGGCCAGCATGCGCGAACTGAAGGCCTCACGTCAGGCGATCGTCGCCTATGGACTTCTGGGCGCGCTGGGCATGGGTCCGCTGCTTCTGCAGCGTCCGGCACTCGAGCTGTTCTCGCGCAAGGCGACCACGGTGGCGACCAACGTACCGGGTCCGCAAATGCCGCTCTACATGGCCGGTGCCAAGGTCATCGAGCAGATGTTCTGGGTGCCGCAGAGCGGCTCCATCGGCATGGGACTGAGCATTCTCAGCTACGACGGCCGCGTGCATTTCGGGGTGATCACCGACTGCAATCGCGTGCCCGAGCCGCGCTGCATCGTCGAGCGCTTCCGCCCGGAGCTCGACAAGCTGGTCTACGTGGCGATGCTGGAAGACTGGGAGCACCCGATCAGTTCCGAACACGCCGCGCAGTGGCTCGACCGACTGCCACCCGAGCCGCCGCCCAAACCAAAGCGCAAGCCGCGCCGCAAGCCGGCGTAGGACCGGTCCCGCAAGTACCTGATCTCAGCTTCTCCCTCCGCGTGCGGGGGGAGGTTGGGAGGGGGGTGGATCGGAACGATTCGGCAGGTGGTTCGTTAGCCTGCCCTGAGGAGGTGCGAAGCGCCGTCGCGAAGGGACCCCTTCGGGGTCTCCTCACCACGAACGGTTTTGGGGTTTCGGTGCCAGTGCATCTCGCCGGTTCCAAAGGTGATGGCGAAATCTCCCCATCCCCCAACCGCCAACCCCGTTTCCCTAATCACCTAATCACATAACCCCGTAATCACATAACCCCGTAATCACATAACCCCGTAATCACCTAACCACCGTCGTCAATAGATGACGACGGACCGTATCGACTCCCCACGATGCATCAGGTCGAAACCCTCATTGATCCGCTCCAGCGGCAGCACGTGGGTGATCAGCGGGTCGATCTCGATTCGGCCCTCCATGTACCAGTCGACGATCTTCGGCACGTCGCTGCGGCCGCGGGCGCCGCCGAAGGCGCTGCCGCGCCAGTTGCGTCCTGTGACCAGCTGGAAGGGCCGGGTGGAAATCTCCTGGCCCGCGCCGGCGACGCCGATGATGACGCTGGTACCCCAGCCCTTGTGGCAGCACTCGAGCGCCTGGCGCATCAGCTTGACGTTGCCGACGCACTCGAAGGAATAGTCGGCGCCGCCTTTGGTCAGCGACACCAGGTACGGCACCAGGTCGCCCTCGACTTCGGTCGGGTTGACGAAGTGGGTCATGCCGAAGCGCTCGGCAAGCTCGCGCCGGCCCGGATTGATGTCGACGCCGACGATCATTTCCGCGCCGGCCAGGCGCAGGCCCTGGATCACGTTGAGGCCGATGCCGCCCAGACCGAACACCACGCAGCGAGAACCGGGTTCCACCTTGGCGGTCCAGATCACCGCGCCAATGCCGGTGGTGACGCCGCAGCCGATGTAGCAGACCTTGTCAAACGGCGCGTCCTCGCGGATTTTTGCCAGCGCAATTTCCGGCAGCACGGTGAACTGCGCGAAGGTCGAGGTGCCCATGTAGTGATGGATCGGTTTGCCGCCCAGCGAGAAACGGCTGCTTCCGTCGGGCATCAGTCCCTGGCCCTGGGTGCTGCGGATCGCCTGGCAGAGGTTGGTCTTGGGATTCAGGCAGTACTCGCACTCGCGGCATTCCGGCGTGTACAGCGGAATGACGTGGTCGCCCTTGCGCACCGATTTCACACCGGGGCCCACGTCCACCACCACGCCTGCGCCTTCGTGTCCGAGAATCGCGGGGAAAAGGCCTTCCGGATCGGCGCCGGACAGGGTGAATTCGTCGGTGTGACAGATGCCGGTGGCTTTGATCTCGACCAGCACCTCGCCGGCCTTCGGGCCTTCCAGTTCGACGGTTTCAATGCTGAGCGGCTTGCCGGCTTCGTGGGCGACGGCGGCGCGAACCTGCATGGCGGCTGCTCCCGGCTTGCGATGGAGAGCGCAAGTCTACACGGCGCGCCCGAACCCGCTGCATGGCATACGCAGGAGCGCGCGTTCGCTGGACCGCTGGGGCAGCATTTGTCGTAATTAACCCACGATGCCGCGACGGGAGTCCGCATGAGCCTTCGTTCGATCGATTCCTCCGCATTCCGCCACCATGTCGACCGGTATCTTGCGCCGCTGCATGCCGATCTCAGCACGCGGCGGCGAGAGGCCCGCAAACAGTTGATCCTGCGCAGCGCCATCAGCGCCGTGCTGATCGTCGGCGTTGCCGGCTCGGGCTGGTGGACGTATCGCGCCGAAGACGAGTTCTACTGGTGGCTGCTTCTGTTTGCGGTGTTCGCCATCGGTGTGGCCCTCTTTCTTTGGTGCGCGCTGCCCTGGTTCAGTCACCGGGATCGACTCAAGCACGATGTGTTGACACGTCTGGTGCCGTTCTTCGGCGATTTCAGCTTCCTTCCCGATGCGCGCCTGACTCCCGCGCAGTTCGACGATTGCGGTCTGATGCCGCGCTACAACCGCCATTCAGCCGAAGACGAAGTGAGCGGCAGCCATCGCGGCGTTGCCTTCCGCGCCGCCGACGTGAGGCTCCGCTACGAGTACACCACGCGAAGATCCGGAAGCTCGGGAAGCAGCAAGTCGGTCGAGACGGTCTTCAAGGGCGTGCTGATGGAAATCGATCTCCCGGAAGCGGTCACCGGCAGGGTGGTTCTCGGCACGCCCGACATGTTCAGCGGTCGATTCACCGTCAAGGAGAATTCCGGGCTGGTGCGGTTCGAACTCGCGCACGGTGGACTGGAAGCCTGGACCGACGACCCTGAAGCTGCGGCACGCCTGCTCGACGCCGATCGGACCGATCGCGTCGCCGCGCTGATCTCGCGCGTCGGCGTCCGCAGCCTGCGCATGGCGTGGCATGGATCGTCCGTGGCCATGCTGCTCGACTTCGGGCAGGACTTCTTCGAACTGCCGATGCTTGGCGAGATCGACTTCCGCAAGTTCGGCGAGATCGTGCAGGATCAGCTCGCGCGTCTGACGCGCGTGATCGAGCTGCTCGACCTGCCCGCTGCTTCCGCCGACGAGCCGGCAACGGAGCGCCCGCTGGAGGAACGCATGCGCGCCGGCAACGCACTGGAGGCGGACTTCGAGAAGCAGGACCGCGGCTGCCTGCCCATCGTGGTCCTGACGGTGGCCGGGTTCTGTTCCTACCTGTGGCTGCTGACGGATCAGGTGCGGCCGCTCGGTGCCCTCGGCCTGGCCTTCGTGTTCGGCACCATGGCGGGGTTCGCCCTCGGCTGTCTGGTAACCCGGCAGCGCGGCGGCTGCTCGGCCTGGCCGCTGCTGCTGATCGGCCTGCTCGGCATTGCGCCGGCCTTGCCCGACGAAACGCTCGACCGGCTGCCGGGCGGTCAGTGGGTGAAGTCGATCAAGCTCGACGACTGATCGCCTCAACCGTTCCTGCCGGATTCGCTCCTATTCGAAGCCGTCGTAGAACACCAGGTCCGGGTTCAGTTCGAAGGCGCCGATGTCGACCTGCCCGCTGCGCGCCACGCCGCGCTGGTCGCGCGGTGGCGCACCGGTACCAGTGCCGGCGTTGACGGCAGCGGAGCCGGCAGGCAAGGCCAGCGTTTCGGTCAGCCCTCCGTTGTCCGCCGGCGGTCCGAGCGCTACGTCGGCGAACAGCGCGCCAGCGGTCACCGGGAGTTCCTGCTGGCCGCCCGAGCCTGGCCGCACCTGTGGCCACTGGATGTTGTGGCTGCCGGATACCGGCGAGACCCGAAGCGTCCACGGATTGAAGGCATTGCCGCCGATGTTGTTGCGGAACAGCACATTGCGCAGGGTCAGCGGGACGCCGTTGGCGTTGTTGATGCCGGCGGCGAAACAGACGGCGCAGGGGGCGCTGTTGTCGGCGATGGTCACGTTCTGGATCAGCACGCCGCCGCTGGCCGAGACGTTGATCGCGCCGCCCAGACTGGTGCGCGCCAGATTGCCGACGAAGGTGCTGTTGACGATGCTGCCGCTGCCCTGGGTGCCGCCGTGATCGAACAGTGCCAGACCTCCATTGCCCGCGGCCTGGTTGTTGCGGAAGGTGCAGCCGAAGATCTCGATCGGCCCGCCCTGGTGGTAGACGCCACCGGTGTGCGCGTTCGTTCCGCCGGTGCTGTTGTTGCCGCGTACCGTGCAGTCGCGCAGCCGCACGAAACTCTGCTGGTCGTAGGCGACGGTGAAAAGGCCGGCACCGTAGGCGTTGGCGGTGTTGTCGATGAGGTCGGTGCGGCACAGGTTGATGTTGCGTTCGGCGCCGTCCACGCCGAGGCCGCCGCCGTTGCCGCCATTGCCCGGATTGCCGCCGCTGCCGGTGGCGCTGTTGCCCTCCAGCACGCTGTCGAAAAAGTGGAGGTTGCGGGTGCCGAGCCCATACACACCGCCGCCGTTGGCGCCGCTGTTGCCGACGATGGCCGTGCGCACCAGGGTCAGCTCCGAGGCACCGATCGAGTAGATGGCGCCACCGCCATCGTCCTGCGCCACCTGGATGGCATGGTTGTCGATGAAGGTGGAGTCGAAGATGCGGATGGCGATCACCTGCCACGGACCGACGCTCGGCTTCCACAGGCCGGCGCCCGAAGCCGACGGCGTGCTGCCGCCAGTGATGGTGGCGTTCATCAGGGTGAAGCTGTAGGTGAGGTTGTTCGGATTGGTCACGTGCAGGACACGACGCGCGCCGCCGCCGGAAAGCGTGGCACCGTTGACGTCGAGGACGGTCTCTCGGGTGATCATCAGTTCGGGATTCACCACGAGGGTGCTGGCGCCGATATCGAGACGGATCGCCCCGCCGGCATTCAGCGCTGCCTGCAACTGGGCGGTCGAGACGCTGCCCGGACTGCCGTTGCCCAGCACGTTCCAGACGCCCGGCTGCGGCGGATCGGGCGTCGCACAGTCGAACGCGGCCTGGCCTGCGGCTGCGGCGGGGACAAGGAACAGCAGGGGCAATGCGGAAATGCGCGGCATGGTCCATCGGCCTCAAGAGCGACAGGGCGGACGATAGCACCGCGCGTCGTGGCCTGTCCGAACAGGCAGCCGGCAGCGGGCGATCCGTACTGC
Organism: uncultured Gammaproteobacteria bacterium; assembly: GCA_964526035.1. Lineage (GTDB taxonomy): Bacteria > Pseudomonadota > Gammaproteobacteria > Xanthomonadales > BPKI01 > DAOMOD01. The sequence continues at coordinate 23,490 of CAZGKE010000030.1, read as the reverse complement.
CGCTACTGCCAGACCCGGCGCAGTTCGATGCGCAGACTGTCGCCGCCGGCCTGATCCTCGAACCCGGCTTCGGCGGCCGCCGGTCGGCGCCCGTGGACGCTGAGCGCTTCGACGCCCAACCGCCAATGCGTTCCCAGCGAACGAAACAGCGCCACCGTCAGCGCATGGCCGCGTTCGTCGTTGTTCTCGGCCGCGCTGCGATCCAGGTCGCGCACCGAAAACCGTTCGCCACGCAGCGACAGCCGCCAGTCGTTTCGCTGCCAGGACGCCAACAGGTAGGTGGTACTGAACGCGATCTCGGCGAATGGATCGGGCGCGAATCCCATGCCGCTCTCACCCCACAGCCACTCGCCTGCCAGCGTCCATCGGGGAGATGGCAGCCATTCGAATCCAAGTTGACCGAAACGCGTGCGCCAGGAGTAGTCGCCGCCGTGCAGGTCGCGATCGCCGCGGTTGTCGGCCCACAGCGCGCTCGTCAGCAGCTCGGGTCGGGCCTGCCACTGCGCGCGCAGGTAGTAGCCCGCACGCCCGTCGAGATCGCTGCCGACAGCGCGGCTGCCGCGCGTATTCTGGTCGCCGAAGGGCGCACCGGGGGCCAGCGATGGAAGCGGCGGCAACGGCAGGGTTTCGCCGAAGCGGGCCAGACGCCGGTGCAGCGCGAAGCCGCGCCAGGCGAGCAGGGCGCCCGACGTATCGTTACCCGCGAACGTTCCCGCGGCCAGTTCCAACCGGCGACCGTCCTCGCCTTCGACGCTGCGCGAAACCTCGATGCCGAGTGGCCTGAACTCTTCGCCGATCCAGCTGTTCAGCGCCGACAGCGTCTGCGTGTAGGGCGACTGCCACAGCGGATCGACGTTCTCCATCGAGGTCGACAGGAAGTGCAGGCCTGCGCGCAGCCGCCAGTGCGCCTGATTCCCGCTGAACCAGATCCGCTGCACGAACGCTTCGGTCAGACCGGTACGTCGGCCGCCTGCGCGCGCACCTTCGGCGGATCCGACCAGATGCACACGGCCGGACCAGAGCAGTCGGAATTCCCAGTCGAATGCGAAGGCCGCGTCGAGGGCGCCCTGCGCATGGCGACCGGCATCGCCGTCTGCGAGGCGACCGAAACCGCCGTCCAGCCAGGATTGCGGTGCATCGAAGGATCCCAGGCCGAGTGCACCGAAGCCGCCGAATTGCCACGAGAAGTCTTCCGCCAAAGCAACGGCGCTCGTGGCAAGGGCGGTGATGGCGGCAAGGATCGAGGCGAGTCGCATGGAGCAAGGGACCGGACGCGGGCCGGTTCGCTTTCCTCGCGCTGTCGCACGCCTTTCACATGTCCGTCATACGCTGGCCAGTCATGGACATTCTCATGCTGTCAGACGTCTACTTTCCGCGCGTCAACGGGGTTTCCACCTCGATCCGGACCTTTGCGCGCGCCCTGACCGGTATGGGACACAACGTGACACTGGTGGCACCCGCCTACGGTCCCGCAGACGCCGAGCACGACGATCACGGACAGTGGAATACTCTGCGGCTGCCTGCGCACACCATCTTCTTCGATCCCGAGGACCGCCTGATTCGCAAGCGCGCGCTGCTGGACCTGTTGCCGCAGCTCGCGGAACGGCGCTGGGACGTCATCCACGTGCACACGCCGTTTCGCGCCCATCAGCTCGGCGTTCGCCTGGCGCGGCAGTTGTGCGTGCCGGTGGTGGAGACCTACCACACCTACTTCGAGCAGTACGTTGGCCACTACCTGCCGTGGTTCCCGGCACCGCCGCTGCGCGCACTGGCGCGCTGGTTGTCGCGCCGGCTCTGCCACGGCGTCGATCACCTGTTCGTACCCAGCGTGGAGATGGCGAAAGTGCTGGAGCGTTATGGCGTGCGCACGCCGTCGACCGTACTGCCGACCGGCATTGATTTCACCGAGTTCAGTGGCGGTGACGGCGCTGCCTTCCGTGCGCGCAAAGGAATCGCCGCCGATCGGCCGACGCTGGTGACCGTCAGCCGGCTGGCGGTCGAAAAGAACATCGCCTTTCTGCTGCGCGTCTGTCGGCGGCTCGTTGATCGCTTTCCCGACCTGGCCTTCATCATTGCCGGCGAAGGGCCCGATGAACCCAGGCTGCGCCGGCTCGCGAGCGGACTCGGGCTCGAACGCAACGTGGTCTTCTGCGGCAACCTCGATCGTCGCACTACGCTGCTCGACTGCTACAAAGCCGGCGACGTATTCGTATTTGCCTCGCCCACCGAGACCCAGGGTCTGGTCCTGATCGAGGCAATGGCGCTCGGTGTGCCGATCGTCTCCACGGCGGTGATGGGCACCGCGACCGTGCTCGCAGGTGCTCGAAGCGCAAGGGTGGCAGAGGAGGACGAAGCCGCGTTTGCGGCCAGCATCGCCGTGCTGCTTGATGACGAGGAACTGCGTACCGAACTGGCGGCCGCTGGCCCCGGCGACGCCGCGCGCTGGAGCGTTGACACCCTTATGCGCCGCGCCGAGAAGTGCTACCTGGGCCTGGCTCGGGACGAGGCGATTGTCGCGGAACAGGTGTGATGTGCGCTAGCCAAAGCTTTGCATCTGTGGCCAGATCTCGTCCCAGCGGAAACGCTGGTTGCTGCAGACGAAGACAGCTGGACGGTGGAGGGTTTCCTCGTTCGGAACGCCTTCGGCATTGACGATGCGCGCCACTTCGCGGCAATCAGCCGACACTTCGGTCATCGCCCTGGGATCGGCCCCCAGGACGATAAGGACCCGCGGCGGTGGATCGCCGTAACCGCGATACCAGTGCGTGTTGACGCCGCTGATTGGACGCGGCAGCCCGAGCGCGGGGCCGTAGAGATTGAGTGCCCCGGCCTGGCCGTAGTTGTGCACCAGGATGCCGGCTTGCTCGCGCTGATCCTCGGGGAGAGCAGCATGAATGGCCGCCACCTGGGCGGCCAGTTCCGGCCAGCCGATCTGCTCGGCGAAGTTGTCGTGGGCGCCCCGACTCATGCGCCAGACGGAGGAGTTCACCGGCGCCAGCGGCAGCGCCAGCATGGCGCTGATCGCAAAAGCGAGCGCGAGCCACCCAGCGGCACCTGCACGCGCGGGGCGGGTTCGCGCCCAGGATCGCACCTCGCCGAATCGCTGTACGGCCACCGAACCCGCAGCCAGAAGCATCGGGTAGGCCGGTGCCAGGTAGTAGGCACGCGCGCCCAGCAACCCGAACAGCAGCGCCGGCACGGCGTACACCCACGCCAGCGCACGGAACGGCCGTGCCGCCTGCGCGACGCTCAACCAGGCCAGGCCCGTCAGCCATAGCGGTACCAGCAGGGGGTTGGTGTTGACGAAGAACTGCTGCGCAACGAATCCGTCGGCGCGCCCGATGGCGGCGTCGCGCAAACGGATGTGCTCCAGGAACTCCAAGGTCACGAAGCCGTGCTGCCACTGCCAGACCACATGCGGGGTGAACAGCAGCATCGAAACTAGGGCACCGAACCAAGGCCAGGGCATGGCGAGCTGGCGCCTGAGCGGCGTCGCCAGCGTCGCCGCGACGATGCCGGCGACGCAAATCAGCATGGTGAAACGCGTCAGCATGCCGAACCCGATGACGACCCCGAGCGCCAGCCACAGCCGTGGATCGGCGCCATTGGCGAGGCGCACCAGCAGCCACGCGGCCAGCACCCACCACAGGAAGTCGAAGGCGACGTACTGCATCATGCTGCCGGCCAGCAAGGCGAACGGCGCGGCCGCCATGGCCGCCGCTGCGGCAAGCTGCGCGCCGCGGCCGCCGCCCAGTTCGCGCGCGATCAGGCCTGTCAGCACCATCGCTGCACACTGGGCAAGGACTGCGAAGGTGCGAAAGCCGGTGAGCGAGTCGCCGAACAGTTCCAGTGCGATCCTTGCCAGCAAGGGAGTCAGCGGCGGGTAGTTGACGTAGCCCCAGTCGAGGTCGAGCGCGTCGTCGCGCAGTCCAAGCTCGTCGCGATGCCAACCGTACTGGTGGTTGAGTGCAAAGTGCAGGACGAGGCGGCCGCCGGCGAGGGCGAAGAGCCAGAGCAGGTCGGAGCGGCGGGCATCCCGCATCGGTGCGGTCTCGGCAGGGCTGGATGCAAGCATAGGCGAGCGGCGCTGACTTTTGTCACTCCGAGATTCTGACTTCCGGCCCTGCCGCGCGCCGGGCATCTGCAGGACACTGGTCCCAGGTGTGGATGGGAGCAGAATCATGAAGGCGGTGGCAGAACTTTCGGGGGTGACCCATCGATTTGTGCGCCAGCCCGCGCTGGACAATCTCAGTCTCGCCGTCCCCCAGGGCGGCGTGTACGCATTGCTGGGCGCCAACGGTGCCGGCAAGACGACGACCATCGCGCTGTTGCTCGGACTGCTGCGCCTGCAGGCCGGCACCATTCGGGTGCTCGACGGGCAGCCAGGAGAGATGGCCGTGCGGCGGGCTACCGGCGCCATGCTGCAGGTCAGCGGTGTTCCGGCGATGCTGACGGTGCGCGAGCATGTCGAGCTGTTTTCCGGATATTACCCGCGGCCGCTTGCGTTCGACCGGGTGGTGCAGATGGCCGCGCTGGATGGCCTCGAATCGCGCCGTTTCGGCAAACTTTCCGGCGGGCAGCAGCAGCGGGTGCTGTTCGCGCTCGCGATTTGCGGAGACCCCCAGCTCCTGTTCCTCGACGAACCCACGGTGGGCATGGACGTGGAGATGCGCCGGCGCATGTGGAGCGTGGTGCGCCAGCTGGCCGACGACGGCCGCACCGTGGTGCTGACCACGCACTACCTCGAAGAGGCCGATGCGCTGGCCGACCGCATCGGCGTGCTCCACGCCGGGCGCCTCGTCGCCGAGGGCACGCCTTCAGAGATCAAGGCGGCTACCGGTGGAAGGTTGGTGCGCTGTTCGACCGCGCTCGACGACGCGCGCCTGCGCGCGCTGCCCGGCGTACGTGATGTCCGTCGGCAGGGTGATCGCGTCGAGATTGCCGCCACGGACGTGGAGCGGATGCTGCGCGAACTGCTGGCGCAGGACGCGCATCTCAGCAACCTCACCGTCGCCGAGATCGGACTGGACGACGCCTTCCTGTCGCTGACCGGCCAGGCCAGGGAGGCAGCATGAACGTCATGGTGCTTGTGCGCGAGATTCGCGGAGAATTCCTGAGCGTCTTCAGGCAGCCCGCTTTCGTGCTGCCGACCCTGCTGTTGCCGGCGATGTTCTACGCGTTCTTTGCGCTGGCGTTCACGATGAGCCGCAGCATGCACATGCCGACCTGGCTGCTGGCGACCTACGGGGTGTTCGGCATCATGGGACCGGCGCTGTTCGGCTTCGGCATCGGGGTGGCGACCGAGCGTGGCCAGGGCTGGCTCAGGCTCAAGCGCGCCGCGCCGGTGCGGCCATGGGTCCCCCTGCTGGCGCGCGCCGCGATGGCCATGCTGTTCGCCTTCTTCGTGTTCGTGATCCTGGCCACGATGGGCGCACTGTTCGGCGAGGTGCGCATGCCGCGCATGGACTGGATCCTGCTGGCGGTGACCTTGACGCTTGGCGCGATTCCGTTCTGCGCGATGGGACTTGCGGGCGGCCTGTGGCTGAGTCCGCAGGCAGCACCGGCGGTGGTGAACCTGGTGTACCTGCCGATGGCGTTCCTGTCCGGACTATGGGTGCCGATCATGGCGTTCCCCGAGTGGCTGCAACGCTTCGCCGTGCTGCTGCCGCCCTACCACCTCGCGGCGATCGCGCTGGATGCGACCGGTGCACAACCGGCCGCGCGACCGTGGCTTCATGTCGCGGTGCTGGTCGGCGTGACTTTGCTGTTTCTTGCCATTGCCGCCCTCGGCTGGCGTCGCGCGCAGGAGGACTGAATCATGCGTAACTTGATACTTGCGGTGGCGGCGCTGGGTGCAGTGGTCGCCTTCATGATGGTGCTCCCCGAACCCGGCGCGCCGCAGCCGGCGCAGTGGCCGGCTCAGTCCGCCAACACGTTTCTCCTGCGCGACGCCAACGTGTTCGACGGTGAGCGTCTCCTCGGCCGTCGCGATGTGCTGGTGCAGGACGGCCGGATCACGGCGGTCGCGCCCAGGGTGCCATTGCCGAAGGACGTGCTGGAGATCTCCGCCGAGGGTCACACGCTGCTGCCGGCGTTCATCGACGCCCATACTCACAACTATTTGGATGCCCGACGTGACGCGCTGCGCTTCGGCGTCGGCACGCAGATCGACCTGTTCACTTCGGTCGACCTGCTGGCGGCGGCGCGCGCCGAGCGCGAGTCGCTGGATCGAACCGACCAGGCGGACATGTGGTCGGCCGGCAATCTTGTGACTGCGGCGGGCGGACACGGCACGCAGTTCGGACTGCGCGTACCGACGCTCGACAGTGCCGCCGACGCCGACAGCTTCATTGCGGCGCGGGTCGCCGAAGGTTCGGATTTCATCAAGCTGGTGGTGGAGTCCGGGCGCGGCTGGGGCCATCCCATGCCGACGTTGGACCGCGACATCCTCGACGCGGCCATCAAGGCGGCGCACGCGCGTGGCAAGCAGGTGATCGTGCACGCCGGCAGCCACGAGGAGGCGCGTATGGCGATCGATGCCGGCGCCGACGGGCTGGCGCACGTGTTTGGCGATGCGCCTGCCGACGAGTTGCTGCTGGCGCTCGCGAGCGAAGGCAAGGTTTTCCTGGTGCCGACGCTGGCGGTGATGGAGTCGATCGGCAGCCGCGACAACGGACTGCGCGAAGACGCGCGGCTGTCGCCTCACCTGAGTGCAGAGCAGCGAGAGAGTCTTGGCCGACGCTTTCCCTCCGGCGGAAGCGGCAACGCGGTCTTCGCGAATGCTCTGGCCAACACTGCGGCGCTGCATCGGGCGGGCGTGACGATACTTGCCGGTTCGGACGCACCGAACCCGGGTACTGCACACGGTGCAAGCCTGCATCGCGAGCTTGAGCTGCTGGTCGAAGCCGGTCTGAAGCCGGCCGAGGTCCTGGCCGCGGCGACCTCGCGCACCGCGGAGCGCTTCGGGCTCGAAGATCGCGGGCAGATCGCCTCGGGCAAACGCGCCGATCTGGTTCTGGTGGCCAGCAATCCCCTGACCGATATCACCGCCACGCGGGACATCGTGGCGGTGTGGAAGAACGGCTATCGGATCGAGCGTACGCGCTTCGATGCCACGGAAGCCGTCGCGGCGCCGACGCCGGACGATCCGGTGCTGGGCCAGTTCGAAGATGGCGTCAACAATTGGGTCGCGACGACCGATTCGATTCGCGGCGGCGCGTCGACGGTGTCGGTCGCCGCCGAGAACGGCCTCCTGCAGGTCGAGGCCGAGGTACGTCCGGGCTTCGCCTGGCCATGGGCCGGCGCAATGCGCATGCTCGGCGGCGATCCGACGGTGCAGGTCGATCTCAGTGCGTTCGAGCGGCTGCATGTGCGCCTGCGGACGGATGCTGCCAGTCAGATCCTGCTCTTTTCCGGAGCCCCCGGCGGCATGCCGGCGCAATGGCCGGTGACCGAAGCGGATGCATGGCAGGACATCGAAGTGCCTCTGACAGACGTCCCGGGCTTCGATCCCGCGCACGCCTGGGCGGTCGCAGTCGTGGCCGGGCCAGGAACGGGTCCGGCGCGCATCGAGATCGAGTCGGTGACGCTGCGATAACGCGGCCCGCTGCTATTCTTTGCCGTCGACTTCCGACTCGTCCGCCGGGCCACCCCGACTCGAACCACCATGTCCCGCCGACTGCCACTGACGCTGGATCCCGCGAGCGACAAGGCCGCCGCGCCTGTACGCAGGGCTCGCGGAGCCGTGTGGGCGCGATGGTTCACAGGTTTGCATCGGTGCCTCTTGCCCGACGACCCGGACATCGGCTGGACGCCGTACCTGTGGCTGGTCTACCTGTCGTTCTTCCTGGTTCGCTATGTCTATGTTCCACCCGATCCGCTGACCGGCGCGCTGCTGGCGCTGACCCTGGTGTCGTTCCTGGCGCTGTACTTCAATGGCTTCTGGCGCCGCGGCTGGGCGGTGCTTCCGAACATCATCGGACTTGCCGCGATCGGCGCGGTCTGGGCACCTTCGAATCCCGGGGCGGCGGTGTTCCTGATCTACTCGGCCAGCTTCGTCGGTCAACTCGGGCCGCTTCGGCGGGCAGTCGGTGTACTGGTCGCCATTCTTGCGGTGGCGGCATTGCTTGCGCTGCTGCTGCAGCCGCATCCGATCTTCTGGTCGACCGCGCTGGTTTTCTCGTTGCTGATCGGCATGGTCGGTATCTACTACGCCGGTCACTCCAGGCGCAGTGCCGAGCTCAGGCTGTCGCAACAGGAAGTGCGGCAGCTGGCGCAGGTGGCCGAGCGCGAGCGCATTTCCCGCGACCTGCACGACCTGCTTGGGCACACGCTGTCGGTGATCACGCTCAAGGCCGAACTCGCCCGGCAGCTCGTCCGTGAGGATCCCGCCCGCGCCGAGCGGGAGATAGGCGACGTCGAGGAAGTGTCGCGTGCGGCGCTTGCCGAAGTGCGCGAGGCGGTCGTCGGCATGCGCCGGCGAGGCTTGCCCGGCGAACTGGAGCACGCTCGGGTGGCGCTGAAGGCAGCCGGCGTCGAATTCGAACTGGAAGGCGAAACGCCGACGCTGCCCCCCGATGCGGAAGCGGTTCTTGCCATGGTGCTTCGCGAGGCCGTCACCAACGTGATCCGCCATGCCGAGGCCGTGCAGTGCCGAGTACTGCTGCGCGCAGAGGCCGGAGAAGTGCTTCTTGAAGTGCGCGACGACGGCCGCGGGGCAGGGCAGCGGGAGGGCAGCGGCATTCAGAGCATGCGCGCGCGACTCGACGACTGCGGTGGACGCCTCGATATCGACAGCAGCGGCGGTACGAGGCTGCGTGCCAGGCTGCCGCTGCCATGAACATCCGCGTAGTGTTGGCCGAGGACCAGGGCATGGTGCTGGGCGCCCTGGCGGCGCTGCTCGAACGGGCCGGCGGTATCGAGGTGGTGGCCCAGGTTGCTGACGGTGACGGCGCTCTGGCGGCGGTGGCGCGTCTGAAACCTGACCTGCTGGTCAGCGACATCGAGATGGAAGGCATGAGCGGGCTGGAACTGGCCGTCGCCGTGCAGCGCGAGCACCCCGACGTGCGCGTGATCATCCTCACCACCTTCGCCCGCACCGGGTACCTGCGCCGTGCCCTCGCCGCCGGGGTGCGGGGCTATCTGCTGAAGGACGCGCCTTCCGGCAAGCTCGCCGACGCCATTCGCACGGTTCACACAGGCGGCCGCGCGGTGGCGCCCGAACTGGCCATGGAAGCCTGGGGCGAGAACGATCCACTGAGCGATCGCGAGCGCCAGGTGCTGCGCCTGGCCGGCGAAGGCCGGACCGGGGCCGAGATCGCGGAAACGCTGCATCTGGCCGAAGGCACGGTGCGCAACTATCTCTCGGAGGCGATCAGCAAGCTCGGTGCCGTCAACCGCATCGATGCGGCGCGCATCGCGCGCCGCAAGGGTTGGCTCTGAGTTTCCGGAGCGACGTCCGCAGGGCCGTTTCGGCGACCTATCTCCGCACCGGCGCACCAGGCATTGCAGAGGTTTGAGTGCTGCCGCGGAAGGCCAGGCGCAGCGCCAGCAGGAGCATCAACACCGAAAGCGCGATCCACAGTCCCGCCCAGATCAGCGCGGGGATGCCGGTGAGTTCGGCCATGGTGGCGGCGTCGGTATGCTGCTCGCTGCCAAGCGACAGTCGGGTGAGCACCAGCAGACTGTTGATCGCATCGAGCACCATCGCCGCGGCCAGCACCAGCAGCAGCCCGTCGCGCCACGTGCGTCCCAGGTAGATCGCCGCGACCAGCAGCCCGGCGCCGATGCCCAGCCCGCTGACGCGACCGAAGGCGTTGCCGACCAGAGTCACGCTGAGCAGGATCATCAGGGCACCGAGCGCGCCGAGAAGGGCGCGCGATGGCAGCCCGCGGGCAGCAAGCACGATCAGTGCTGCACCAGTGAACGAGGTGCCGAGATAGCCGGCGCTGGCCACGATCCAGCGCGTGCCGCCGCGCGACCATGCCTTGCCCGACGTGTCCGCATAGATCTCCATGCGCTCGAAACTGCCGCCGGTGAGGATGGCGGCGATGCCGTGCCAGATTTCGTGGATGAAGGTCTTCAGCAGTACGAACGGGTAGAGCACCATGCCGACGACCGGCAGGCGCCAGAGCACCATCAGGGCCAGCGCCAGCAGGAGCAGGCCGAGCATTTCGCCCCAGCGCCACCCCTTGCTGAACTGGCCCACCGCCGCGGGATCCTTGGCGGATCAGTCTTCCGACGCAAGTTCCCGCGCGACTTCCTGCAGCGCATCGGTGTTCTCGATCTGCGAGATCTGCTGCATCAGATGGTCGCGCACACCCTCTTCAAGGGTGGTCAGCGATGCGTCCGACACGCCCAGTGCCCGCGCATACTCGGCCACCTTGGCGCGCTCGCCGGCCGAATAGCTGCCGTCGGCGTAGGCCAGCAGCAGGCAGGACTGCAGGAACATGGCCTGCTGCGCTTCCTCGGTGAACAGTTCGGCACAGCGGCCCGGATCGAACGGCCCGCGGGTCAGCTCGTCAAACGAGGTCAGCGCATGCGCCTCGTTCTGGCACTGTTCGTAAAAGCCGCGCAGCAACACCTGCTCGATGTCGTGCACGCCATCGGTTTCGGCCAGGTCGTGCAGGGCGCGCACGATGAACTGGAGGTGCGGAAGGTCAAGCTGGGAATTGGAAAGATCGAACATGGTGGACTCCGGCGTCAGATTCTGAGTTCAAGCTTGAGTTTGCGAAGGCGCGCGTCGAAATCCTCGCGGCTCATGTCGCGATAGCGCTTGGGCAGCATGCTGCGGCGCGACGATTCCTGCACCGCGAGCATCTCCATGTATTCGAGCATGCCGGCATCCTGTGACGGCACGTAGTCGTCGATGGCGCGGGTGAACTCATCGAGGGTCACCGCGCTGCCTGGGCCGGCGAGATTGAGCGCCACCAGGCAGACGGCCTCGATATCGGCATTGGAATAGCCGAGCAGTCGCGCCGACGTGGCATCGCGGTCGCGCGGCCATTGCAGTGCATCGCCGAGCTTGTAGCGGGCGAACAGCGCACGCAGAACCGCTTCCACCTCCTCGGCGTTGTCGGCATAGAAGAACGGGATCTTGCGATCCAGGCGTCCGGCGCGCTTGATGTCGACGTCGAGCTTGTCGGGGCGGTTGGTCATCATGATGAACAGCACCACGCCGCGATTGTCCGGGTCGCTCATGAATTCCTTGAGCCGGGCGATGACGCGCGACGAGGTGCCGCCATCGTTCTCGCCACTGCCGCCGAAGCTGCGATCGCCCTCGTCGATGATCAGGATGATCGGCCCCAGCGCCTTGACCATGCCCAGCACTTTCTCGAGATTGGATTCGGTGGAGCCGACCCACTTGGAGCGAATGTTCTTCAGGGTGACCGCGGCAATTCCGGATTCCTTGACGAAGCACTTGGCGACGAAGGTCTTGCCGGTGCCCATGGGGCCGACGAACAGAAGCCCCATCGGCACCCTGTTGCGATCGCCGCGACGGATGGCATCAGCGATCTGCATCAGTTCGGTCTTGATGCCGTCATTGCCGCCGACGGCATCGAGGCCCAGCCGTGCATCGACGAACTCGATGAGGCCTTCGCACTCCTTCTCGATGATTTCGCGCTTGCGTCGATGCACCAGCTCGATGACCGCGGCGTAGGGGTCGCCGGTCCGGGTTTCCGGAAGCGGATGGCTGGGGTTGATGAGGTGGCGGATCTCGTCGCTCGACATGCCACGGGTGATGCCGGCCAGCTTGTCTGCACGCTGCTCGGCATCTTTGCTGTCGCCGAGCAGGGAGCGGATCAGCTTCAGGCGCTCGACGTCGTCGAGGTCGGGCGCCTGGCGTGGCGTCAGCAGCTGCGCGATCTGCACGCTGCGCAGGCCGGAGCTGTGCTCGGCCAGGCGGCGCACGTGGTCGGTGTCGATCGAAGGGTCGCTGTGGCGGATGACGCGGCTGCGTTCGTCGAAATCGGGCAGCGGGATCTCGACCGCGGCGACGCGCGGATTGGCGACGATCTTGGGGTTGAGTTCGATCAGCGACTCGGTGAGCAGGAACACCACGTTGTCGCGGCTGCCGAGTTCGCTGGTCAGCGACCAGCGGTGCAGACGGATGGCGGCGAGGCGGTCGGCCTGCGACTGGAAGCTCACGTCGCCCGGTGGCGCGATCGTACTGGCATAGGGCACCACCAGGGCCGCGCTGCGACGAACCATGATCTCCTTCTCGATCAGCGCAAGGGCCTCCTCCGGTGGGGCACTGGCGGCCAGCGGCTCGGCCTTTCCGCTGGCCCCGTGCTTGGCGTAGCGGACACCGGCGGAGGGGTCGTACACCATGATCGTCTGCTTGTTGTCGTGCAGCAGGACGTCGGTCAGGAAGTCCACCAGGGTGTAGTAGCGACCGTCGTGGAGAATCTCGTCGAAGACGTTGTGGTAGAGCACGAACACGGCCGCTTCCGCGCCCAGGTACTTGCGGCGTACGACTTCGGCCCAGGGGGGCAGGGGAGCGGCGGTCACTGCTGTCGAGTCCCTACATCTGGCGATTGCCAGCCCCTTGAGCCTGCGCTGCCGCACGCTGGCGCTTCAGCTCGTCGAGCTGGGCGCGTGCGGTGACCTGGCCGCTGTCCTGGCGCAGCTTGGTCAGGCGTACGTCGAGATCGGTGTCGCGCAGTTCCTTGCCGAGATTGGCTTCGGCCACGGTGTTCTTGATGTGCTCGCGGACGCGATCGAGCGCCTGCACCTCCGCGTCGACGCTGAGCCCGTCGAGCTGCGACTGGATCTGCAGACGCGCCTGGGCACTGTTCATCTGCGCCAGCATGCGATCGCGTTCGCCACGCAGCTTGCCGATTTCGCTCTGCACGGCGAGCAGCGAGCTCTTGGCGTCATCGGCGTCGGCATTGGACTGCTCGGCGTCGGCCGCGAGATCGGCAAGCTCGGACTCCAAGGCACCCTTTTTCTGCAGGAGCACCATGGCGAGATCATCCTGGTTGGTCGCCAGCGCAGTCTCGAGGTCCTGGTTGGTGCGCTCGAGGCCGGCGCGCGCGGTCTTCACCCGCGAATCGATCTCGTCGCGACGGCGAATGATGGCGGCGGTCGCCGACTTCAGGCGCGTGTACTTGACGATCATTGCGCGAATGGCGTTCTCGTAGGCGATCTCGGGGTGCTTCTTTTCGACGTCCGCGATCCACAGCGATACGAATCCACGCCACAGGTTGGAAAGGCGGGAGAAGAAATTGATGCTGGCCATGGAAGACTCCGGTGGGCTAGGGCTCAGGCGTCTGTGTTGACGCGTTCGAAAAACTCGCGATGATCGCGGGCGAAGTTCAGGAAGCCGTGGTGCATCTGGCGCCTGAGTTCGTCGTGATGCTTTTCAGGGACGAAGCGGAAAGCCAGTTTGGCTCCTTGCGTCGCCCATTCGAAATGGTCGGCCTCGGCGGCACCGCCATGACCGGAATGGATGCCCACCCACTGGTAGGCCACGTGGTCCTGCCCGGCAATGTTGATGCGTGCCTCGCGCAGATAGGCCACCAGTTCGGGCGCCTCGTCGCGCAGCGTCTGGTCGATGATCGAGAACTCCTGGTCAGCCAGCAGTTCGGATCCCAGGTGATAGCCGATGCAGGCAAACACGGTGGGCCAATCGTCGGCCGAACCTGCTCCGTAGCCGACGGCCACGCGGTCATTCAGCGCCTTGAGCCACAGCGGTTCGTCGAGCAGTGCGTTGAGCGCCTCCGGCTTGGCGAGATCGCTCGCGCCCTGCGCCGATTCGTAGTCGATCAGCCCCTTGAGCATGGACTGGGCCAGACAGCGATGGGTGTCACGGTGCACGGTGTCACGATCGTCGAACTCGTCGCGGGCGGCATCGAAAAAGTAGCTCGCCACGTACACGCTGCGATCGGCGAGCGCGGAGACCGCCTGGTCGGGGTCGAGAAACAGGCCGCGACAGCGCCCGATCTTGCCCGAAAGCGTGGCGACGCCCGAGCCGAAGAAACCGTTCCAGCTTGCATAGCGACCGAGAAAGCGCACGCGCCGGAGCGGCTCGGTCAATGCCGTCGCCAAGGCCTCGCTCACCAGCTTCTGTTGCGCCTGAAAGTCGATCAGGCCCTTCAATTCCGCAACCGTGATGTCGGACATCCCCTGAATCCTCAGTGTCGAGCCTGCGAGAGAATACGCGAGTCGGCCGGCGGCATGATGCCGCGCAGCTCGGCCCCGTAGGTGTTTTCCAGTTCCTGCTCCAGGCGCAGCCGGTCGATGGCTTCCTGCAGGCGCGCTCCGCCGTCGCCGGAGGCCGGCAGGGTCACCATGGCGTGGTAGATCTCCTCCACCGCGTCCGGCAGCGCCAGCAGGGCGGCTTCCACCGCCACCTTGCGACTGGCCAGGCGCTCGTGGCGGAGCAGCAGTTCCTCGAGGTCGGCGCGCGCCTTTTCCAGGCTGCGTCGGTCCGGCGGTTGGCCGCCAAGGCGCTCGTCCAGCTCAGCAATGCGCTGCGTGACGGCCTTGCTGTCGACCGCGCCCTGGCGCTCGCGCATGCTCAGTTCCGCCAGCCACAGTCCGAGGAAATCAAGGCGCGCATCCTCGAGCTTGTCCATGTCGCGCTGGGTGATGACGCTGCGCCGGTGTCGGGCCATCTCGCTCAGGGAATCGATGCGTTCGCGCAGCCGTCCGAAGATGCGCCAGCGCGGATCGCTCTCGGGGCGTCGCTTCTGGATTTCCTCGCGAAGGTGTTCCAGGACCTGTTCGCGACGCCTCTGCCGGTATTTGCGGTCGACACGCGCACGGAAAGTCGGCGAAGCCGGCACGAACATGGAGGCGATCGCCTCGCCCGCACCGAACGCCAGCAGCGGCAGCAACAGCCCGGGCAGCCCGAGGGGCAGTGCCAGCAGGCCGCCCACGGCCAGTGCGCCCATGCCGAGGTTGATGTTGATCGGGCTCGAGAGCATCTCCCACAGATAGGAAGGCTGCTCGTCGGGTGCGCTCTCGCCGCGGTCCATCGTCTTGCTCAGATGGTGACCGACACGGTTCCACGACCGGTGCTCTTGCTGTGCAGCCGATCAAGAATGCGCTCTTCGAGCCGCACCGCTTCGCTGGAGCGCTGCCAGGCAGCCGTGCGCGGGCGCGGTTCGAGAATCGCGAAGTCGTCGGCGATCTTCGCCGGTTGCGTCGACAGAACGATCACGCGGCCGCCGAGCATCAGCGCTTCAGTCACGTCGTGGGTGACGAAAACGATCATGCACGGCGACTGCTCGTGCAGCGAGACCAGCAGCTCCTGCATCTCGCCACGCGTCTGTGCATCGAGTGCGCCGAACGGTTCATCCATCAGCAGGATGCGCGGCTTGAGCACGAGGGCACGCGCCAGAGCCACGCGCTGGTTTTGCCCGCCGGAGAGCTGCGCGGGGCGATGGCTGCGGTGGCCGGACAGACCCACTGCCTCGATCATCGCCTCGACGCGGGCTTCGGCCTCCTCGCGCGGCACGCGCTCGCGCCAGCGCTTCAGGCGGAAGGGAAACGCGACATTCTCCTTCACGCTCAGGTCCGGCCGGTTGGCGTAGCGCTGGAACACCATGACCGCGTCGTCATGGGCGCAGTCGCAGGGCACGCCGTCAATGAGCACTTGGCCAGCGGTGGGAGATTTCACTCCGATCGGCCGCACGCCACCCATCATGTGCAGCAGCGTTGATTTGCCGCACCCCGAGGGACCGAGCAGCATGACGATGTCCGGCCGGTCGAGGGTGAGGCTGATGCCGTCGATCACGCGCAGGATGCCGCCATCCTGCAGCGGGTACTCCTGGACGATGTCGCGCAGTTCGATGCTGACGCTCATTGTGCGGTTTCCCAGGGGTAGAGCCGGACCTTGGCGTAGCGCATCAGCTGGTAGGTGACCAGGGCCAGCGCGATGATGACGATGATGCCCGCGAACACCTGATCCATGGCCGAGAAGCGCCGTGCGTTCTGGATCAGCTGGCCGAGACCTTCGCGCGCGTTCACGTACTCGGCGACGGTGATGTAGGTCCACATCACCGAGATGGCAACGATGATGGCGTCGGCGATTCGCGGCATGGCGATCGGCAGCACGGCGTGGCGTACCGCCTCCCAGTGGGTGGCGCCAAGATCGCGGGCGCCGACCCAATAGGCCTGCGGCACCGCCTGGATGGCGTCGCGAACCATCGGGATCAGGAACACCACCGCGCCGGCAAACAGGAACAGGATCTTCATCCATTCACCGATGCCGAACCACATCACCATGATCGGCAGCAGGGCGACGACCGGGGCGGAACGGAACGGGTCAATCAGCGGCGACAGTGCCGCGTTGACCCGCGTCGAGGCACCCATCAGCACGCCTATGGGAATGCCGATGGCGATCACCAGCAGGCCCGCGGCCAGCACCCTGCCCGTCGACCAGGCGGTCGCCGTGAGCAGCAAAGATCGTCCCTGGTCACCATCCCAGGCCAGGTAGGACATTGCCTTGGCGACTTGCCACGGCGCCGGCAGCTTGTTGGGACCGATCAGGCCGAGACCGGTGACCAGGGCCCACAGCACCAGCACCGACACCACTGCGCTGATGCCCAGCGTCCTTCGCGTCGTTCGCGCCAGCGGCGCGTACGGGTTCCACAGCGACATCGGCAGCGCCCCTCGTGACGGTCAGCGGGTCAGTACCGCCACCCGCGTAGCGCGGTTGGCGGCGCGGCACTCCTCCAGGCTCATGTCCTCGGCCTGGGGGTTGGCTTCGTTGCACAGCGGGCGGTCGGGGCCATAGCCGAACACACGGAAGCGCTCGCGGTCGAACTCCCACTGCGTCACCAGATAGTTCACCACCGACTGCGCGCGCGCCTGCGACAGACGCATGTTGAGGTCGCGCGCACCGGTGGAGTCGGTGTTGCCGGAGACCTCGAAGTAGGCCGAGCCGTTGTTTTCTATGAACGGCACCATTTCCTCGTCGATGGTGCGCTGCGCGCGGCGCGTCAGTTCGGCGGTGCCGACCGCAAAGCCGACGGTGACCGGCTTGGTCACGGTGGCTTCGCGCTGCGCCGCCTGCTCACGTTCGCGTTCGCTGAAGGTGAATTCGGGTCGCGTTGCCGCCTGCTGAGCCGCAGTGCTTGCATCGAGCAGTGTCCGCACAAAGCGGTAGTCGAAGGAGTCCTGCGGATTGATCACCGGCGAGTTGGGATTGGCGAGCGCCCCGGCGCTGCGATAGATGCCGTCGAAGCGGCGGTACACGCGCTCGTAGTGGTTGGTTCCGCCGACCATGCCGAGAATGCGCGCGTTGTCCTCAAGGCCGGTCCACACGATGTTGTCGAACAGCGACTTCAGGAAGCCGCGCCCCTGATCCTGCGCCAGCAGGGCGAAGAACTCCTTGGTGCGCACCAGTGCATCGACGGCCTCGTCGGGGTTGGCGCGGGCAGCGGTCACGCCGTCCAGCCAGCCGGCGACGAAGGCCTGGAAGACGCCCTGGTTGGCCGGGTCGTCGAGCAGACGCCGGTCGCAGACGATCACGTCATAGATGAGGTTGGTCGCGGTTCGCGTCGAGTAGATGACGCGCGAGCCGGACACGTTCTTGAGCGCCAGCGACAGGTCGGGATCCCACAGCGCCGCGGCATCGACGCTTCCGGACTCCAGGGCAGCGCGAACGCCGGCGGTTCCTTCGTCGACGTTGATGTAGACGAAGCGCACCGATTGCTTGGCGCGGGCACTCAGGCTGGAATTCTCGATGGCGTCGATGGCCATGCCGTCGGACGGCGTGAACTGCAGCAGGGCGATGCTGCGGCCGGCAAGATCCTCCACCCGGCGCACATCGGGGTTGCGGGTGATGATGGCGTCCGCACCCTGGGTATTGTCGACGACCACGATGGCGCGCGCATCGAGCCCGGCGTTGCGCAGGTTGGGGTGCTCCTGTGCCCAGAAGTCGGAGGTTCGCCAGGCGCAGTGCGCGCTCCCGGATTCGAAGATGGTGGCCAGCGTGGGAATGTCGTCCTGGATGACCAGTTCGACGTTGACGCCCTTCTGATCGAAGATCGAACCCGGCTGTGTGCTCAGCGACTTGCCGTTGGCAACGATCGCGGGCGCGTAGCCATGAAAGCTGACCAGGCTGACCTTGAGCGGATTGCCTTCCGAGCCGAGCGGACCGGATGGACCCCGCGAACCGAACAGGGAGCCTAGGCCGCCGCGCTCATCGGCAGGCTTCGCCGGAGTGGAGCCGGGTGTGGTTGCGGTTGGCGACGCGGACTGCTGCTGCGATCCGGACTGGATCAGTTCCTTCAGGCCCAGATGCCACGCGGCGGCAGCGGTGCCGCCAAGGATGGCGACGGTGAACAGGCCCTTGGCGAGGGGAGTGAGCTTGGCCATGGCGATTCCTTGGAAAGGCTGGGTTTGGGTCAGTTGGAGTCGTGCGGCGCGGGGGCAGCGGCGACCGGAAGGAAAATGGTAGCAATCCGCTCCAGGCTGGCGATTTCGCCTTCGATGCGCGCGGTTTCGCGGGCGCAGGCCTCCCGGGCGGCGCGCGCAGCGGCGCGGATGTCGGCGTCGTCCTGGGTGGCGCGGGCCACTTCGCGTTCGAGAAGGCCCTCGAGATCGGCCATCTGCTGGCGAATGCGCTGCACCGATTCCTGATGGCGCTGCGCACGTTCCTCGGACATGGCCTTGGCCTCCGCCAGATGAACGCGCGTCTGTTCCTCGACGCCGGCGCGCCAGGTCTGGAGCACCTTGATCTTGCGTTCGGCATCGAGCAGAGAGTCGTCCACCGTCCAAGAGTCGTCGGCAGAGTCGAGCGCCAGGACAGCCGTCTTGCGGGCGGCGGGCTCCAGCGCATTCAGGCCATCAAGGACGCGCAGCAGGCGCTCCGCCGGAAACGGAGATTCCGCGACCTTGTGTTCGGAGTAGATATCCGCAAACGGACGCTGCTCGAAGTCGGCAGCCGCCGCGGGAGCAGCCTCCCCGGACGGCGTGCTCTCGACGGGTGCGGTCTGCGCTGAGGCGTGCCTTGCCGTGGGCGACTTGCGTGGTGGCGCGGCAGGAGGCGGCGGCGCGTCCGCGGCGGGCTCGGGAGCCTGGGCGCCATTGTCCATTTCCACCAGGCCCGCGCGTTCGAGAGCCTTGAGCAATCGCTTCACTTGAGTTGCACTCCCCGTCGTTGGCTCGATCGCCAACTCGCCGAGGGATTGTAGCGTGGAACCACAGCAATGGCGCCAGCCGAAGGTCACAGCATGGTTTCGCCGCGGCTTCCGCATTCATTCTTTGGCAGATCCGGTTTCAGTCTCGGGCAAAAGCTCCATCGCCGTCGGCGTGGTGCGCAGCATGGCGTGGAAGTGGGCGTCGCTCTGAGACTTGACGCGGCTGCGGGCCGCAATGCGATACGCCACGAAACCCGCCAGCAGAAGATTCACGGCCACCAGGTAGCCGGGCAGGGCACGCGGCCCGAACTGGTGCATGACGGCGCCGGCCAGCGTCGGGCCCATGGCCGCACCAAAACCGTGCACCAGCAGCACCGTGCTGCAGGCGGGCAGCACGCTTTCGGCGGGCAGGTGGTCGAGTAGATGGGCAACGGTCAGCGGATAGATGGCGAACGACAGCCCGCCGAACAGGAAGAACACCGCGTACAGGTGCCCGGCAGAGGCCTGGGTCAGCAGCACCGCATAGCCGGCGACCACGGCGGCCAGCGTGCAGATCACGGCCAGCGTGGTGCGGCGGTCACCGCTGTCCGACAGTCGACCTATCGGCCATTGCAGCAAGGCCCCTCCGAGGATCGCCGCGGTCATGAACGTGGCCACCTGATCCATCGCCAGGCCCATTCGAGCCGCATAGACCGGGCCCAGACCCCAGAACGCGCCCATCACCAGGCCCGAGACCAGCGCGCCGCCTGCCGCCGCGGGGGCGATGCCGTACAGCCGCCGTGGTCCGATGCGGCGATACATCTGTACCTGCGGCTGACCGAGACGGGTGGCGGTGACCGGCATCATCGCCATGCAGATCAGCATCGCCACCAGTGAGAACAGCGCGAAGGATTCGGCCGGCGCCAGACGCAGCAATTGCTGCCCGAGCGCCAGTGCCAGCAGAGTGACTGCCATGTAGATGGCGAACACGCGCCCGCGCTGGGCACCGTCGGCGGTGGCGTTGAGCCAGCTTTCGATCACCGTGAAAAGGACGACCAGGGCGACTCCGGTCACGAAGCGCAGCAGTCCCCAAATCCATGGATCGACGAACACCGGATGCGTCATCACCGCGCACGCAGCCAGCGCTGCGAAGAAGGCGAAGGTGCGGATATGCCCCATGCGCTGGATCGCCGGCGGACCGACGAAGGTCCCGGCGAGGAATCCGGCGAAATAGCAGGACATGATCAGGCCGAGCGTCTGATCGCCAAACCCGGCAATGCTGCCACGCACCGCCAGCAGGGTACCGAGCAGCCCCCCGCCGGTCAGCAGCAGGGCAACGCCGGCCAGCAGCGCGGTCAATGGAATGAATACGGCAAACATGGGCTTCGCTGTGGAGTGCCCGCCAATACTAGCCGGGATGCTTCATGAGCATTCGTAGTCCGGCCAGATGTGGACCGATGAGTTTCCGTTCTGCGTTTTCCAATGCACGGGCCGCGTGCGGCTCGCCATCAACTCCACTTCCGGACAGCCACCATGAAACTTGCATCCGTCATCCCCCTGTTTCTCTTTGCCATGGCCTCGGGCAGCGCGCAGGCCGAGCAGCCGGCGGCTACCGATACATTCGAACGCGAAGCGCTGGCCTCACTGAAGCGCAGCTTCGAGAACGGCCGCGGCATCGTCGTGCACGTTGGCGGTCAACGCATTGGTGGCGTAGTGAAGGCCATCGGGCCCGACGTGGTGGTGCTCGCCAATCGCGAGTACAGCCGCATTCTGGTGCGCCGGGAGCGCATCGACGCCGTGGAGGGCGAGTAGAGCAGCGCACTGCTCTGACCGGCATCAAGGTCCTGCCGGACGCTTTCGCGACCTGGTTTGCCGGGCCGTCGCTCAAGGTCCCCTTCTCCCCGCACCCAGACCGGGAGAAGGGGGAAGGTCATGGAATTCAGCCCGTGGCCGGAGCCGTATCGTCGGTCGCCAGCGGCAGCTGCACCGGCTGCCTGCGCTTGATTAGCAGCCAGTACACCAGGCCCCCTGCGACAACGAGCAGGGCGATGCCGAGCAAAGGCCGATAGAACAGCCAGGCGATGGCGATGGTGATCAGCGCCAGCACCGCAGCGATGATGAAGGTGACGAAGCCGATGCCCTTGCCGACAATGGTGCCGAGCAGCGGGAGCACGTCCATCAGCACCGACAGCGGCTTGAAGATCAGGCCCAGTCCGATCCACATCAGCATGAAGCCGACGCCTCGCAGTATCCAGGTGAGCGTGTTGTTGGCGGCATGCGCCTGGGCAAACATCTGGTCGGCGGCCACCTCGCCGCTGCTCACCATCAAAAGGCTGTCGCCGGCTTGCGTCGGATAGGCGTCGAGCCGGTCGCCGCTCTGGCGGGCGATGACGCTGATGGTCTGTTCGGGCACATAGCGGAAGCGCAGGCGGATGTCGCCGACGGCAGGGTCGTTCGCGTTGGCCCCGCGATACAGCCACTCACCGTGGCTGCTGAACTCCGTGCGCAGGTCGGCGGCCAGATCATCCGGTCGCACATCGAGAGCGGTCCAGCCGCTGACCTGTCCGAGCACACCGGTATCCAGGCGATAGTCGCCCAGCTTTCCGCTCTGCGCCTGGAAGCTGGCGGTTTCGTAGGGCATCGAGGAAGGATTCTGGTGGCCCGCCGGGTTGTTGAAGCGCGACGAGTCGTTGAGGCCGTCCGACCACTCCTTGCTGTAGGTGTAGGTGGTGGTGCGCTCCACGGCGCCGCCGACCTTTTTCTCCTCGCGGGTTTCCGAGCGCTCGCGCCACTGGAACATCTCGACCATGCGCTCGAGCCGGATGGCGCGCTGCTCGATGCCGAAACGCGGATCGCGCGGCGCGATGTCGACCACGGCCGGGCCGGAGAGGTGCACCAGACGGGTATCGAGCGCCGCATCGCGAGGCGTGATTTGCGCCGCGACCACTGCGCCGGCACCTTCGTCGAGACTCTTGCGGGTCTGCACAGCGCGGCCCTCGTTCCAGAACAGGACCGGAAAGCCGATGACGAACATCAGGAATCCCACCAGGATTCCCTTGATGGCGCCGCCCAGCCGGCTGAAATATCCCTGGCGGGATGTGACTGTGAAGCTGTCGGACATGAGTATTCTCCCCCGGAAGTTCAGGTCGGGTTGTGCCTGATACCAGATATACGCAAAACCGGGCAACTTCCGTTCATGCACGAGCCGGAATGCGTGCTACTTCCCGCCAGCGGACCACGGGCGGCTGCGGCCTCCCGGTTCAGGGTTCGAACCCGTCCCGGAAGATGTCGGTGAATGCGATGATCTGGCGCACGATGTCGTAGTCGCTGCCCGCCGCGTCCTGCGCCGCGCCCCAGTACAGGTCGGTCTCGCCGGCCGCCAGCGCCAGCGCGTGCGGCTGCACGTTGGCGAGGTTGGGGCGGCTGGTGAGCTGTCGCATGTCGTCCCACTCCTGACCGTCCGGCGACTGCATGGAGAAGATCTGGAAGTTGCCGTCGGCAACGCGTGCCCAGAACAGGGCAAAGCGCCCGTCGCCCAGAACCACCGGCAGGGCGTCGTGGTTGTTGCCGTCGGTGACGATCTCGATCGGCGCTGCGCTCCAGTCGGACGGGTCATTGGTGGTGCTCGCCCAGAGCCTGAGCTGGTTGTTTCCGGGGTTGGTCTGGTAGACCAGCAGGTAGGTATCGTCGTCGGGTCGGTGGGCAAGGCGGGGCAGGGCTGCATTTCCGACACTGACCTGCACGCGATCCTGGTCCCAGGTGAGGCCTGCATCGGCGGAGCGGGCGATATACGCGGCGCCGCTCAAACGATGGTAGGTCATCAGCAGGGTGCCGTCGTCTTCGCGGATGACGTGGGGATTGATCTCGCCAGCGACGGCCCAGCCGAGTTCCACCCGACCGTGCCCCGTGAAGGCTGCGCCGTCGCCCGAGCTGGCGCGATGGATGCGGAAGCTTGAGCCGCCTTCATCCTTCAGATAGAACAGCTGGTATAGGCTTTCGCCGGTCTGCACCAGCGCGGCGTGGCGTTCGTTGGCTGCCGTTCCGACGGCGATCGTGGGGAAGTTCCATGTGGCGCCTTCGTCA
The DNA here is from genome assembly GCA_964526035.1 of uncultured Gammaproteobacteria bacterium. Lineage (GTDB taxonomy): Bacteria > Pseudomonadota > Gammaproteobacteria > Xanthomonadales > BPKI01 > DAOMOD01. The sequence continues at coordinate 334 of CAZGKE010000030.1, read as the reverse complement.
TCCGAGCGCGTGACCCAGAGATCGCCGGACAGTCCTGCATCGAGACGTTCGAATACCACTATCCGCGACTGTGGCGCATTCCAGGGCCGGATCACGCTGGCCTGATAGTCAAGGCCCGGACCGCCGCTGACCGTCACCTGCGCACTTGCCGACAGGGGCAACAGCAGCGCGCCCGCGAGCCAGGTGTTGCTCATGCCCATCGGCAATCTCCCCCCATCCCGTTCCGTGCAAGCGTAGCGCGGATGCACCCGGACGAGGTCATTGAGGTTGCCGTCGCCGAACAGCGAACGCCTGTCCGTGGCGGCCTGCGCAGTGCGCATCAGAGCCTCAGCTG
>CAZGKE010000029.1:0-28879 GCA_964526035.1 uncultured Gammaproteobacteria bacterium | reverse complement strand
AGGCGCGACATGTCAAGCGGCACCTCATGCAGCCCGGGCTCGAGCACCTCCCCATCGAGCGGTTCCCAGACCACGAAGGCCGACGGCTCGCCGTCCTCGTCCAGCGTCCTGAAGGTGAGCGAGACCTGCGCCGAGTGATTGAGAACGAATTGCAGATTGCGATCGGCGTCGCACGTCAGCTGGCGGGCGACATCGACATCCTGGAGCGCACTGATCCTCGGTTCATGGGATTCCCCATCGATCATGTTGAATCCGCGGAACAGGCGCTGCTGGTGCGACAGCGATGCGGGAGGAATCCTTATCTCCCAAGGCGTCCCGGCGTTGAGGACGGTGAAGACGCCATGCTCAAAGTCGGGGTCCAACGGGTAGCCAGCCGGGAATCGGAACTCGAGCACCCCTCTCTCGACGTCCGGCGGTCGGGTATCACCGAGGTCGTAATATCGGAATCTGTAATAGGCCGACCCGAGTCCTCCGGACGCCACCGTTGGCGGTTGGTTCAGGGGCCGAATGAACGACATCGATTCGAGCCGCGGATAGAACGAAGGCCGGACCTCGGTCTCGGCGACAACCGTCTCCGTGGTTTGCCCGCTATCGGATAGCGGCACCGGAACATCCGAGAGAATGGTAGTGGTGCCGTCGACCGTGTAGTAAGGGTGCAGCCAGACCGCGCCGTGCAGACTTGGAGCGGGCACGGTTGGGTTGGAAACGATCGTCTCGTGCTTGGTCGGATCCGGTCCGGTACTGAGGTAGAAGGCAAACACGCCCGGTTCGTCGGCTTCCATGCGATCGAGGCCACCGCCTTCACTTACCTCGACCGTGAACTGGTTCGGGTCCAGGTCCTGCAGCGGCAGGTCCCTGACCACTCCGTCCCTTGCGAGGAAGAGCCATGCATACTTCACGAACCGGGGTAGTGCCAGCACCGACTCGGGCAGCGCCCCTTCAATCGAGTAGGCGCCATCCGCCGTCGCAAAGTATTCACGCACCCGGAACACTGCGTTGCCGGTGCTGTCGTCGTCCGAGCACTGCGAAAGGGAGGGAGCGAAGCGAAGCCGGGATTCGAAGTCGATCGCGTCGTTCAGGCTTCCGGAGACGACACTGATCGAACTGTTGTACCAGACCGCATTGGTGAGAATGAGCATCGCCTCGGCAATGCCTGACTCGCGAGTGACCGCGTCCAGCGCCGGCGACCCGCAGGCGTTCCCCAGCAACGACCATGACGCGGCCCCGCAACCTTCGTTTGGCGCCAGCGTGCTCGGTAGCGCATCGCTGAACGAGCACAGGTTCTGATCCGGGCCGACACTGAACTGTACTGGGGCGTTGGCAACGCTGTTTCCGTGGGCGTCCTCCACCCGGTAGCGAATCGGACCGACATTTCCTGGTTCCCGGGAAACAAACTCGCCGGTATCGGGATCCTCGGTCAGGGGAATGCTTACCCTGACCAATGCGGTAGGCGGACCGGGAATGCCGACGACGGTGAACGTATCTGGAGAAGCGACGTCGCTCTGCAGGCGCACGCGAATGGCGTTGAGCTGCACACGTGCCGGCCAGGTGTCGTCTTCCGCAAGGCGCATGATCCAGCAGCAGGCTGCTGTATCGGTGCGAAACCGCGCGCTGGCAACTCCAGCCGCATCGCTTTCAACGACGACCGATTCGACTTCCGTGTTTCCGATTGCGTCGATCAGGCGTCCTTCGCCGTGGTGGACCTGGAACGTGACAGGCGCTCCTCTGACGGGCCTTCCGAACGGGTCCAGCACCAGCACGGTCAACGGGCGATCCGCGATCTCGCCTGCCACCACCCGCTGCCAGTCGCTGACCGGCACCTTGAGCAGGCGCGCTGCGCTCTGCGGGTCCTCGTTCGGCTCGACGCCGAAAGGAAAGCGCAGCGCCTCGGCGATGAAGTCGAGCACCCATTGTTCGGGGGGCTCGGTGGTCGAACCGCCCGCCCAATGGCCGCTGATGAAGTAGCCGCTGTCGCCGGTCTGCGGATGCTCCACGGTCCAGCCGGCGCCGGTCCAGGCGTTCAGCGCCAAGGACGCAGATGGCACGCGCACACGGTATCCGGCGTCGAGCCAGCCCTGCAGCGCAGCCAGGATATCGGCCGCGAACGGCAGCGCCGGCAGGGTGCTTCCTGGCGACAGCTCCAGAGCCGCAATGCCGGCCACCGACGCAAGCGCCAGGATGCGCTCGGCGGAGACGCTGACGACGCTCCACTGGCGCTCGAACACGCGATGCTCGATCACGCTGCCGTGCAGCGCCGCAACGCGCATCCACGCGCGCTCGCTGTCCGCGTCCGCAGCGAGCGGCTCGGACGGCCGCAGCGCGGCATCCAGGGACACGCCCTTGAACTCCATGGAGAGCGGGATGCCGAAGACTTCCTCGACGTTGGACTCGATAGCCGCGAGTACCAGTCCCGGCAGCGGGCGCAGCACCCGCGCGCCGAGCACCGCCGCCGCCTGATTCTCACCGCGCGTCCAGTCGCGGACGTAGCGGCGCAACAGTCCGGAGAGCAGACGCGCGGCCCGCCCTTCGCTGTCGCCGTGGCTCGGATCGGTTTCGAGCGCGCCGTCCGCATGCCGGCCATCGCCGAAATGCAGGGCCGCAAGATTTCCCGACAGCAGAATCTGGCGATAGTCGGCTTCGCCCGCGGGTCCGCGCAGCGTGATCTCGACTCGGTGCAGTCGGCCGGCGTCGATGGCGCCCTCGCCCACCAGTGCCGGCTGTCCGTCAATCTGGATGACGGGACGGATACGCAGAAGTGCGGGTGGCGTCAGGTACCAGCCGCCGTTGGCGTGGATGAGGTCCTGATCTTCGGTGGTCGCCGGCACATAGGCCAGCGTGACCCGGTGCTCCACCAGCGCGGAAAGCGGCAGCTCGCGATCGAGCAGCAGCGCGGCGCCTGCTTCCGCGCTCGCGTAGATCCGGATGTGCGCCCATTGCCGCTCCGTCGCGGCAAGCCCGGCGCCCTCGTGGTACACGGCGGCGACCTTGAAAGGCAGCGTATCGGGCAGGATGTCGAGTCGTGGCTCTTGTACCTCGGAGGCTGCCAGAAGACCGTCCCAGTCGAGGTCCGGTCGTGCGTCCTGCGCAAGATCGAGCAGACGCCGACCCGGATCCGCGGCGGGCGCATCAGCCTCCAGGTAGGACGCCAGCAGCGCCTCGATGTCGACACCGCTATTCGTGGCGCCTGGTCCGCGTGGGGGCACGACGTGTGCCTTGATGGCCGTGGCGAGCGGCAGCCAGACCATGCCGCTGTGATCGACCACGGAGCCGCGGTAGTTCGCGTACGGCACCCGCGCGCTGACCCAAGTGTGCTCGAAACGGTATGCCGCGACCTGTCCGCCCGCAATGACCGCCTCGTTGGCGATACCGGCACGTGTCAGCACGCGTCCGACGCTGATCGCGTCATTGACGCCGAGCATCGCTGAAAGTGTTCCGACATCGACCTCTATGGTCCCATGCACGTAGCGCGCTGCCGCCCCGCTCGCCCTCAGCAGCGCGATCAGCAGCGCCGCCTGATCGACATCGTTGCCGGCTCGTTGCGCCAGCGTCGCTGCCGGACCGCGCATCTGTCCGGCGTACCACTCGGTGCGGATTTCGCCACGCACGAAGGCGTGGATGCGGGCGTAGTCGTAATCCAGGCCCTGCGCCAGGGCAAGCACCTCGGGTGCGAAAGGCGCATCGTCGCCTTCAGTTCGATCCTCAGGGGTTTCGGCTACGGCACCACCCGCGTAGCTCGGCACCACGACGGGCGATGTACGCGGTGCGCGCTGGGCCCACTGTGGGCGGTGCTGCGGTGGGCGCGCGCCGAGAATTCTTGCCGGTGCAGGCCGCGACGATGCGCTTGCCTCCTCAAGCTTCGTCGCAAGGTCTCCAGCCAGTTCGGTGCGCAGGGCCTTGGCACCTTCGCGATGCAATCTGGCGCGTGCCGCCGTCAGCGCAGCGCGCGGTGCGGCAGCACGCTGACGGAATTGACCGAGCACGCCTGCGGCGCGCGCTTTCATTCCCGGTGAAGCGGAGCGGGAGGCGGCAAGACGCTGCTGCTCCTCGAGCAAGGCTTCAGCCAGCAACCAGTCGGCGAGCTGCCGGTCGATCAGCGCCATGAGCTTCGCCACTTCCGCGTCTGACCCACTCGACTTCCCGACCTCAGCAAGCGCTCGCAGCAACTCGCCGCCCGTTCCGGCGTGCGTGGACGCCGCCGCTGTCCGCGGGCGCATGCGGTGCGCCTCGATCGGGCCGGCCAGGTCGAGAACGGCACCGCTGACGTCAGTGCCCGCTTCGAGTTCCGCGATCAGCACCGACGACGGTGCGGGTATCGCGTCATCGGCAATGGCGGCACCGATGCCATACAGCAGCATTCCCAACGAATACGCCAGCAACCGGCACCACGAAAGTCCGGACGACCGGGGCTGGCCCGAACGGCACCCACTCTTGGTCGTCATGGCCGCGAAAACAGGCACCCGGCGTCTCTTGCTGCGCTCCGACGCATTGCAGTCATCGCGCAGCTGCTTTCGCGCTGCCAGGGCATCCGGGCGATTCTCGTTCGGCATGATCGACAGGCATTTCATGGAGCATCCCTTCCGCGGCGGCCAATGACGATGGCCGCGGTTCCGGCCAGGAGTATCAGTTGTAGCAGCCACAGCGCGGTGACACCCACCGGAATCGGTACGGCTTCCGGAACGGCACTCCCGCGCCCGCTGACGGTGATCGGCGGCGTCCGGGCCTCGTTGCCCCAGTCGTCGAGCGCGCGCGCTTCGACCGTGAACACGCCCTCGCCTACCGACGGCCACGCGGCATGAAAGGCGTTTCCGCCGGCCGGTTCGGTCGGCCGCCACTGACCCTGGTCGATGCGGAACTCGACGGCAGCGATCGCGCTGAGCCTGTCATCTGCCTCGATCCGAACCGCGTCGCCCGGCAACAGGAGGTCGCCGGCAATCGGTTCGACCAGGAGAACAGTCGGTGCCTCGCGATCGGGCAGGTGCAGTGACGCCTGTCGCAGCGCCTGCCACGTCTGGCCGCCGTCGCCATCGGGCACCTGTGCGCGAAGGCTGAAGCTATAGTCGCCCGGTGCAATGTCCTCAGTCGGCCAGTTTCCTTGCTCGGCCAACTCCGCACCGGCAACGAGGGTTTGCTGCCATGTCCACACGGCAAGTGGTTCTCCACCTGTCGACGCGCGCACACTCAGTTCGATGCCAGCGGACTGGATGTCGAACTCGCTGCCGTTCAGGACGCGAATCTCGAACGGCACGGGCTCGCCCCCAGCGGGCCATTCGGGTATCGGCAGCTCGACGAAACCGATCAGGTCCACGTCGCCAGCGGTGGCGCGCCATACTGAAAGTGAGATCGATTCACCCAGGTTCCCGGCACGATCGGTCGCCTGCAGGACAAAGAGATTTTCGCCCGGCTCAAGCGCAACCTTGGCGAACTGGAACGCGCCATCCGATCCCGCCTCGACTTCGAGCGCGGTGGCGCCGAGGACTAGACTCACGTCGGCGAGTGCTTCAGTCGCTCCAAGCACCGTTGTCTGTGGCTGCCACAGCACCTGGCCGTCGAGCGGGTGATGGACGACGATCGTGGGCGGCGTCAGGTCGAGTTCAAAGTCGACGGTCGCCTCCGCGGTGTTGCCAGCGGCATCCTCGGCGGAGACAACCAGACGGTGCACGCCTTCGGCAGACACCGTCGAGCCCGAAGCGATCGGCAGACCATTGAGCGTGGCCGCCGATGTGACCTGGGAAGCATCTTCGACGGTCCACGACAACGTCACCGGCTGGTTGCCAAGGTGACCGTCGGCAATCCCGTCCACTTGGATGGAGGGCGGCGTGCGATCGACGTGCACGGTGCGTGTCGCAATTTCGCGCATGTTGTCGTGCGCGTCGAAGGCCCGGGCATGCAGCGCATGCGTACCCTCGGCCGGGTCGAGCATGGCGCGCCAGTGCACCCCGTCGCCGTCTGCAGACAGCACCACCCAGAAGCCCTCCCCGACCCTGACTTCGACGCGATCCACTGCGGACAGCGCATCGGTGGCGTGCAGGACTGCTTCGAACGCGACGCGATGGTAGCTGCCGGCCGGTGGCGCCACCCAGTCGAGCGCGGGTGGCGTCAGGTCGGCGACGGTGCCAGCGGCGGTGGCCAACACGATCCACGACTGCGCGCCGTCGCTCTGGGTGATCTGCGCGCTCAGCTCTGCGAGCACCGACCCCAACGGCCAACCGTCCGTTGCGATGATGCGCTGCAAGTCAAGCACGGCACCTGCGTCGATGTCCTGCTGCCAGGAATCCTCGTAGAGCGGCGGCTGGTTTCCTCGCGTCGTCGAGCGCACCACCAGACGCAGCGGCAGGCCATCGGCGTCGACGTCGGCGGTATTGTGCAGCTGGATGCCTGCGTCGAACTCCGTGCCGGGTTCGATCCATTGCGGATCGAGGGCCAGACTCGCTTCCACGTTGACGCCCGCATTGGCGCGGTACTCGATGTCGAGATGGGCGTCGCTGCCCACGTTGCCTGCGCGGTCCACGGCGTGTCCGCTGATCGTGTTGAGGCCCTGAGCCAGGGGCCACGAGGGCACGACAAAGGCGCCGCCAGCGTCGGCCACGGTCTGCATGTTGCCCAGCGGGCCCGCGAGATACACCTGCGCCAGCGGCTCGGTGAGTCCCGAGATCATCGTCTCCGCCATCAGCACGATGGCGCCGGGCTGCGGGTGGGTAAAGACCAGGTCAGGGGGTGTCAGGTCGATCTCGAACTGCACGCTGGCTTCGGCAAGGTTGCCCGCTGCATCTTCTGCGTCGATGCGCAGCACATGGCTTCCCTCGGCGGACACCGGCGTACCGCTTGCGAACGGCAGCCCGTTCAAAGTCGCCTCATGCGTGACCGGATTGGCGTCGGTCACCGAGTACTCCGGTATCACCGTTTGGGCATAGAGCCCCCCGTCTTCGATGCCCTGGATGACGATCAACGGCGCAGTGCGATCGACGGTCACGATGACCGGTTCGGTCAAGGCGGTATTGCCCCAGGCGTCGATGGCGCGCACCCGGAGGTTGCGTTCGCCTTCCGGCAGATCGTCGAGCCCGCGCAGGTACACATCGGGTACGCCGGGCTCGGCGGTCAGGGGCAACCAGTCGCCCGCATCCACCGAGACCGCCACAGCAACAATCGAGCTGTGCGTATCGATCGCGTGCGCGCGCACAACAAAGCTGCCACCGACGATGGCACCCGTTGCGGGCTCCAGCACCTCCACAAGTGGCGACGTGCGGTCAGCAAGAGAAACCGATGCCGAGTCGAGTCCGAACCATTCGGCAGCGCCGCCCTCGCGCGCCTCCAGCACCAGTGCGAGATCGCCCAAGGGCCAGCTGCCGGAGGCGAAGCTCCATGGCTGCGTCCAGGTGGCACCCGCCGGCAGGTCGGCCACGTCAATGCGCTCGCCGAGCGGCTCGACATGGGCGCCGTGCCAGACGCGAATGCGCACTTCGAGATTCTCGAGTCCGACTGATCCGCCGTTGGTCACTTCCCAGCTTCCGGCAACATCTGCGCCAACAGGGAACTCGACCGCTGCCGGCAGCACGCTTCCCTGCAGTGCCCCGGTGTCGAATTCGCGCCAAACCGTGATCTGGACCGGACCGCCGATGTTGCCGGCAGCATCTTCGGCGCTGGCGCCGACGAGGTTGGACCCCAGCCGCAGGGCGACGTCGCTGAAGATGGCTAGACCGTCGGCGTCGGCGATCAGATCGGCATCGTAATCGTCCAGAGCCAGGTGGATCATCGCGCCGGGTTCGGATGCAACATGGATTTCGATCCGTACTTCCGGGGTCGTCTCGCCATCGAGCGGCTGAAGGAAAGCCACCGGCGGCGGCGTCAGATCGATTTCGAAGCCGACCTGCCGCCAGGCGCGGTTGCCCGCCTGATCGAAGGCTTCGACCGTCAGCAGGTGCGGCCCTTCGTCGGCGACCTCGGTGCCGGAAACGAATGGCACACCGTTGAGACGGATATCGACGCTGCCGGGATGGAGATCGAACACCTGCACCACCGGCGCCACCGGGTGATTGCGGAGGTCACCGTCGGACACGCCGGTAACGGTGATCTGCGGCGGCGTATCGTCCACGGTGAAGGCATGCGGCAAACTGACTGCGAGGTTGCCGGCCTGATCGCTGGCGCGGGCCACGACGCTGGCCGGACCTTCGGGCATGCCGTCCACGGAACGCTCGTAGTCGCCGCCGCCATCCTCGAACAGACGTCGCCATGCGCCGTCCCCGACGCGCGCTTCGGCGTTGGCGATGGCGGAATGGGCGTCGACGATGCGTGCGCGCACCGACACCGGCGAGCGCACGACCGCACCCTGCTGCGGTTGCAGCAGGGTCACGACCGGCGGCATCAGGTCCACGGCAGCGCTGCTGCGGCTGGCAAGGGGCAGCCAGTCTCCGTCCGTTCCATTGCGGTACTCGAACAGCGCCAGATAGTCGCCCGCCGCGAGCGTCGCGTCGACAAAGGCGTGCTGGCCGGTCACGGTGATGCCAGGCTCGGCGTCGACATGGAATTCGACCGCGGCCACCATCTGCATGCCAGTCGGACGCAACAGGCGCAGCCGCAGCGGCAACTGTGTACGCGGTGTGCTCGACAGCAGGGACCATTCGACACGTGCCGGATCGCCGAGCGCAATCGGTCTCGGCGCGAAATCGAGGGTGCCGACAAGGGCCTGACCGGGCCCCGATGGCCGCACATCGACACTTCCGTAGGCTGTTTGCTGGAGCGTCGCGCTCTCGAACACCAACCGAAGGGCATAGCTGCCCGGCGCGACCTCGCTCAGGTCCCAGGGCGTGACATGGGCCGACTGATAGCCGGGCGGCAACTGCCCGAGCGGGCGCAGCGCGGTCCACAGCTCCTGCCCCTGGTGGTCGAGCGCACTCAGGCGCAGCGAGGCGTCAGTCAGGAATCCGTTGGCTTCAATCACCGACAGCGAGGAAACAATGTGCGCCTCCCCGCCACTCGGATAGTCGGGAAGTTCGGGGCCGACCGTCAGATCGATCACAGTGGCCAGCTCGATGCTGAAGTGTGCTTCGACAACCTCGACCAGACCACCCGCTACATCACGCAGCCGTGCACGAAGGAGATAGTCGCCGGCCAAAGTTTCGCCCGGCATCCACACCACGTCGCGCCGCCAAAGCGCACCGAATGCCAGCGGCCCGACGGACTCCTCGCCAAGATCGGCGACCGCATGCCCCTGCGCGTCGACCACGGCCAACTGCACCGCGCCGCTGAACGACGGCCCGCCGTTGTAGACGCGCAGGTCCGATATGAGGTTCTGCCCGGGCGCCAGGCTTTCGTCTGCCAGGTCCACGAACAATCGTGGTGCGTTGCCGCCATCGACCAGGAAGGCGCGCGAGGCGACGTTGTTGTCGCGCGTCACTTCGACAAGCTGACGCAGCGGATCGAGTTCCACCCGGACGCTGTGCGGACCGGCGTCGGCAAGCGTGCCCAACGCCGCCTCGAGAACGTGCGCTCCACCTGCGGCGATGGCCGGCAGGTGGAGCATCTGGCCCGGGCCGAGCGATCCGTGCGGGCCGTCCAGCGTGACCCGGGCCTCGACCGCTTCGCTTGCCGCAGCGCCCGGATTGCGCACCGTCGCTCGCAGCGCGAAGCTCTCGCCCGGCGCGCCGCCGGCGGGGAGGATGCGAATGTCGGCGGCGGCGATGGCGATGTCCGGCAACACTACATCATCACGCACGACGTTCAGCACCTGCGACGCCACGCTGCCGTTGCCGAAGTCGTCAACGGCGCGGGCATGCAGCAGATTGTCCCCCGGCTGCAGATCGACTGAGTCGAAACTGAAAGCACCGGCCACGCGCAGTCGCGACAGCCCCGAATAGCGCACGAAGTGCATTTCCAGCGGCGCTGGCCAGGCGACCGCGGTTGGGCCTTCGACGGTCCAACTGTCGACCACTGTGCCTGCGAGCGGATCGAACACGCTGACACCGTTGAACGTGTGCGCGGCCAGCAGCGTACCGCCGGGATCAAAGACCGGCGCCCGCAGAGCCCCTGCGGGCAGGTCGGGAACCAGTACGTCGCCCAGCTCGACGTCGAATACTTGCAGCCGGTATCCGTTGTTGAGCCAGCCGACGGCGACCACCATCGGCGCATCGGGCGCCCAGGCGACCGGTTCGTCAATCAGCCCGCTGCCCAGAACCTGCAGCTCATCAGTGTCCACATTGAAGACATGCAGGCTGCCGGACTGGATCCAGGCGAAGCGCCCCGGACCACCCCAGGCCAGCGTTCGACTGGCCGAGTATCCAGAAATCGCCGCCGGCAGCTCGCGCACGCTGTCGTCGTCACGATCCCAGATGAATCCCGCGAAGTTGGCGAAGGGGTCCGGGTACCCGATCAGCAGCGCGCGTTTGCCGCCGGGTTCGGGACTGGCGAACTCGGTATCCGACAAAGGCGAGTCGATCGTCGCAATCGATCCCGAACGACCGTCAATCAGCTCGATCGCGCCTTCCCAGCGCACCCGCCAAAGTTCGCCGCGAACGGCGTCCCAGGCCACCGACCTTCCCTCGCCAACGAGACCGTATTCGCGGTCGCCAAGGAGATCGATGATGCGCTCGCCGGCATCGTAGGGAGCAACCCACAGCCAGCGTGAGTCGCTGGAGAGGCGATACCTGTAGAGACCCGTCGGCCATGTCCGCGTCTCATCGACGCCGCTTTCGCTTCGCGCAAAGGTCGAACCCAGAAGCGTCTGCTGACGATGGAGGTCGACGCGCACTCCGGGTTCGGCCGCGCCCAGCACCGGCGTGTCGGCCGTCGTCACGTGGACCTGCTCGCCGCCGCGGCCGGGCCAGTGGAACACGGGCGCATCCGGCGCCAATATTCTTGCAGGTGTTCCGCTGGCAGGCTCGCTGTGCGCACCCGCGTTGCCGCTGCCGTCAAGCGCCTGGACGGTGTAGTGATAGGTGACGCCGTTGATCAGAGGCTCATCGCGATGCTCCAGCGCGGCGACTTCGGCCACTGCGTCGTAGGGGCCTGCGACATCGAGCGAGCGATGCAGTCGATAGCCGGTCGGCGACTCGCCTTCAGGCGCGGCCCAGGAGACGACCAGCGCAGCACCTTCCGGCGGCGCGGTCACCGAGATGATGGTGGGAGCGCCCGGCGGGTCGATGTCGATGGTCGCCGTGTAGACGTTCGAAGGCTGTCCGTTGCCGACATGGTCGACGGCGAGCACCGTGTAGTCGTAGCTGCCGTTGGCCAGAGCCGGATCGACGTAGGTCCGCGACGCGTCGATCGGTACCGTGCCGATGATGGCGCCGTCGCGCAGCACGCGATAGTGATCGAGGTCATCCGCGACGCTTTCGGTCCAGCTCAGATGCACGTCGGCGTCGATCACCGTACCGCCAAGCACCACCGCGGGCGGTGGCTCCACGTCGCCGACATCCAGTTCGATCGAATCGGATCGCGCGCTCTCGAACCCGTAGCCATCGACCGCGGTGACCTCGAATCGATAGGGTCCGTCGAGCAGTCCGGGGAACGCCTGCTCCGTGCCGGAAATCAACGGGCGCACCCGCACACGCAGTTCGGCGAGCCCCAGCGAGAACCACCCGCTCGCGGCAAGTCGGGTGATCCGAAGTCGCAGACGGTCGCTGCGATACGGGCGCGGCAGAAGCAGCTGGTTGTTTTCACTCTGGTTGCCCGTGACGGTAGCCAGCGGGACCCAGACGCCCTGAAAGCCGCCCTGGATCTCGAAATCCAGCGCACGCCGCTCGCTGGACCAGTCGAGTTCAACCTGGACGATCAATTGCGGCTCGGCAAAGTCGATCTGCATCCACAGATCGGTGGGCGTCGCCGCCAGGTTTTCAGAGTCGCCCCAGGCCGTTCCGGCATTGCCATCGAGAGCGCGCATCGCGTTGCCGTGGCTCGCCGAGACTTGCGCGGGCGCTGGCGCTGCGACATCCGCGGGCAGAGCGAGATCATTGCGGAACAGACGATATCCGATGACCTCGGCGCTCGGATGCGCGGTCCAGTTGACGGAAACATCGTGACCGTTGACGAGGCCCCCGAGTCCCGTCGGCGGCTCTGGCGGCAGACCGTGTACCACCGGTACCGATGCGGGCAGGCTGCGATTGCCGTCGCCATGATGCAGGCGCACGGTTGCTGTGTTCGCGCCAACTTCCAGCGGAAGATTCGGCGCCGCGAACAGACCATCGGCATCGGTCGCCACCGAAACCGGATGGCTCCCCTGCGCGTGGGCCACCTCACCAAGAATCTCGCCGGTTACGGCAGCCGCGCCGCGAAGTTCGGTGAACGGCTCCGGTGTCGGCGAGTACGGCTGCTTCAGCAGCGGTCGATGAACCAGCGCTTCGACAGCCGCGGACAGATCCGAGACGTTGCCCGAACCGTCCTGGGCGGCAACACGATAGACGTGAACGCCAAGCGGACGACCCGTGTCAGTGTAGGACGGCTCCGTCTGCGGGACTGTAGTGAGCTGCGTCTCGCCTCGATAGAGCAGATAACCAGCGAGGTCATCGTCCTGGACCGCGTCCCACGCCAGTTCCACGCGATCGCCGTCGACCGTTGCGTTCAGTCCCTGCGGCACGTGGGGCGGCGTGAGATCCGCAAAACGCAACCGCAGGACTGGCGGTTGTGGATCGATCAGGCCGCCAAGATCGGTGGCGATGACGCGGATGTCGTACTCGCCCCAGGGCAACCCATCGGGTGTCCACACGATCCGGTAGGGCCGCTCGGTCAGCGCCGCACCGAGCGGCTGCCAGGTGCCGCCGCCTTCGGGACGAAGCTCGAAGCGCACCTCATCGATGTCGGTGTCGTCGCTCTCGGCTCGGACGCGCACCGAGGTCTCGAAGGCGTGACCCTGGACGGGCTCGACGAAGCGCATCGACGGCGGTCCGCGATCGATCGAGACGACGGCCGGCTCGGACGGCGCACTGATGTTGCCGGCCTGATCGATGGCGAATACGCGATAGGTGTGGACGCCGTCGGGAACCGTACGATCGCGATAGTCGGTGGTGGTAAGCGCCAGAGGCCGCAGATCGGCGGGCAACGAACCGATCCAGTGCACCAGGACGCCGTCGCGGTACAGAAGGTAGCCGAGCAGATCGGATTCGCCGTTGGCATTCCATTCGAGCTGCACGTCGGGGTCGTCGATCTCGGCGGTGAGACCCGTCGGCGCCTGCGGCGGAAGGTTGTCGATGACCACCGTCAGCCCGGTCTCCGCGTGGTTTCCGAAACTGTCGAAAGCCTCGAGGCGAAGGTTGTATTGCGCGTCCTCTGGAAGTCCGCGGGTGTCCCATTGACCAAGCACTTCACCTCGGCGCGGCTGGCCCGACTGCGCGATCAGAATTGCGTTGCCGCCAGAGAGCGGTACGGCCTCGAGCCTATAGCTGGCAAAGCCCTCTTCGGCGTCGGCCGTGCCCGTCACCTCAACCATGCCGCGCACCCGATCATCGGCGCGTGGATGTTGCAGGAACACCTCCGGTGCGCTCAGGTGAATCTGCACGAACGCAGGCGCAGACGGTGCGCTTTCGTTACCGGCGACGTCGACCGCGCTCACCACGTAGCGATAGTGGCCCTCTTCGAGGCCGACATCGAGATGCGAAATGCCGGGCAGCGGCTGCACGGTGATGCGCGCGTCGTTGCGATAGACGTGGTATCCGACCAGAGCCACCTCGTGGACCAGCGGCTGCCAGTCCAGTCGTACGTCGCGACGCTGCTCGACGCGAGCCACCAGGCCACTCGGCGCCGGCGGCAGCGACGCCACATACTGGAACGCACGAACCAGTTCAGTCTCGTTGCCGGCCCGGTCGTAGGCGCGCATGCGCAGCGCTGCCGGCCCCGACGGCAGGCTCGGACGAACCGACGCAATCAGGGCAGCTTCCACGCCATCGGTGTCGGCATGCAGCTCGGTCCACAGCCCCTGGGCGGCATCGGCCTGCGTCGCGACTTCGACAATGTAGCTCGCCAGGTGCAGGTCGGTGACGGTTCCATGGATATCGAGTTGCGGTCCTGCCCAGCTGTCGGCCAGCGGCGCGTCGACAGCGAGTTCGGGCGCGGTGCCGTCGACCGTGATCCGGTGGTCGAGTTCAGACTCGTTGCCGGCGCGGTCGCGCGCCCACAGGCGCAGCAGGTACTCGCCATCCGGCAGGTCAACCGGCCACTCGTACAGCAGGTCGTCGGTCGGCGCGTCGATCGCCGTGTGCAGATCCAGCCACTCCGGCACGTCGGCCTGCTCGGCCAGACGCACACCCCACAGTGCAAGATGCGGTTCTTCGATCAGTCCGCGCAGTGCGATCACCTGATCGGGCCTGAGATGGGACTCGTCCAGAGGTTCATGCAGTTCCAGCGCGGGTGGCGTCCGGTCAATGACGAAATCGACCACTTCGCTGGCATGGTTCTCCGCACGGTCCCAAGCGTCCAGATTCAACGTATAGGAACCTTCGTCCAGATCCGTGAGATCGGTAAGGCCGAGGTCAGGATCAACACCGCTCAGCGCGACATCGTCGCTGTCGACAATACCGTCGCCAGGCCCGACCAGCTGAAACACGAGGTTCTTCGGATGACGCTCGGTGATCGAGAGAAGGATCGGCCCAAGGCCCTGGGTATGCTCGGTCGCCGGCTCGACCAGGTCGAGATCCGGCGGCGTCGTATCGACGACGACGCTGTGTTCGATTTCACCAACGAGATCAGGGTCGGCAGTCGAGACTGCCGTCGCTATCACCCGATAGCGCCCATCCGCCACCACCACCCCGGCATTGGCAGCCCCGTTCCATTCGCGCACGTGCGAATCGGCTTCCAGCAGCGCGTCGGCAATCAGGACTGCTACGGTGCTGCTCGAAGACTCGTCGAGCACCGCCAGCGTGACCTGCGCCTGCACGGACAGGCCGAACTGGATTGCGCTCGTGTCCAGACGGCCATCGCCGTTCGGCGAAAACAGGACCGGATCGACTTCGAAGTCGCTCAGGACCGGAGGCGGAGGGTCGAGGAATATCGGAACGCGCAGCTCGCTGCGGTTGCCAAGCTTGTCGGTTGCCCGGACGCGGACGACCGCGGCGCCGCTCAAACCCTCGAGGTTCGCCACGCCCAATGTGCTCACCTCGGGGACTTCCTCGTCCGACCCATCGATCAGCGTCCATGTGATCGGCGATGCGCCGATGCCGAGCTCGACCGAATAGGCGTTGAAGTACTTGTCGATGACCGTACCACTGATCTCGAGCAGCGAGCTTGTCACGATCTGCCCCGGCTGAGGATGCAAAACACTGATCCCAGGCGGCGTGGAATCGACTTCGATCAGCTTGCCCTGAGGCTGGCTATCGCGGCACCCGTCCTCGAAGATCGGCATGACAAGGTAGAAGCCGTCATCCGCGTAGCCTAAATCGAGCATGCCGGACCAGTGCAATTCGATTGGGCCGGAGAACGCCAGCGGCGGACCCGTATGGAGCGGCGGCCCAACCGGGCGCCACGCGTTGCTGATGTACTCTGCGGCGTGAACGACCAGGCGGGCTGTGAGTGCTTCGTGTGCGACGTTTCGATAGATCGCCTGCAGGAACGAGGGCGAGCCAGCCTGGGAGAGCACCGGCGTCCGGCGCTGCGACCATGTTCTTACTGGGCTCAGCACTGCGTTTTCGATTTCAACGCGCGTGTCGACGCGTACGCGCCGAGTCGCGCAGGCGTGGCCGCCGGCGCGATCGAGGGTGTGAAAAGCAAGATCCATCAGCCCGAAGTGGGACTGGGGTGAGCGCGGCGGGTTGATGGGCCAATCGAAGCTCCGCGGGAGATCGAAGCCTTCCAGCCCGATTCGCGGCGCATCGATTGCGCCGCCGCACACCCACCAATCCGGAATTTGCCCGACGGAACCTGACGCGACCGGTGCGAAATCGGTGTAAACCGAACCATCCGGCATCGGGCGGGAAACCTCGATGAGCAGGCCCTTGCGTCGGGTGTCGTGGAAAGCGAGTTCGGCCGGCAAACGTGTGCTCGGCTCCACCAGGCACAGGGTGGCCTGATCCTCGGGCTCGATCACGTTGAAACCGGGCGGCGATGCATGGACATCGAAGTCAAGATGCGCTTGGTGCGACTCGCCATCGTCCGTGCTCACGATCACCCTGAGCGAATAGGCGCCGGGCGCCAGGGAACCGAGCGGCAACGTCTCGTCCACCAGAAATTCACCCGCAGTGCAAGTTCCGGGCGGGTCCACCTGATTCGCCGGATCAGAAACGTCGAACAGCGTGGTCAGCGTCTGTCCTCCGGCATTGACCAGTTCGCCCAGCGCGCGCTCGACGGCAATGGACGCCGGCCCGGATGCTGAAACCGGTGGTCCTACACGCACGCGAAGCGCGCCCGCATGACTCCCGCAATCGGGCGCCGGAATCGTGGCGATGTCGATGGGCACGCCCTCGAGCGGCGGCGACGGGGGTTCCCCCGCCATGCACGGAGACGTCGACCGGTGGACGATCGTCCGCCCGTCTGCGGTCTCGACGCGAATCTCGACTAGATCACCTTCCGAAAGCGGCGGCATCACGTAGGCGATGGCGCCAGCGAGACCCTCGCGGAATGGGTCGACGCGCTGCGGACTTCCGGAGCCCGGCAACGCCCAGACCTCGCGCCGAAGAAACGGTTCGGGCGCGAACGCATGCTGCCAGACGCAGCTGCCGTCGGGTGGCTGGGGAAGCCCCGGAAACAGAGCCGGGTGTACATGTTCGTTGTAACGGACCAAGCGTCCAATGTTTTCGACTTCAAGCAACACTGGGTTCGAAAGCAGCGTACCTCCGGCGGTAGTCACCCCACGAAGGCGCACGATCGTCCGTGCGCCTGCGAGAACCGCCATCGGGACAACCACCTGGCCACCTTCGAATCCCGCTGCATCGATTTCCGTGCTGGTCCAGCCGCCTGCATCGGGATCACGCGTTTCGAGGTGCAAGGTCGCAAGACCGCTGCGGCTCAGGTCGACGAAATGCAGACGAAGGTCGTCATCCACTTCGACCCGCAGCGGCCCGAGCTTCTGCGCTTGCTGCCAAGCTTCCTCGGTGAAATCAATCGGCAGTACAGTGCGAACACGACTCCATCTCCATTGCCAGGGGGGAAACACGGGTTCGAGCGTCGCCGTTGGCGGCTCGCCGAACTCGACTCCGATGCTGCTTGCTGCCCTCAAGATCAGCCAGTCTCCGGGCCACTGCAGCGGAATCAGACTCCGATTTCCGGCCGCGTCGGCTGCTGCGATGCGGAACTCGTTCGCAACGTAGAGGCTTCTTGAAATCGCTACCGGACCCACGCGCAGCGACGCGATCGCGCTCCAGGCGAGCACGCTCCCCCATGGCCTGACTTCAAGCTGCTCACTGAGCAGCAGTGGATCGGAAACCGTGGCACCAATCGAGGCAATGGGCATCACAGGCGGATTGGAGAAGGAAAACGGACGCGAGAAGAACGCGCCGCTGACCTGCGGCGCCTGCGTGTCGACCGAAATCGGAAACGCATAGGACCAAAGTTCGACCTCGTAGTCGCCGTCAGCCACGCGTCCGCCGCCGTCGGAGTCGCCTGCCCAGACGATCTGTTGCGCTCCGAGCTCGCCGGGAAGGTGTTGGACAGAGCGGCGGAAGACTTCCTGGCCTAGCGCGTCGAGGACGCGGAACACGAAGGGCTGCGACAGCAGCGCTTCGTAGTCGATGACCATGGCATCCTGCACGCCATCGCCGTTCGGCGATATGTAGCGTGGTCCCGCGGCGAGGAGTTCGAGAAGTCGGGGCAGCGGAGGATTGGGCAGCAGCATGCGACGGTAGGCACTGCGCCGATTGCCCGCGAGATCCTCTGTCTGCAAGCGCAGAAGGATTTGACCGGAAACGTCTGGCGGCCAGCGAAGGAAGCGATAGTCGTCCACTTCTCCCTGGGTCCAGCCGATGACCTGTCGCCATCCCCCACTGCTCTGTTCGGCGAGCAGGTCGATACGCCACCCTGCAAGATGCAGATCAGTGGCGAATCCGCCCATATCGATATTCGGCCCTACGAGTGCGGCTTCGAGGTGCGCCAGTCCGCGGTCCATGTTGAGCACGACCACCGGCAGGCACTCTTCGCACCCGGTCTCGGCAAGCGCATACGCGCGTTCGTCAGGCCAGACGAAAGGGACACTGAACGGCCCGGAAGGCTGCATCCAGGGTCTGAGCTGGCCCGCGGTCCAGTATCCCAGGCGCTGAGGCGCCCAGCTTCCAGGTGCCTGGAAGTGCATTCCGTAGTGAGGACTCTCAGGTACGAGTGGTTCCCCGACCTGCCCGACGTGCGGCCATTGCGCTCCGCTTTCCAGGATGCGCACCGACGCGCGCCTCACGTCGACTTCGACCCTCCGCGTGTGACCAAGGGCCATCACGTCCGCGCCGGATCCAGGGTGGAGCGCCTCGACGAGGTCGCCGTAGACCCCGACCACGCGTGATCCGGACGGATCCCAAAGCAGGGTGCGGTCATACACCAGTGACTGTTCTGGACCGTCATCACCCTTGTCCGAGAGTGGCGCCTTCCCGGACATTGCGGGCGGAGCCGCGCCGATTTCTTGACACATCCAGTCGTCGGAAGATCCAAAGCCTTCCTCGGCGAATACTGGTTTGTCCGCCATCCGCTGCAGACCCTTGGACTGACGACCGAACTGCAGCTCTCCGTCGGACACGGTCATCTGATCGTGGTAGTCAATACCATCGGACGCAGGCAGCTCGATGGCGGCCACCGTCTGGCCCAGGGAGTCGAGCAGCAACATCCGGTCCAGC
This sequence comes from uncultured Gammaproteobacteria bacterium, assembly GCA_964526035.1. GTDB lineage: Bacteria > Pseudomonadota > Gammaproteobacteria > Xanthomonadales > BPKI01 > DAOMOD01. The sequence continues at coordinate 10,151 of CAZGKE010000029.1, read as the reverse complement.
TGCGGATCGAGAAGGGCAATCAGATCGCTGGCCGGAGACCACGCTGCACCCAGTCGTAGGACATCGATTCGGTCTCCTCCAGGGCGGATGACCTGGTAACACTCCTGGGTGTCCCGCTCAGTCTCCGCCAGGGTCACCACGCTTTGGGCGACGGGATCGACAAGCTCCACGCTTTCGCGGCTTTCGCTGGCACGATGCACGAGAAGTCTGCCGCCGGATCGGGAGGCCGACAGAGTATTGAAGCGGTAATAGTGCTGTCCGTAGGGAAGCTCGATGTCGTAGCTGTCCCCCGAATACGGCGCGAATTTCAGTTCGCTGGTCAGGGCCGCGACGCCGTGCGTGAGAAGCAGGGGTCGCATCGCCCCACTATGGAAATCACTGAAAGTGAAGCGCCCGCCGCGCTGCGGCAAGAGTTCCAGCGGGTCCAGACTTACCACCTGCATACCGTCGGTCGACCATTGCGATCCCTCGAACAGCACCCAACGACCGTTCGTGGCCATGCCTGCCAGAAGCATCGCTTCGGCATCGACTGAAAGCATCACTGCCTGAACCTGGTCCAGCTGTGCGATATCGGCAATCCAGAGATCGAAGCTCGAGCCACTCGAAGCCAGCACCGCAACCTGACGATGATCAGTGCTGACTGCGAGTGCGGCGATCTCCAGCGGAACGCCGGTCTCGGCAATTCGTCGCCCGATCCAGTCATTGCTGATCACCGGCTCAAGCGTACGCACGCCGCTTCGATAGACGCCGGGCAAGGGTACGAATTCGTCTTCGTCGGGTACCAGCGGATCGACCAGCAGCCAGCCCGCGCCGAGCGCGGGGTCGTTGTACGGCAGGGGCGCAAGCTCGCCCTTGCGCACCTCGTCGATGCGATTGAAGAAGACGCGGCCCCGCGTCTGTGCAGCCGCCAAGGACGCGCGGTCGTTATCCACGACGACCGAGGTGCTCGCGAGGTCATGTCCTCCTGCAGTCAGGCGCACCTGGTAGATGCCGTCCCTTGCGACCAGACCTGTCGAGTCGCGCCCGTCCCATCGAACCTGTCCGCGATCCACCGGCGTCGTGGCGAAGTCGTGGAAGCGGCGGACTTCGCCGTCCAGGTCCTCGATGATCAACTCGACGGCATGTTGCTGCTGAAGCCGGAAAACCAGCAGGGTATCGTCCTTGACCCCGTCGCCGTTTGGCGAGAAATAGGCGTTGCTGGCGAACAGCGGTCCTTCCCCGACTGACAGTGCGTAGTCTGCAAGATTGTTGTCCTCTCGGCCTTCACGGATCAGGCCCTCAGGATCTACCACAACCCGCAAACCCTCGGCGTCGGCCATCAATCCGAAGTCCCAGACAAGGTCCACATCGACAGCCGTTTCACCGTCGAGCAGGTCGATCCAGTACGTGGCCGCCAGCGCCTGGCCAGAGGGACCGATCTCCAGGATGTCGACTCGCACCTGCGAAGCGGCTTGTCGGCCAAGGTTGTGGATTCGGATCTCGGCGTGTACGGGCTCTCCGGCAACCGGAACAGCCGGGTTCACCACGATGTCAGCGGTCTGGACGGAAAGATCGGGCAGGCTCAATGCGTCGATATCGAGCACCGCGAGGTTGTCATCCTCGTCGGTTTCGACGACCTCATCGTCGGCATCGGCCTTGATCCAAAGCGTGTGTGCACCGGAAAGCGGCAGGTCGGCGATCTCGATCGCAAGTAGCCTCGAGCTTCCCGGCGACAGAGGGTCCTGTTGCCGCACCTGGCCCAGCAAAGCACCTCCCTCGCCGGGAACGCCGACGTAAAGGCCCAGCGAGAATGGCGGCGCCGGATCGACACCTTCCACCCATACCATTGCCTCCACTTGGAAGGCCGAACCCTCCAGGGCCGGCTGCGGTTCGTCGGTGATCGAGACCGGATCGATTCTCAGATTGACGCCTTCTCCGTCTGCGATCGCCACCACGCGCTGCATCAGGTTGTTGGACCGGTCGGCATCGTCGATCAGCGATGCCGGGTCGGCATGCGCGGTGATGGTGTGAACGCCGGGAGTCGCGGGCAACCATGCAAGCGAGCGTGTCGTGCTGGCCACCGCATCGAGCGAAATCTCCACTGTCTCGCTCAGCACTACGGCACCATCGGCATCCTCGACTTCGATCGAAAGCTCGAACGGCGGCGCAGTGGAAAGTCCGCGGTTGCCTACTTCGACCAGGAGTTCAAGCGGCCAGCCCGACTGCCAGCCGTCAGGTGGATCAAGATCAATGCGTTCGATCGCGAGATCGACCCCGTCGACGACGGTCAACGTGAGCGAGGCTTCGTTGTTGCTTCGGTCAAGATCCTCGATCAATCCCTCCGGGTCGGCGACTACGCGCAGCTGACCGGTGCCCAGACCGTCGTACTCGAAGGTCAATTCAAAGGCGACCTGGGCCAGCGCGGGGACCTCGAGTTCCGTGCTCGCGAGCACGCGCGTCGGAACGACACCGACATCCTGGACCTGCAACACCGCCGAAGCGACGCCAGTGGCGCCGAGGTTTCGCAGCTCTCCAGTCACCCGCACTTCGCTGGGGATCGAAACGATTACAGCCGGCGACGCCACCAGGGCGTCGGGATGCAGCGCGAGATCGATGCCGACCGGCGGATCGCCGATGACGATGTCGATGCTTGCGTAGTTGTCGGTCCGCGTCAGCTCCTCGATCTCCTCGGGATCGTCGGCAACCACCCAGACCTGCTGGACTCCGGAAAGCCCACTCGTGTCCCACAGGTGGCGCACGAGCACCGAACTTCCGGGCCCGAGCTCGGGTACCTGTACAGGGCCGGCAAGCGCCTGCCCCCCCGAACGTGGATCGCCCAGGTACCAACGTGCGCTCGACGCTGCAACGACCTGGTTCCCGGTGTTTCCGATGCGCGCCGTGACGCGCGTCAACGCGCCCTGCGTCGGAGAATCGGGCAGCACCGACAGGCCCCCGATGACGCGCAGATTGGGCTGCTCAAGCGCTGTCAGAACCTGCACTGCCGCCGCGGTCGCAAAGGCGCTGCCGCTCCAGTCGCCGGAAACACCCTGAAGCTGACGAAGATATTCGCCACCGCGCACGAATGCTTGCGGGGGAGCATCTGAGCCGATCAGCAGCTGCAGGGCGCGGGCGGTGTCTCCGATCCCGAGCAGGTCCTCGCCGTCACGGAAACTGCCGTTGGTCCGCTGCCGGGCCAGCAGCCATTGTCGTCCCGCATCCAGCGCAGCGGGATGCCCGGCCAGCGGATGCGAGAGCGCTTCAAGCGCGCTCAGACTGGGGGCGAACCCGGGTGACCCTCCCGGATACGAACTCCATGCCCCATCGCTTACCTGGCTGCTCTCAAGGAACCCGAAGGCATCTTCGCGGACCTGCGCTGTGAGCTCATCCGCGAATGCGACCAGAATACGTGCCGTGTCCTCGACGCCGGAACTGTGCGCACCCGTCAGTCCCCAGCCGCCGTCGGCGCGCTGGGACGCCTCGATCGCCTGGATATCGGCGACGGGAGCCGAGATGTTCCGCGCCATGCGTCGCCAGGCCAGCGACTCCGCCGTCGACGCTGGCGCCTGCTCCAGCGCTGCGACACCTGTGTCGATTGCAGGTGACTGCGGCGCGAACAGTCGCAGTGCCGACAGCGCCCACGCCGTATCGCGCCATGTACTGCCATCGCGATCACGCCAACGGCCGTCAGCGGCCTGCGACTGCTCCAGCCACTGCAGTGCGGCGGAGACATCCAGCGCACTGGAGCCGGCCGGAGCGCTGCCCGCGACTGCCTCGGGCGCACCGGGGCGCGCATCGACGACATTGGGCACGATGTGGAGCACCGCCCGCCCACGGGTCATGAAGCCGAAGCGCTCCTGGGCATCGCGGCGGAATCGCTCCAGCGCCTGAAGCATGGCCGGATCCAGCGTCTCGCCCGGGCGCGACAGCAGGACCAGCAACGCCCGAAAATGCTTCTGCGAAGATGCCGCCGAAGGCAGCCTGGCCCCTTCCGCCGCGATGATCGCAGAGACGTCCACCTGGGACATCTCGGCATGGATCTGCTGCTGCGCCTGGGGCAGCTCCGGCGGTTGTGGCGAAGCGTTTCTCAGCAGCGTGAGCGGCTCAAGCTCGGAAGGCGCAAGCAGGCCAGCGAGATAGAGGTCGATCGGCGCGTACGTTCTGCGAATCGGACCGCTGCGGAAATCCCCGTTGCCGAGCGCGGCCCAGCGATGCCCGTACATGACCGATGCATCGGTATCGAGCAGCGAGTTCCAGTGCGCTTCCATCTGGCCGAGCAGGTCGTTGTGCACGGTGCCGCCGGCGTCGCGATAGCGGACGTAGCTCGACCAACGATGCATGATTTCGTGCATCGTCGTTTCCAGGAGCCCCTGGTAGCCATGACTGCCCGGCGTGAGGCGGCTGGGGCCGACCCGCCCCAGATCAATGTAACCCTTCAGCCGACTCGGTGATCCCCACTCGGCTCCGTGGTCGAACTGCGGTAGCCCGATGCCCGCGACATCGTTGCGGATATGGTGATAAACACCCGCAGCGAGGAAATCCGACACTTGAAGAACGACCGGAAAGGTCGTCACCGCAATCACGAAGTCGAAGTCATCGCCCTGGGCATCGACGGCCAGCGCGCTGAGCGCCTGGCGCGCACTCTGGTCGGGCGCACCGTCGACCCAGTTGTCGAAGTTTCCGGAGTACGTGAGATGGAAGACGTTTCCGCGAATCTGCGCATCGCCGAACGACCCCACTGCTGTACCGCGCAGACCGGTGACGCCTCGTTCGGGAAAGATCACATCCGCGTGGAGGGATCCAGCTGCCAGCACAAGTGCGACCGCAACCAGCATGACGAGGCTTCTCATGGTCGGTCACCCCCCGCGCGTCCCTGGTCGCGTACCGAGTCCGCACTGTCGTGTTCCGCCACAGGGTGGACGACGAGGTCACGTGCCAGGTAGTGGATCGGCAACTCGTGCCTGGATTTTTCAATCGCCGGAATACGTTCTCCAACGGCGACAAGCACGTGGACTGAATGCGCTCCGTCGACCGCTACGGGCGGCGCGAGAACAATTCGATCCGAACCGAGTCCGATGAGGCGCCAGCCGTCTTCGCTCACCTTCTCGCCGACGTAGACGACCCGCTGTTCCCCTGCTTCATCGGAAACAACGATGGCGCTCTGTCGAGCGGAGATGGCGGCGAGCTGCAAGGATGGATGTAGCTCGACAGCGAGCGACGGGGTCAGGCCGGTGCAGAGAACCAGCCCGCAGATCCACGCGCAAACGAACCGCGCGCCGACGATGCGGTCGCGTGCAGTTACCAAGACACTTCCAGATGAACGTGCCCCGGCCCCCTTCTGACTCCCTGCCTCCATTCCCCGTTCCCACTCCAGGACCCGAGTTCGCAGGTCCGTTTGCTTGATCTTCAGCGCGGGATGCGCCGTTCAACAAATGCCCTTGGACCGTCGCGTCGAGGCCTGGCCCATGCAGTGTCGAAGATATCCCCGTAGCGATTTCCCCGTTGTTTCCGTTGTCCGAGTCTCGTATCAGCCCTTCGCCATACCTGCAGGAACCTGCGGCAATGTCGATGGCCGCTCCCGCACACGAGCGTCAAACCGGTGCGACCAGTTGGGCCAAACCCGAATGCCGCCGACGACTCGGACGGCGCGGAGACTAGGCCGAACCCGGATCTGGTGTCAAGGAAAGCGTACTTGGTGTTGATGGATAGCATAGTCGTCTTGCGACGATTCAACGATTCAGCTGAGCCGCGTATCGGTCAACGGGAGTGCCACGCATCTGTCAGCACCCATCGCAACATGGGAAAGGGAACAGTGCCCCGCTACGCCTGGCCCCGCTGCCATCGGTCGGGCCGGTTTCATTCCCTGGCAGGCGCGCGTTGCAGCCAACGCATCTTCGACAGCCGGGCGGCCAGGCCGTGCAGGCCGGCGGTCACGTAGGGTGTCAGCACCAGGCAGAAGAACCAGGGTTGCCCCACTTCCCGAAACAGCAGCGCGGTGGCGAGCGCAAACGCGAGCGTGGTGACGACATGGCGCGTGCCGTAGGCGAGCGACTGCACAAGGTAGGTCAGCGGCAGGCAGAGGACCAGCAAGGCGGCAACGATTGCAGCGATGGCCTTGATGAATATCAGCGATAAGATCCAGCCAATGATGGTCAAGGGCAGGAAGACCTTCAGCGGCGCGCGATAAAGGTTGAGCACTTCGGTCGGGCGGCTCAGGAATGCCCAGTGAGCCGACAAGGTCCATGCCAGGGCGACGCCGAAGGACACGCTGAGTGGATGGGTTGGTTTCTCACCCACCAGTGCGGCGATGCCGATGAACAAGGCGATCGCGGTGGGCAGCAACACGCCCCGCCACGCGAAGGCAGGCGACCAGGCGAGCAGCACGGCAAACAGGAAACAGCCGTTCACGATGCCGAAAGTGAGCCTGGGGCCGGCTTCAAGCACGGTCGGCATCAAGCCGCCAATCACGGCCACAGCCACGCTTGCGGCGCAGCGCCACTTGCCTGGCTGTGCCTGCCGCCACCACGCAGGCAGCGACGCGTGCAGCACGTCGACGCTTTGGCGCAGCGCGTCGGTCAGGCCAACCACGATGGGTGCGACGGCCGCGCTCAGGAAGGCAAGTCCGATGGCCTCCCACCAATCTTGGTTGCTGGGGGCGAGCGCCAGCCCGCCGAACAGCAAAGCAAGTGGCAGCAGACGCAACATGGAGGCGGGCAGGAGTTTCTGACGCAGCCTCTCTAGATCGAAGTCATCGAGGCGCAGGCCACGCAGCACCGCGGGCGTCGCCTCGGCGAGCCGCTGGTCGTTCTTGGGTGATGCCAGGGTAGCGAAGACCACGGCTCGAAACTGCTCATCGGCGTCGATCAGTCGTTTCAGGTGCAGCAGCTCGGCAAACCGCGTGCGAACGGCTGCGTCGAGCACATGGCGCACGCCGGCATCGCGCAGCCGCATGGCAAGCGCCTGCGCGCGCTGATCGCCCAGCATGGCATCACTGCGAAAGTCCTCGCCCCACTGGAAGTAGTCTGCCAAGGGGTGAAGAAACGCCGGCGGCAGCGCGGGGTTGTCCAGCACCAGGCTGGCGAACCAGTTGGATGTCTCATGGCGAAGACCAAGCGGCACGCGGTCGAGTTGATACTGCAGGTCCGGCCATGACGCGACCAGTGCTTCGTCACCCTGCTCCTGCCAGTAGTGATGCAGCGAGTGGGCGAGTTCGCCGGGATCGATCCAGTCCTTCTCGACCGGTTCGCGCAATGCCTCCGGCCCGGTCAGGTCGGCGTCGGACTCGCCAGCCGGCGGCGCAGCGTGGTCCTGCGGATCTGCGCGCGGGACGTCGGCATGGTGTGCAGGTGCGCGCTCCTCAGTGGACGCGCGCGCCCACTCCAGTGCCCACTCCAGGGCTTCGCGCAAGCGCTGGTAGCCCTGCGGATCGTCGTCCGGCCGACACCGCTTGAGCGCCTGTGCATACGCGCGCTTGATCGCCCGGACATCGTCGGTGGGCGCGATGCCCAGCGTGCCGAAAGGCTGATTGAACACGGTCAGAACTGAAAGCCGCGATCAATGCTGTCCAGCGCCTCGCGGAAGCGCTCGCGCGCCTGCGCCACGATGCGCTCGTCCTGCGTGTCCAGGGCCGCCTCGAACTGCCCCAGCCAGTGCTGCACGGCCTGCCGCTCCTCGCCCAGGCGGTCCTCGTACAGGCGTTTGGCGCGCTCGATCAGATAGCGGTTGTCATGCTCTTCACGCGGATGGACCTTCAGGCGCTGCAGGCTTTCCAGTGCCTTGGACACTTGTGCGTCGCTCATCCCCTCGCGCTGGCGGATCACCATGTTGACGGTTTTGCCCCCTGGCATGACCTTGCAGTCCACCACCAGCAGGCCGTTGGCATCGTAGCTGAAGCGCACCTCGATGCCGGCCTCTCCGGCCGGCAAGGCGGGTACGGTGATCTCAAGATTGCCCAGATGCAGGTTGTCGGTGCCGACCGGTGATTCGCCCTGACGGATGTCCAGCAAGACCCGGGTTTGCTGGTTTTCGATCGTGAAGTAGTTGCCGACCCGCGAGATGGGTACCGGCATGTTGCGTTCGATGATGGGCGAGAAGAGGTCTCCTTGCACCACGACGCCCAGGGAATAGGGCATCACGTCGGTCAGCACCACCTCTTCCAGCGCCGCGTGGCGCGCCATCAGCCCTGCCTGGATGGCGGCGCCGCGGACGATGGTCTCGTCGGGATTGATGGTGCGCAACGGCAGGCGCTGGAACAACCTGGCCACCGCCTGCCGCACCATCGGCATGCGCGTGGCACCGCCCACCAGCACCACTTCCGAGAGTTCGTCGGGCTGCAGACGCGCATCGCCGAGTGCGCGCTCGATGGGCCGCCGCAGCCGCATCATCAGATCGCGGCTGGCGCTTTCGAAGTCGTCGCGGCTGACGGTCAATGCGACCTCGCGTTCACCGTGCAGCAGGCGCATGACCGTCTCAGGCTGCTCGCCAAGATCGCGTTTGGCCTGTTCGGCCGCCCGCCACAGCCCTCCGGACCGGCGCAGCTCAGCCTGGGCGTCGGTCGGCAGGTCGCTGCATCGGGCAAGGAACAGATCCGCCAGCACACGCGCGAAGTCCTCGCCGCCGAGCCGGGTATCGCCGGCGCTGGAGCGCACCTGGACCACGCCGTCAAAGTACTCCAGCACCGAGACATCGAAGGTGCCGCCGCCGAGGTCAAACACCAGGAAGGTGCTGTGCTCGCTGCGCTCCTGCAAACCGTAGGCAAGACCGGCAGCGGTGGGTTCGTTGAGAAGTCGTTCAACGCGCAGGCCGGCCAGTTGCGCGGCGGTGAGCGTGGCCTTGCGCTGGACCTGGTTGAAATAGGCCGGCACGGTGATCACCGCCTCGTCGACCGGCTGGCCGAGGTAGGCCTCGACATCGCTCCTGAGCGACTTGAGCACCAGCGCCGACAGCTCTTCGGCACGGAAGTCGCGCGATCCGAGGCGCAAGGTGCGGTCGGTTCCCATCCAGCGCTTGAACCCGGTCACGCTGCGCTGCGGGTCGGTCGACAGGCGCTCGCGGGCCGCCATGCCCACCAGCAGCGCGCCCGAATCGTCCATGGCGACAGCCGATGGCGTCAGCGCATGCCCGAGCGCATTGGGGACCAACTCGGTCTGGCCGTCGCGAAACAGTGCGGCAAGGCTGTTGGTGGTGCCGAGATCAATGCCGAGCAGCATGCGGGTCCTTCGCGGGAAACGCGCATCCTACCAGCCGGGAACAGGGGCGAGAACCAGGATCACGCGCGTTGCGACCATGACAGCGTTCGATCACTCCCTTGCACCCAGCGAACCTGACGCGCGCGCGTTGGGCGGGGTAAGCTGAGCCCTCCGAAGCCAAGCGGCCCGTGATGGACACCCATCGATCGCTTCCCGCGGATCCCGATCGTCAGCTGGCGGTCATTCGTCGCCGCTATGTCGATCGGATGTGGCGAGGCGCTGCGGTGCTGGCGTTGGTGGCGTTGCCGGCGACGCTTCTGCGCGCCCAGGACATCGGCTGGCTGCCGATCATGACGCTGCAGTTGGCGGCGGGCGTGCTGACGCTGCTGGTCAACATCAGTCTTGCCTCCCTGTCGGTGCGGCTGAAGACCGGGTTGCTTCTCCTGGCGATGTGGAGCATCGGCATCGGCGGCGTCGTCTCGCTCGGCATGCTTGCCGTGGGCATCTGGTTCATGGCTTTCGCCGCAGTAATGTCCGCAGTGCTGTTCTCGCTGCGTGCGGGAATCGCTTCGGCGTTGCTGGGGGTGGTGGTGCTCGCGCTGTCGGCGGTGGCGTTTACCCGTGGCGCGCTGACGCTCAGCGTGGATCCTGCTGCCTTCGTGGTCCTGCCCTCGGCGTGGATCACCTACATCGCCGGCTTCGGCATTGTGCTGATCGTGCTGCTGGTGACCATGGCCTACTATCGCGACTCGCTGCTCGAACTGCTGCGCACCATCGGCGAGCAGCGCGACACCATCGAGAAGCTGGCCACGCACGATGCGCTGACCGGCCTGCCCGCGCTGCGGCTGGCCAACGACCGTCTCGACATGGCGCTGCGCAGTGCGCGTCATCACCGCCAGAGCTTCGCGCTGATGTTCATCGATCTCGACGGCTTCAAGGCGATCAACGACAGCCACGGGCACCATGTCGGCGACTCGACCCTGAGCG
>CAZGKE010000028.1:0-29280 GCA_964526035.1 uncultured Gammaproteobacteria bacterium | reverse complement strand
AGAGTGGTCATGCAGCGGCCTGCAAAGCCGTGTACGCCGGTTCGATTCCGACCCTGGCCTCCAGTTGTGCCCGAAACCCGCCTGCACGGCGGGTTTCGTTTGTCTCTTACTCGCAGTGTTCCCAAGCGGATGACAGCAGTGCTTCGGGCTGCGCGCCGCGTTGCAGCCAGTCCTGCAACCTGGCTCGGCCGCAGGCCACGCGCGCGGGGCAACCGTTTTCGATGGGCAGGGCGTCGACGCCGTCGCAAAGCCGCCCCATTTCTTCGAGCACCATCGTCGCCAGAGCCTGTGGCGGCGCGACCGGCCACGGTGAGCCGTCGGCAGCCGCGATTTCTGCCAGCATGGCCCGCGACGTGGCGAGGTCGAAGTGGGCGAGGTCCGAATAGCGTGAAGCGTCGTGGATCCATTCGACCCGGGTCTCGAAATCCCAGACACGAAGATTGGGGTGGAGTTCGGCCCAGCCGGCAATCTGACGTTTCAACAGCAGACGCTGGAAGAAGCGCTCGTTGTCGACACGAAAATCGTTGACGTACTCCCAGATCGAGTGGGGCATGAACACCAGCTCGAACTGCACCTGCGGATGGGCGCGGATTCGCGCCAGCAGCTTGCGCTCCATCAGGGCGGCCACCTCGGCCCAGCGCGGCACGCGCTGTGCGTAGAATTCGTAGAGTTCGTCATCCCAGCGCTCGCCCAATACTCGCCAGGCGTAGGCGACGCGCTGCTCGCCAAACTCGGTGTGCGCATGCCATGCGTTGAGCGTTGCCAGTTCGTGGCGCGGCGGTGTGCCGATGGCCTGCACGGAACGATGCAACGTATCGATGGAAAGCAGGTAGGGCACCGAGCCGCGCCACAGGGGCACATACAGGTGCCTGGGAAACGGTCCGAATTCGTCGGTAGGATCGTCCATCCACAGCGTGGAGCCATGGTCGACACCCCAGATCACCCGCTCGACGCGACCGCTGGCGATGGCCATGTCGGTCAGGTGCCCCTGCTCGTAGAGGCCCGACCCGGCCACCGAGAGCTTGAGCGCGGGCTGGCCAAACGCCGCCTCGACATCCGCAGGCAGCCAGTTCTCGGTGTGCGAAGTGCCGATGACGATGATCGGCTCGGCATAATTCCTGGCCAGGCCGGGGTTCTGATAGCGCTGGTTCTCGGAGAAATGGGGCGGGTAGGGGGCTCGCCGATAGATCTGCAGCGGGTCGACCGCGAAGTTGAAGGCGGCGGCCAGGCCAAGCAGCAGTGCCGCAAGCAGCAGCAGGATAGAAACGTAGCGCTGAGCGCGTTGCTGGCTGAAGGGTTCGGCTTGCATCACGGCTTCAGAACTGAAAGTACAGGAAGACGGTTTCACGGCTCAGCGAGAGCACGGACACCATCAGCAGCAGCGCCACGAACAGCGCCCAGGCCAGGCTCGGGTGGAAGTGCAGGGGACCTTCACCCAGCGACTCGCGGGCACCTTTCGGCCACAGCCCGAGGCGCGCCCGCGCGAAGATCTGCGCACTGTTGGGCGCGGCGAAGGCCAGAACCAGACTTCCTGCGACCCACAGCAGGGATTCCATTTGCGCCGATACCCAGCCGCCCGACGCCACCGGCAGCGCTGCAAGCGCTTCGTACATGCGCATCGCGGTGGGAAAGTCCGCGGAACGGAACAGCACCCAACCGAGCGTCACGAACGCGAACGTGACCGCCACGCCTGCAGCGTCGCCAATGCGCATCCGCCAGCGAGTCTGCAGGGCAGGGCGCAACGGAAATGCTTTTCTCCACAGACGATGCAGCGCCAGGCCGGCACCGTGCCACAGCCCCCACACCAGGAACGTCCACTGCGCGCCATGCCAGAGCCCGCCGAGCGCCATGGTGATCAGCAGGTTGCGATAGGTCACAAGATGCCCACGGCGATTTCCGCCCAGCGGAATGTAGAGATAGTCCTTGAGGAAGCGCGACAGCGTGATATGCCACCGTCTCCAGAACTCGGCGATGTTTCTGGCCTTGTAGGGGGAAAGAAAATTGACCGGCAGGTCAATGCCGAACATGCGCGCAATGCCCAGCGCCATGTCCGAATAGGCGGAGAAATCGAAGTACAGCTGCAGTCCGTAGGCGAGGGTGGCCAACCACGCATCGGCGCTGCCCGGTACCGGTCCCCGCGCGGTGGCATCGAAGACGCCGTCGGCCACCGGTGCCAGCGAATCGGCGATCAGGACCTTCTTGGCCAGGCCGATTGCGAATACCGAAAGTCCGACCGCCAGATCGTTCCAGCGATCCCTGTCGCGAACGCGGTCGAAGGCCGGCATCATTTCCTGCCAGTGAACGATCGGTCCGGCAATCAGCTGTGGAAAGAAGCTGACGAAGACGGCATAGCGCAGAAAGGAGCGTTCAGGCGCCAGCCCGCGGGCGACGTCGATCAGGTAGGCAATCTGCTGGAAGGTGAAAAACGAAATCGCCAGCGGCAGCACCACCTCGGGGATGCCGATGCCGGCGCCGAGGTCATTGAGCGTCGCAGCGGCCAGCCCGCGATACTTGAACCATCCAAGCAGGGCCAGGTTGGCGCAAACCGCGAAGCCAAGCAGGAAGCGCGGAGGTTGACCGGGACGCCGCCCCAGGAGATGGCCCAGCAGGAAGTTGCCGATGATCGATCCCAGAAGGATCGGCAGGTCGCGAGGCTCCCACCAGATGTAGAAGGCCAGCGAAGCGAGCAGCAGCCAGGCCAGGTAGCCGCTTCCGCGCCGCCGCAGAGCGTCGAACAGCAGCCACACCAGCGGCAGGAACAGGAGGATGAAGACCTGGGAATTGAACAGCATCGTTGATGTCGGCTGGCGACCAGTATCAAACCCCTCGCACGCCGACTTCGTTGGCGCGCATCCGACCCCTGGAGCACCGCGGATAAATCCAGGGCCCCGGCGCCAAAGGCGCGCCAGCCTAGCAGTTCGACGAAATAGCCACCAGCGCACACGCCTGCAACAGCGATCGCTGCGGGGAACGCTGTTGCTGGGTTACGCTAGAGCGATGCCCGGGTGGCGAAACTGGTAGACGCAGGAGACTTAAAATCTTCCGGCCGCAAGGCCTTGCCGGTTCGAATCCGGCCCCGGGCACCAGGGAACCTCTGAACAGGTCTTGGCGCGGCGCGCGCGGACTTGTTCGGAGGTTCCCTGGGCATCAGTCGAGGACGAACGTCACCCGCATGATGACGCGGTAACTGGTGACCTTGCCTTTCTCGACAGTCACCTTCTGTTCCGCGATCCACGCGCCCTGGACGTTCTTGAGCGTCTTTTCGGCGCGGGCGATACCGCTGTGAACCGCGTCCTCGAAGCTCTTGCTGGACTCGGATGAGATCTCGATGATCTTGGCAACGCTCATGTCATGACTCCTTCAGGTATGGGAATGCGCCGCTGCGGTGGGCGCCGGCGCGGGCGACAACACCCGGCTCGATTCGCGGATAAAGGACACGCTTCGGGCCGAGTCTCACCTTATCAGGATCCGCTCGACGCACGAGATCGCATGCCGGCGAATGTCTGATCTGCGCCTTGGTCTGGTTTCACGAAGCTCGAATGGATCTCATGAACACACTTCAAGTAACTAATAATCAAGGCTATATGATTCAGGATTCCTCATTGCAGTGGGGCAGTTTCGGCGCAGCACCCAGTGCCGCCGATTTCCAGGTGCTTGTTGTAATGACATAATATACATTATGCGCACTTATGTCGGACACCCATGGCCACTGCCAGGCAGGCTCGGAAATCGTCCCTTCCAGTCTGGCCGCTCCCGGTTTTGCGGGAACGGCAGTGCCGCGCTCCGCTCACACGCCGCAACGCTACGGCGACGAACCGCGTCCTGGGAATCGGCGATCCCGAACGTGACAGCCAAAGGATTCGCGACAGCATATCGGCTCTCCGTTCCATTACATTGACGGCGCGCCTCCGGGCAGAAGCCGCGCCCCAACATCTCTCCCCGAGTTCGAATCACATGCAAAGCGCACTCTTCAAATGGTCCATGCTCCTCGCCAGTATCGGCATGTTGGCGGGTGCAGCGGACATATCCGCGCTCCCGGACCTGCGTTTGCCGCAGACGCACCCAGCGTGCCCGCCAGCAGATTTTCCACGGCAACGACTGGACGCACTGAAAGCCCAAGACTTTGCACTTGAGAACGCGGCTGATCGGGAGCGCCTTGTCCTGGCCCTGCTGCCCTGCCTGGATCATCCCGATCCGGCACTTCGAGACGGCATCGCCTTTGAGGCGTTCTCGACCTGGCTGCGCGCCGATCAAATCGACACGCCCACTCGCCGTGTCATGGTGCAAACGCTGCTGCCCAAACTGCGTCAGAGCGATGAAGTCGGTGTATCGGCCCCCTTCGCTGCATTGGTGCTGGCCGAGCTGGCGCGCAGCGATCACATGTCGCCGTGGCTCGAAGCGGGAGAACGCAGTGCGTTGGTCGACGCCGCGGTGGATTACCTGGAGAACGTCGACGACTACCGCGGCTTCGAGACCGGCGTCGGCTGGCGCCACGGCGTCGCACACGGGGCGGATCTGGTTCTTCAGCTGGCGCTCAATCCAGAGCTCGAAGCAAGCGCGCTCGATCGACTGAGTCAGGCGATCACGGCGCAGGTCGCGCCCTCCTCAGGCCACCCCTACATACACGGGGAATCGATGCGGCTGGCCCGCGCGCTGTTTCACATCGCCAGGCGCAATCTGCGTTCCAGCGAGCATTGGACCGCACTGCTCAACGAAGTCGCGTCACCTGCACCCTTGCCCAACTGGGGCGCGGCTTTCGAAAGCGAAGCCGGTCTGGCAAAGCGCCACAACACGCTCGACTTTCTCAGCCACCTCTACCTGCTCGTGCAGGAAAGCGGCAATGCCGACGTGCAGGCTGCGCTGCTTCCAGGCTTGCGCGCTGCGCTGCGCCGCCTGCCCTGAGCTGCGTGCCGAGCAACATGTTTTTTGAACTCAACAAGTTGCAACGTCATCATCGTCAATGCTCAGCACCAGCACGATGCTCATGCTGGCCATTCCCCTGCGCCAATCACGAATCGGCGAGACGCGACCGTGCCAACCCGCGTATTGTGTCCCGCTGTCCCCATACGGAACCCGCCACGTGGCCAAGCCGAACTACCAGTTTGAGAAGCGTCAGCGCGAGCTGCAGAAAAAGCGCAAGAAAGAGGCCAAGTCCAACCGCAAGTCGCCCCCCGCCGACTCCGGGGACGGACAGCCGGCAAGCGACGCACCAGGCGACGCCACAACCGAGAGCGGCACTTCCGGGAGCAGCTGAACCTCAGGCGTAGGTCACAGCATGGATCGGTGGCAGGCGACAGTCGGCCAGCAGCCATCGATCGCCGCCATCATTCGTGCTCCACAGGCCGCCGGTCGTGGAGCCGAAGGCGAGACGCTCGCCGCTGTCGTCGATCGCCAGGGCATGGCGCAGCACCAGGTCGTAGGCGTGCTTCTGGGGTAGGCCGTGGTGCAGCACTTCGAAGCTTGCACCGCCATCGCGGGTACGCGTCACCACCAGCCTGCCGTCAACTGCGACGCGGCGCTCATCCTTGACCGCCGGAACGAACCAGGCCGTCTGCGGATCGCCGGGGTGCACCGCTACGGCAAAGCCGAATACCGACGGCGGCACATCGTGGATCTCTCGCCAGCTCTGCGCGCCGTCGTCGCTGATGAAGACGCCGTTGTGGTGCTGCACCCAGAAGCGGTCCGGGTCGGATGGGCACTGCACCATGCGATGCGGGTCCTGGATGTTCGGATCCCCTGCCCGCTCCGGCGGCATGTATTCGGCGCGCATGCCGTTTGCGGTTTGCCGCCAGGAATCACCGCCATCACTGCTTTGCCACACGCCCGCACAGGAAATGGCGAGCCGCAGGGTGTCGGCATCGCGCGGGTCCACGCAAATGGAATGGATGCCGGGTGAATCGTAGCCGCCGCCGAACCACTCGGCGCGTTCCGGCCGGTCCCACAGGCTGCGCAGCAGCGTCCAGCTCTGCCCGCGATCGGTGGAACGGAACAGCCCTCCCGGTGCGGTCCCCGCCCACAGCAGACCAGGCTGGTCGGCGCTGCCGCAGGCGAGCGACCAGATCAGCTTGAGCGTCGCCTGGGTCGGTGGCTTGCCGTCGCCGGTGGCCACGGTGTCGTCGGGCCCGTAACTGGGGACCGTACATTCCTGCCAGGTGCCGCCGCCGTCTTCAGAGCGTTGCAGCTTGACGCCGAAATGACCGAGATCGAGCGCGGCATACCATGAACCGTCGCGCTGATCGACGTGTGCCAGGGTGACGTTGTCGCCAAGGAAATGCACGCTGTCCACGGTGCAGGCGCCCTGCCCCGCATGCAGCACGAACAGTCCCTTGCGGGTCGACACCAGCAGCCGTTCCGACATGTCAGCCTCCCGAGAGCGCCTGCATCAGGTAGACCTCGGTGCCGGGCGCGAGCGGCACTGCGAGGTTGCGCTTGTCGACGATGGCGCGGCCGTCGATGAAGACCGCCACATGGTGCCGAATCGTTCCCGCATCGTCGAGCAGGTAGCCACGCAGGCGCGGGTGCAGCACGAAGACCTGCTCGAGAGCCTGGTCCAGACTTGGGGCGTCGACCATGCATGCTGTCTCACCATCGGCGCCGCGCTCAACGCAATCCATCCAGCGAGCAAGCGCCGAAGCCATGACGATCCTGGTCACCCTGCCCTACCCCGCCGGCCTTCTCGTGAACAACTTCGCAGCATGCGCCGCCGGGCGTTCCGCGAGGCGTTTGCGGTAGGCCAGAAGGCTGGGGAAATCATTGAGAACGCCGACGAAGTAAAGCAGCTGTATGGCGTGTCCGAGGACGATGTCGGGCAACAGGAAGCGTTTTCCGACCAGATAGTCGTTGCTGGCGAAACGTTTTTCCAGAAGCTCCAGCATCGGTCGCGCCGACTCGATGGCCTCTTGGCGGCGCTCCGGGTTGGGCTTCAGCGAACTGTGCCGGAAGACATCGAACGCCACGGCATCAAAGGTTGCAGCAGCGAACATGAGCCACGACAGATAGCGAGATCGCAGCGGCGAGTCCGGCGGCTCGATCAGGTCGTTGGCGCCATGCTGTTCGATCATGTACTGGCAGATCGCCACCGACTCCCACATCGATTCAGCGTCCCACTCGATGGCGGGGGCCTGCCCGAAGGGATGGCGCTGGCGATGAAGCCAGAGGCGATGTTCACCTCCCGCGTAGTCCAGAGTGTGCTCCTCGACCTCGATGCCCAGTTCATACGCCACCCAGCGCACGCGGCAGCCGCGGTCGAACGGAACGAAACTGAAAAGCTTGATCTTCTGCAAACCGCTGCGGCTCCGCTTTCCGTCGTGCACCCATCTTGCGCGGCCGCGACCAAGGGTTCAAGCCAACATCGCGCTCCTACCAAGTATGCGAATCAGCAAGGAAGCCAAGGAACCTAAGGCTGAAGAGGCCAGATCCAGAGCAGCGCCGGAACGCTGACCGCGACCACCAGGATCTCCAGCGGCAAGCCGAGCTTCCAGTAGTCGCCGAAATGAAAGCCACCCGGACCCAGGATCAGCGTGTTGTTCTGGTGCCCGATCGGCGTCAGGAACGCGCACGAGGCACCCACCGCCACCGCCATCAGGAACGGATCGGCACTGACTCCGAGCTGCAGGGCAATGCCGATGGCGATCGGACACATCACCGCTGCCGTGGCCGCGTTGTTCATCAGGTCCGACAGGGTCATGGTCACCACCAGGATCAGGGCAAGGCCGAGTACCGCATGGCCCTGAGCCACGGAATCGATCAGGAAGCGCGCCACCATCTCTGCCGCACCGGTCGTCTCCATGGCTCCGGCCACCGGAATCAATGCCGCGAGCAGAACCACCACCGGCCAGTCGATGGCCTGATACACCGTGCGCGGCGGGACGGTCTGCACCGCCATGGAAGCCAGCACACCGGCGGCAAAGGACACCGCGGCGGGAACCAGCCCCAGGGCCGCGCCTCCGATGGCCAGGGCCATGATCACCACCGAGGCCCACAGCTTGCGCTTGTCCGGAATGCGAAGGGCGCGTTCCGCAAGCGGCACGCATCCGTAGTTGTTGGCGAATTCGGCAAGTGACTCCTGCGGACCCTGCATCAACAGTACGTCGCCGGCCCGGAAAAGTATGCTGCGCAGGCGCGCCGTGGAACGTTCGCCCTGGCGCGACACCGCCAGCACGTTGATGCCGTAGCGGGTACGCAGCAGGATGTCGGCAGCCGAGCGGCCCACAAGGGCAGAGCCGGGAAGCACCGCCATCTCGCCAAGGACGATCTCGTCGACGGACTTGTCGGATCGGTCCGACTTCTCGGACTTGCCAGACTCCGCATTCTCTTCGCTTTCCTCCGAGTCTCCGC
Source organism: uncultured Gammaproteobacteria bacterium (assembly GCA_964526035.1). GTDB lineage: Bacteria > Pseudomonadota > Gammaproteobacteria > Xanthomonadales > BPKI01 > DAOMOD01. Next base: position 20,943 of record CAZGKE010000028.1, on the reverse strand, counting down.
TGCCTTCCGAGTCACCGCTGTCTTCCGTGGCCCCATTTTCCTTCGCTTCCTTGGCGGCCTGCGGGCGATCCTCTTCAAGCTTGGCGCCCAGCGCATCCAGAACGTCGGCCAAGGCATCCGCCTCCGCTTCGACGACCAGCACGTCGCCGACGCGCACCTTGCGGCTGGAGTGCGGCGCGTTGAATCTGATTTCATTGCGGACCAGGGCCACCACCTGGGATCCGGACTCCTCGAGGGCGTCCTCGACCTCTCGCAGACGCAAGCCGACCGACTTGCTGCCGTCTGGCACCCGCACTTCGGTGAGATAGGCGCCGGTCTCGAATGAATCGGCACCGGCGCGCTTGCGGGCCGGCACCAGGTGCCAGCCAACCAGGACGACAAACAGCACGCCGACGCCAGCCACGACCAGCCCGACCGGGGCGTAGTCGAACATGGAAAAGCTGCCGGCGCCGGTCTCGGCGCGGAAGCCAGAAACAATCAGGTTCGGCGGCGTGCCGATCAGCGTGGTCATGCCGCCGAGAATGGAACCGAAGGCCAGCGGCATCAGCACCCTGCCCGGCGGCAACTCCAGGCGGTTGGCCATCTGGATCGCCACCGGCATCAGCAGCGCCAGCGCGCCGACGTTGTTCATGAATGCCGAAAGCACCGCCGCCAGTCCAGTGATTGCGGCGATGCTCAAGGTCGGTCCGGCCTTGGCCGGCATGACACGGCGCGCCAGCGCGTCGACGGCACCGGTGTTCTGCAGGGCCTGGCTGAGCACCAGTACGCAGGCCACCGTGATCACTGCCGGATGACCGAAGCCTGCGAAGGCGTCGGCAAACGGAACCAGGCCTGCCGCCACACAGGCCAGCAGCGACGCGGCCGCCACCATGTCGTGGCGCCAACGCCCCCACAGGAACAAGGCCACCGTCGCGGCAAGAATCGCGAAAAGCAGACCCTGGTCAAGAATCATTGGGGCGGTGGATCCTGATCGATCAAAGCCGGGTCAGGGCCTCAGGGTTCCCAGATAGGCGATCAACGCCTGGAGATCGGCCGGAGCGAGTTCGGCATAGCCCTGCTTCATCATGGCCGTTCGTCCTGCCATGTGCTCCGCCACTTCAGGGGCGCCGGTGGTCCAGTGCAGCAGCTCTTCCGGACCAAGACGTGCACCGACGCCATCCAGCGGATTGCGTGGATTGCCCTCCCCTGCGATGGCGTGGCAACCGGAGCATCCTTCCGCTTCATAGACTTCAGCGCCACGTGCCACCAGAGCCGGATCAACCGACTCGACCGCCGCGACTGCCTCCGCCGATGCGTCTTCCCCGGCAGCGGCTTCGAAGCGCGTCGCCATCAATGCCGACAGCGCCACGACCACCACTCCGGTGACGATGGCGAGTCGTCTTGCCCAAAGTTCCCGCATGCTGAATCCTCCTTCGCTCGAATGGGTGCGACTGATTCGCGATCGACGTGCGCCGGCGCCGTGTTGAAAACGGACCGCTGGCGGACCTCACGCCAGATCGAATATTTCCGAGTGTACCTTGGCCAGCGGAACCCCCAGTGCGTGCAGACTACGCTCGGCCAGGCGGATCATCGGTGTGGGACCGCACACGAAATACTCCAGTTCGGCGCGATTGGCAGGCAGGTGGCGCCCGAGCACTGCCCGATCGACGTAGCCGCGCTCGCCCTGCCAGTGGGCATCCGGTTCGCCGATGACGTGCACCACCTGGAGATCGATGCGTTCGGCCAGGGCATCAAGCTCGTCGTGAAACGCTGCAATCTCCATCACCCGGTTGCCGTAGAAGAAAACGCTCCGGCGGGTGTCGCCGCGCGCAGCCAGGGTGCGGAGCATGCTCATCACCGGCGCCGCGCCGACGCCGCCGGCAATGAACACGAAGCCCGCTGCAGACGGATGACGGTCGATGCTGAAGTTGCCATAGGGGCCATCGACATAGGCCACCTGCCCCAGCGGGGTCTGCCCGATGGTGCTGGTGAAATCGCCGAGCTCCTTGATGGCGAACTCCAGGCGCTTGCTGCCCGGCGCCGAGGCAATCGAGAACGGATGTTCCTTCAGTGCAAACGGCGAACGACCCAGACTGAGCCAGGCAAACTGGCCCGGGTGGAAATCCATGCCGTCATGACCGTCCGGCTCTACTGCCAGGGTCCAGGTGCGACCCGCCTCCTTGCGCACTTCGCTGACCCGCCAGGGCGTGCGCAGCGACAGCCACGGACGAAGCAGTCGCACGTACAGAATGAGAAGAATCCAGAACAGCGCCAGGGCGATCCACACCCACCGCTTCAGCGGCTCGTTGAGAAAGTGCGCGGAGCCCACTACGTGCGCCACCGACAGAAGCAGGGCAACGGTCGACAGCAGGCCGTGCCACAGGCGCCAGGCGTCGTATTCAATGCGCAGCGGCTTGCGCCACAGCGAGGTGACGATGACCAGCGCATAAAGGACCACGGCGACGCGACCCGCAGTCATGAACCAGGGCGCCGTGCGCGGGTCGAGACCACCACCGGCCTGCGGAAAGGCCAGCACCACGATCGCCACATGGGCAAGGATCAGGAGGAACCCGATGACCGCCAGATAGCGATGAAAGTAGTAGATCAGGTCGATGCCGAAAGGCGCAGTGGCGCGGCGGAAGCGCGCCGTGAGGGCGAACTGCACGCCCATCATCGACAGGCCGGCGTAGCCCAGCATCATCGAGAAGTCCCACCAGTAGCCGCCGCCCCGCGGCAGCGTGCCGGTGAGCAGCACCAGAAGCGGCACGAAAACAAGAACCAGGTATACGAACAGCCAGGGGCCGGAAGATCGCGTCACGGAATGCTCAGAATCTGTATTGCATGGAGACCGTCAACAGGGTAACCCGATAGTCGGGGTCATCGCTGCCGAACAGGATCACGTTCGCCAGCTGGTTGGCGGGCACACCGTCCATGGCCCAGTCCGAGGCTCGATAGCGGTCGGCGCGAAGGCTTGCGCGCAGGGCCAGCGCCGGGGTGATCTCGCGCTGCAGGCGCAGGCTGGCCGAGTGCAGGCGCGTCTTGAGTGGCGGCAATGGCGCGGACGTAAGTGCGCTTCCAGTGGCGACATCGATGCCGGTGGCAGACAGCGCCAGCGCGTAGTCCAGGCCGATCCGCCAGCGTCGCCCGGGGTCCTGCCACACCAGACCACCACCCAGAGTGTCCACGCGCTCGGCCTGCTGCACCGACCACAGGCGACCGGCATCGGCCAGATCCACCAGACGATTGGCACCACCGCGGATTGATTGCCCGTCCTGCGCGAAGTCCAACGCCTCGCGGGCATAGAAGCCATAGCCGTTCAATGCGGTTGACCAGACGTAGCTGGCCTCCAGCGTGTGTGCGCGCATACGCGCATCGGTCAGGCCGATCTCGGAGCGTCGGTAATCATCGCGCGTGAGGGCACTGCCGAAGCTGATGTTGAGCCTGTCGCTGGCGGCGAACACCAGCGTGGCGCCCGCGCGATCGCGGGTGCGATCGGCCAGGTTGAAACGTCGCAGGTCGGGAACGTTCTCGAACTCACCGGCCACGGTGGCGGTGTAGGCGGGCGCATAGGTGCTCAGGAACGGCGCATTGCCGACATAGGTGCTGCCATCGCGCTCGCTCCGCGAAACCCGCACCGCGGCGGTGACGCGCGTCGAGAAGCGTCGCTGCAAGGCAGCGCCGAGGGTGCCTTCCTCGGCACGATGGCGCTCGGCGTAGGTGCGTCGCTCCTCACGCAGCTCGGCATGGGCATCAAGGCGCGTGGCGCTGTCGAAGCGCCAGCCGAGATCGAGGCGCGCCCGCTGGTCGCGGTAGCTCACCGGGAGGTTGAAGCGGCGCCGCGAGCTGCTCTCGCTGGCATCCTGCGGCAAGGAATCGCCCGGAATGTAGACCCAGGCATCGCGCGCGGTCGCGTTGTCGCGATCGTCGTAGCGATAGCTTGCGGTCCAGCTGAAGCGTTGACCGCGGCGCGAGGTGGCGCGCAGGACCACTGCCGTGGTGTCGATGCGACCGTCCAGGCTGGCGCGTGGCAGTGGCTCGGTGATGGTGTCGGCAAGCACCGGGTTGACGGTGTAGGCCAGCAGATCGGCGTTCTGGCGCATCTGCCCGAAGGCCACGTCGGCGGTCAGCCGGGTTTGCTCCGACAGCGCCCAGCCGCCGGTCAGGCTGACCTGATGGAAGCGGTTGTCGGGTGGAAGGGCGACGCGTCCGAAGCTTCCCGGGAACGAGGCGGCTGGATTCAGTCCGCCAACGCCGGCGAACGGGTTCTGCCAGGTCAATGCGGGGTTCGCGTTCTCGAAACGGGACACGAAGTAGCGTGCCTGGTACTGCTGGCGTGGCGCGCTGTAGCGCGCAAGCAGTTCGATCTCGCGGGTTTCGTAGTCGATCGGCTCGGGCAGGAACACGGCGCGTGAATTGCCACCGGTGGCGCCGATCACGCCGGCGTACGGGCGCAGCCCGTCCTTGCGCTCGCGCGCGGCCCGCGCAGCGAACTCCCAACGCTCGGAGAGGATGCCTTCGAGCCCGAAGGCCAGGCGCCGGCGTTCGCTGCGCAGTTCGACAGGCACCAGGCTCGGCAGCAGTGCGCTCATAGGCGCGGTGGTCGCACCCGGCACCCAGCCCGCCGGCAGCGACAGGTCGGCACCGCCTGCACCGCGCATCACCGTAGTACTGATGCCATCGCGACGCGCAGGCTGCTGGGCGAACTCGACGTTCGCCCGCCACACGCCCTGGCGACCGAAGCCGGCATGAATCTGCCGCGAATCCAGGCCGAGATCCACCGCCTCGATGCGACAGAAGCGCGACTCCGTGGAATGCAGCGGATCACGCCAGCGCCAGTCCAGGTCCAGCACGGCGTAAACGCCCTCCCGGTCGACGCCGCTGTAGCGGCCGAAGCGCCAGGCGTCGTCACCAAGCCAGGACAGACCGACGTCGACCGTACCGCCCTGCGCAGACGCGGCACTGACCTGCACCGGCGCGGATGCCGCAAGCAGCGCGAACAACACGGGTATCGCATGGCCGCTCATCGCGTGAACCCCGCGCCGGAGGGATGGTTGCTGCCATGCACCGCCGGATGGCAGTTCATACAGTTCTGCCCCAGCATCGACGATGAGCCTGAAGGCAGGCTGTCGCCGCCGAGGCCAGTTCCGCTGAGTGCCGTACCGGGATGAAACTGCGCCATGTGGCACTGCTGACACAGCCAAGGGCCACGACTGACCAGCATGCCGGGATGCACCGAACCGTGCGGCTGGTGACAGTGCCCGCAGTCCTCGCGTACCGGCGCATGTTCCCACAGGAACGGTCCGCGAATTTCCGCGTGGCAGGTAAAGCAGGTCTCGTTGGTGTTGCGCTGGGTCAACGAAGCCGGACCGGCGCTGCCGTGCGCTGCGTGACAGTCGCTGCAGGCCATGCGGCCCTCCAGCACCGGGTGGTTGAAGGGCCGCAGCATCTGCGCGCGCTGCTCGGCGTGGCAGCCGGCACAGGCCTGAGCCTCGCTCTGCTTCGACAGGACGGGATCTTGCAGCGCATGCATTCGGTGGCAGTCACCGCACAGCATGTCGGTGCGCTCGTGGGCACTGCCCTGCCAGTGCGGCAAGGTGTTGCGGTGACAGTCGAGGCAAAGCTGGTTCTGCGCAGCCAGCGGCGTCGGACCGTCGCGGCGGAACACCTGATCGGGCGCCTGTGCTGGTCTGCGCATGTGATTGAAGCTGTCGCCGTGGCAGCCCGCGCAGCCGCTTCTCGCAAAAGGCGTACGCGAATCCGCCATGGCTGCGTGCGGCGTTTCCAGGATGGCCAGCACGTGATCGCCGTCGCTGCCGTCGTGGCAGCCGGTACAGCCGGCGACGGCCTCGTGGGATTGCCAGCCGGACTCGGCGCCGGCCGCGCCGAGCATCACGAACATCAACAACCCACCAAGCCAACCCAACTTCATGAATCCTCCTCAATGACCCTTCGAACCAATCTGTGCGTGAAGACAGTGCATCCGCAGAACAGAAGTCTTGGACCTTTTGGCTACAATCCTCCTGCAACAGCCTAACGTCTGCGCCGTCTGCCGGCTTGATCGATGTCAATTGCCTCGCGACAACCCAGGCTGAACCCGCCTGGCCCTGCCGCTACTGTTTTGTGCCGCCGCATGGCACAATCCCGCGCCGAAATCCGCACTGTCCAAGCGAGCACCCGAAATCGAATGTCGAAAGACGACTCAATAGAAATGGAAGGCACGGTCATCGAGACCCTGCCCAATACCATGTTCCGCGTAAAGCTTGAGAACGATCATGTCCTGATCGCCCATATCTCCGGCCGCATGCGCAAGCACTACATCCGCATTCTCACCGGGGACAAGGTGAAGGTGGAGATGACGCCCTACGATCTGAGCAAGGGGCGGATTACCTACCGGATGAAGTAAGGCCGGTCATCAGCGGTCGGCAGTCAGCGAACAGCGTCGTAGCCTGGATGCAGCGCAGCGCAATCCAGGATTTCCCTGCTCCGTTGAAAGGCCCTCCCGGATTCCGCTGCGCTGCATCCGGGCTGCCCTTAGCGCTCGAATGCGTCCTGCCCACGTGGCTCCAGAGGCTCAAGCCCTATAATCCCCGCCTCCCGCAAGCAGCGAGGCCGCACCGTGTTCAACCGCATCCTGATCGCCAACCGCGGTGAGATCGCCTGCAGGGTGATTCGAACCTGTCGACGCCTCGGCATCGGCACCGTGGCGGTGTATTCGGAGGCGGATGCCGGGGCGCTGCACGTGCGCGAGGCCGACCTGGCGCTGCCGGTGGGTGGCGCGCGGCCCGCGGACAGCTATCTTCGAATCGACGCCATACTCGACGCGGCGAAGCGCTCGGGCGCACAGGCCGTCCATCCCGGCTACGGGTTTCTCTCCGAGAACCCGGCTTTCGCCCGCGCGGTGCGGGACGCAGGGCTGGTATTCATCGGTCCCGATCCGGAAAGCATGGAGCGCATGGGCTCCAAGGCAGCAGCCAAGGCGTTGATGCAGGAGCACGGCGTGCCGGTGGTTCCGGGCTATCACGATGCTGACCAGGATCCGGCGGTGCTTGCCGGGAAGGCCGGGAACATCGGCTTCCCGTTGATGGTCAAGGCCGCTGCCGGCGGCGGCGGCAAGGGCATGCGCATCGTCCGCGATGCCAACGAATTCCCGGAGGCGCTGGCTTCGGCGCAGCGTGAGGCGCAGAGCGCTTTCGGCGACAGCCGGGTGATCCTCGAGCGCTACCTGGAAGAGCCGCGCCATATCGAAATCCAGGTGTTCGGCGATCGCCATGGCGGTCTCATCCACCTCAACGAGCGCGACTGCTCGGCGCAGCGTCGCTACCAGAAGATCATCGAGGAATCCCCAGCCCCCGGCATGACCGCCGAACGCCGCAACGCGATGGGCACGGCTGCCGTGGCGGCGGCCAAGGCCGTCAACTACGTCGGCGCCGGCACCGTCGAGTTCATCGTGGACAAGAGCGGCGAGTTCTTCTTCATGGAGATGAACACGCGCCTGCAGGTGGAGCATCCGGTCACCGAAATGGTGCTCGGCATCGATCTGGTCGAGTGGCAGATCCGGATTGCCGCCGGCGAATCCTTGCCCTGGTCGCAGGACCAGGTGCGGTCATCCGGCCACGCGCTTGAGGTGCGCATGTATGCCGAAGACCCGGCACGCGGATTCCTGCCGGGCTCGGGGCGAATCGATCGTCTGAGGTTTCCTGCAGCCAGTGGACAGGTGCGAATCGACAGCGGCGTTGCCGAAGGAGACACAGTCAGCATCCACTATGACCCGATGATCGCCAAGCTGATCGTGCACGGCGCCAATCGCGACGAGGCCCTGGCGCGGATGCGCTCGGCACTGGCCGCTACGCTCGTGTGCGGACCGAGCAGCAACATCGCCTTCCTTCTGGCCCTGCTCGACCATCCAGTGGTTCGCGAGGGTCGCATCGATACCAGCTGGCTGGATCGCCATCTCGACCAGGTGCTCGACGATGCCGAGGTGCCCGAATCCGCGTGGATTGCCGCGGCGGCGCACCTGCTGCTCGACCAGGAAGCAGACAGCCGCGCGACCACGACGGACCCCCATTCCCCATGGGCCAGGGCAGATGCCTGGCGGGTTGGCCATCCCGGGCGACGTTTGCTGCGCCTGCTGTGTGGCGACCGGCGTCGCGACTTTGCTGCATGGGGCGATGATGGCGACTATCGTATCGGCGATGCAGAGGGCAGCGCAGTGCACCAGGTGGAGGGCGCCCGCCACGATGGCGACGGCTGGCTGCATATGCGCTTCGACGGTCGCGGAATACGGGTGGGCTGTCTTCGCGATTCCGATGACCTTTACGTTCACGTGGACGGCCGCCGACACCTGCTGCACAGCGACCCGCCTTTCGCCTTCGAGGGCGAGAACACGGCCGGCGATGATCGTCTGCGCGCGCCCATGCCAGGCCGCATCATTTCGCTGCGGGTCGCTGCGGGAGACAATGTCGAGGAGGACCAGCCGCTGCTGGTGATGGAGGCAATGAAAATGGAAATCACTCTGCGCGCACCGCGTGTCGGCCGGATCGAGTCCCTTGACGTTGTCGAGGGCGAATTCGTCGACGCCGACAGTGTCCTTGTAAGCCTGGCCAGCGAGGTGAAATGAATGCGTGTTCTGATTCTGTTCGCAACCATGCTGCTTGGCGGGTGCCAGGTCACCGTGTTCGAGCATGTCCTTCCCGGCGCCGGGGAAAGTTGCCCGACTGACATCGTCGGCGCCTGGCAGGGCGAAAGCGCCAAGGGCGATCCGGACTTCTATGCAAAAGTGACGGAGAACTGCGGCGCGACGCTCCAGCTCCTCATGAACGGGGCCTGGCAGCGCGTGGACACGCGCGTCGCCATTGCCGGTGAGTATCTGTTCGTGCCTGTCACCGATGTCTGGGTGCTTCTCGAGGCGCCCGACGATGCCCCGCGGTCCGATGGCTATTTCGGGATGCGCTACTCCGTAAACGAGGAGCAGCTTCTGTTGGCCCACCCGAACCACACCTGGATTGCCCACCGGATCATCGACGGCGACATCAAGGGCCGCCTGCGCAAGGACTCCGACCTCCTGGTCGAAGTGACCGAGACCCCTGAAAACCTCGAGAAACTGTTGCGCGAACACACGCCTTTCGAACGCGATACTGCGCTGCAGCTGCGCCGTATCGACGCGATCCCGGACCTTGATCCGACACCGCCATGAGGGAGTCGGTGCGAATCGTCGAGGTCGGTCCGCGCGACGGCCTGCAAAACGAAAAGACGCTCGTGCCGGCGACGGTCAAGATCGAACTCATCGAGCGTCTCGCCGCGAGCGGGCTTCGCCACGTCGAGGCCACCAGCTTCGTCAGCCCGCAGTGGGTACCGCAGCTGGCTGACGCCGCCGAGGTGTTTGCCGGTATCCGTCGGCGTGAGGGCGTCGCCTACCCGGTACTGGTACCAAACGAAAAGGGTTACGAAAGAGCGCGCGCTGTCGGGGTCGAGGAAATCGCCGTGTTCAGCGCCGCCAGCGAAGCATTCAACCGCAAGAACATCAACGCCGGCATCGACGAATCGATCGAACGCTTCGTGCCGGTGATCGAGCGCGCCCGTGCAGACGGCGTGCGCGTGCGTGGCTATGTATCGACCGTGCTCGGTTGCCCTTACCAGGGCGAGGTGCCGATTGCCGATGTGGTTCGCGTGTCCGCCCGTCTACACCAGTTGGGCTGCGAGGAGATATCGCTGGGCGATACCATCGGTGTAGGTACGGCACACAAGGCAAGAGCGATGCTCCTTGCGGTCGCCGCCGAGGTGCCGATGAGTGCACTTGCGGTGCACTTCCACGACACCTATGGCCAGGCGCTGGCCAACGTACTCACCTGCGTGGAGGCTGGCGTACGCGTGGTCGATGCCTCGGTCGCCGGGTTGGGCGGCTGTCCCTATGCGCCGGGCGCCAGCGGCAACGTGGCCACCGAGGATGTTGTCTACCTGCTACAGGGGCTGGGACTGGATGATGGCGTCGATCTGGACGCGCTGGTGGCAACCGGCGTGTGGATCTCCCGAGCGCTTGGTCGCGACACCGGCAGTCGCGTCGGGCGTGCAAGGGGCTGATTGCGGTTGCGTGTCGATGCTATCCTTCGGAATTGGGTCTGGGGGGACTTTCATGGCGGCGATCACTCCGGTTGCAGCAATTCAACGGCCACTCAACGGCTTTCCGGCTTGAACCGGAACGCCTTGAGCACTGCGCCCGTGGCGCTGCACCCTGCAACCAGCGACGAAGACCAGGAGCGCCGCGCCTCGCTCGATCAACTGGCCGACCAGTGTGCGGCCATGTTGAGCCAGCTCAAGGCGCTGCGTGCTTCGCTGCCGCCATCCGGTGAGCAGGTCGGCCTGCTCGACCGTACCATCGAGTCCGTACGGAACCTGATGCACGATGCCGCCGTGCTGGAGCGTCGCCACCGCAGCCTGATCGAATCCGTGCCTGACGCGGTGACCGTGCTCGACGAGCAGGGTCACATTCTCGATGTCAACGCGGCTGCCTGCCAGTCGCTTGGCTACAGCCGCAGCGCGCTGTGCGAGTTGAGCCTCAGCGACATCAGCCCATCGCGCGATCTGGAAAGCCTTCGCGAGTTCTGGCAACGCGCGCCGTTGGGGCAAACGGTACGCGACGAAACCGTCAACCTGCGCAGTGACGGCTCGTCCTTCCGCGCCGAGGTGAACTCGCGCACCTATCTCGAAGACGGCGAAAAGCGAGTCATTGCCGTAGCGCGCGACATCACCGACAAGCAGACCATCGAGGATGAGCTGCGCGCGTCGGAACTGCGCTACGAAGCGCTCCTGCAGAGCATGGACAAGGGCATCATCGTGCAGGATGAGCGCGGCAGGGTGGTGTCAACCAACCCCGCAGCCTGTCGGATGCTTGGAATCGACGAAAAGTCGCTTCTGGAACTGCGCGAACGCTCCGATCGCTGGCATGTGATCGATGAAAACGGCCGACCGATGGCCTACCGTGATCTTCCCGGCGTGCGCGCCGGACACGAAGGCCGCACCGTCGTCAGCACGGTCATCGGCATTTTCCATCGCGGAAGCAACCGCTATGCCTGGCTCAGTGTGACCGCCGTTCCGCAGTTCCGCGACGGTGAGCCGCGCCCGTTCCAGGTCATCTCGATGTTCAGCGACGTCACCGCGCTCAAGCGCGACAGCGAGCTGTTCGGACAGGCACAGAAGCTCGCACGCATCGGTGGATGGGAATGGATTCCCGGCAACGACCGGGTGTACTGGACCCGCGAACTGTTCGAAATGCACGAGCTCGAAGTCCAGCAGGACATGCGCCTGGACGGGTTTCTGGCGCTGTTTTCCGAAGGGGATGCAGACAATCTGCGATCCGCCCTGCACCGCGCGCTCGAAGAACTCGGATCCATTGACATTGAATGCCGCCTGATAGCCGGCCGTCAGCGCATGCGCTGGGTTCGCCTCATCGGTCAGGCGCTGAGTCTCGGCGAGGAGGCCTACCGTGTGGCCGGCACCCTGCAGGACATCACCGAACGAAAGCTTCGCGAGGAATCCCTGAGCCACCAGGCATCCACGGACAATCTGACCGGCCTGCTCAATCGGGACGCCATCCTGCAGCGCCTCGACGATGCCATCCGTTCCGCGCCGGCTGGCAGAGGGCCTTCGGTTCTCTATGTCGACCTCGACCGTTTCAAGATCATCAACGACCTCCTTGGTCACCAGACCGGCGACAACCTGCTCGCGTCCGCAGCCGAGCGTCTGCGCCAGGCCGCCGCAGGTGACGGTGAAGTGGCGCGCTTCGGCGGTGACGAATTCCTGGTTCTGGTGCCTGGCGACGGCAGCGGGCGCCGCGCTGAAAAACTCGCCGAGCGCATCGCCAACGCGTTCACCCGCCCGTTCTCCTACGCTGCCGAGGATTTCTCCATCACGGTTTCCGTCGGACTCGCTCGCTGTCCTACCGACGGCAGCAATGCGCAGGAGCTGATCACCTGCGCCGATACCGCCATGTACGAGGCCAAGCGACGCGGTCGCAACACCTGGCAGCCGTTCACGTCGGCTCTCGCGCGAGACGTTTCCGAACGCCTGTTGATCGAGGCGCACCTGCGTCGGGCGCTCGACCAGGAAGAATTCCGTCTGGTCTACCAGCCGCAGGTGGAACTCGCCAGCGGCAAGGTGGTCGGGGCTGAGGTGCTGTTGCGCTGGCGCAGCCGGATACTCGGCGAACTCCCGCCCGACCGCTTCATCCAGCACGCCGAAAACACCGGCGACATCGTCCGTATCGGGGCCTGGGTGATCGCGGAGTCCTGCAGAAACCTGGCTCTGTGGCGCCGCGAAGGACTGCTGCTGCCGCGTCTCGCGGTGAACCTTTCGTTTCGCCAGATCCTCGGCGAGAACCTGCCGGCCGTGGTGTCGCAAAGTCTTGCCGACAATGGGCTCAAGGGTAGCGATCTGGAGCTCGAGATCACCGAACGCGTGCTGGTCGATGACGCTCCGGACACTGCACAGGTCCTGCGCACGCTGCGCAACCTGGGTGTCACGATCACCATCGACGACTTCGGCGAGGGCTACAGCGCACTCGACTATCTGCGCCGCCTCCCGATCCAGGGATTGAAGATCAGCCACCGCTTCATGCAGGGTGTCCCCTTCGAGACCGGCGACGTCGCCATCTGCCAGGCCATCATCGGGGTGGCCCACAGCCTCGGTTTGAGCATCATTGCCGAAGGTGTCGAAACCGACGCGCAGCGCTCCTTTCTGTTGCGCCACGGTGTACGCGAGGGCCAGGGCTTCATGTTCAGCAAGCCTCTGGAAGGCACGCGCCTGGTGCAGTACCTGATCGAGCGCCAGCAGAGGCGGACGCGGGTGTGATCGACGTGGCTCGAAACGCAATGCCTCACATTCGGCCCGTTCAGGTCGAGGATGATCCCGCCGTTGCCGCCATCATTCGTACAGTCATGACGGAGTTCGGTGCCGACGGCCCAGGGTTCGCCATCCATGATGCCGAGGTCGATGCGATGTCGACGGCCTATCGCCGCCCACGCTCGGCCTACTTCGTGGTCGAAATCGATGGCGGCGTTGTGGGCGGCGGCGGTGTCGCGCCGCTGGAAGGTGGACCGGAGGATGTCTGCGAGCTGCGCAAGATGTACTTCCTCCCGGAGGCTCGCGGACTGGGTGTCGGCGCTATCCTGCTCAATCGCTGCCTTGAAAGCGCGCGCGAAATGGGATTCCGCGCCTGCTATCTGGAAACCCTGGCGGGCATGGAGGCCGCGCAGAAGCTCTATGTACGCTCGGGCTTCAGGCGTCTGCAGGCACCGATGGGCCAGACCGGGCACTACTCCTGCAACGCCTTCTACCTGCTCGACCTGTAGGCCGGGTCAGCCGCTCTCGCTACAATCCGCGCCTTTCCGAACGCAGGATCGATATTCATGCAGCTTTCAACGGTCAAGGCCGTCATCACCGGCGGCGTTTCGGGACTCGGCCTTGGTGTAGCCCGGCTTCTGGTCGCGCAAGGCGCACGGGTGGCCCTGTTTGATATCGACGACGAAAAAGGAGCCGCGGCGGTCGCGGAGCTGGGTGAGGCCGCCACCTACCGGCGTCTGGATGTCACCGATGAAGACGGCGCGACGTCGGCAATGGCCGAGGCGCAGGCGGCAATGCAGGGCCTCAACTGCGTGGTCAGCTGCGCCGGGGTGCTTGGCAGTGGACGCGTGCTCGGCAAGGAAGGGCCGCTTCCGCTGGGACGCTTCGAGTCGACCGTGCGTATCAATCTGGTGGGCAGCTTCAATGTCGCCAAAGCAGCCGCGGCTCTTATGCAGCAGAATGAACCGGGTGAGGATGGTGAGCGCGGAGTCATCGTCAACACCGCTTCGATCGCCGCGTACGAAGGCCAGATTGGCCAGGCCGCCTATGCAGCTTCCAAGGGCGGCGTGATTGGCATGACCCTGCCGATGGCGCGGGAGTTTGCGCGCATCGGCGTACGGGTGATGACCATCGCACCCGGCGTTTTCCATACACCCATGGTCGACGGCATGCCCGAGCAGGTCTATCAGTCCCTGTGCGCCCAGGTGCCCTACCCTTCGCGTCTCGGCACCGTCGAGGAGTTCGCGGACGCCGTCGCCTTCATCCTGCAGAACCGCTACATGAACGGCAGCGTGATCAGGGTGGATGGCGCAGTGCGGCTGGCGCCGAAGTAGAATGGAGCCAAGGGGCCAGTCGCCAGTAGCCAGTTCCAGAACAGCCGGCGCATCGGTGCCGGACGACATTGTGCGAAGGACGGGCACTCCCAGTCGCCTCGCAGAACCGCTCTTGCAAGCTTTCCCCGGCTACTGGAACTGGCTACTGAACCGCAGGTTCCACCGGGCTACCACCTCCACCTTTCCTCAGCATTTCCAGCCATCGACTTCCATGAAAGCCTCGGACATCAAACGCGGTTTCGTCGTCGAGCACGACGGCAAGGTCTACCAGGTACGCGCCGTGGAACGCAGTTCGCCGACTGCGCGCGGTGGCAACGTCACATTCCGGTTCACCCTCTACAGCGTACCGGGCGGATCGAAGTACGACCTCAGTCTGCGTTCCGATGACGAACTGAAGGAAGTCGATCTTGCCCGCCGGCAGGCAAATTTCTCCTACATGGACGGCGACGACTACGTGTTCCTCGACAGCGAGGACTACACGCCTTACCTGCTCTCGCCCGACGTCATCGGCGAATTTTCGGGCTACATCACCGAGGCCATCGAGGGCTGCTTCGTGCAGATCATCGACGAGCAGCCGATCGGCCTGCTGATGCCGCAATCGGTGGTCCTGGAGGTGGTCGACACGGCGCCTGAGCTCAAGGGTTCCAGCGCCACCAAGCGCAGCAAGCCGGCGCGGGTCAACACCGGCATCGACGTGCAGGTGCCGGAATACGTTGTTACCGGCGAGCGAATCCGCGTCAGCACCGAGACCGGCGAGTTCATGGGGCGAGCGTGAAGCCTGAGCGCTTCATGCGTTGAGCGAGGCGCTATGCTTGTAGTTCGTTGTCTGTGTCGGGGAACCAACGCCACACCATGATTCGCACCCTTCCGAGTCGCTGCGTCTGTTCCGATGCACCCTGGCTGATCTAATGGCGACCTCAGGACCCGAGTGCATTGCACGTGCACGCCGTTGGCTCCCCGTGCTCGCTCTTGTCGCTGCGACAGGTGGCCTCGCCGCGTGCGCCGAACGTGAGGCAGCACCGCCCATCGTGCCGGCGCCGCTCGACCCGAGCGGGCGTATCGAGCGGCCAGAACCCTCGAGGCTGGCAGCGTCGCAGGTGATACACCGCGGCAACGCCACGCAACCGGAGGGACTCGATCCACACAAGACCGAGGGTGTGGCCACCGCCAACGTCCAACGCGACCTGTTCGAAGGTCTCACCGCGGAAGCACCGGACGGCAGCATCATTCCAGGCGCCGCGGAATCCTGGACGATCAGCGAGGACGGCTTCAGCTATACCTTCCACCTGCGCCAAGACGCGCGCTGGTCCAACGGCGATCCGGTCACCGCCGACGACTGGGTGTTCAGTCTGCGACGCTCGGTCGATCCGGCCACGGCATCCAAATACTCACTGGTCCTGGCACCGCTGAAACACGCCGAGGATGTCATCGCGGGGCGACAGCCACCCGAGGCACTCGCGGTTCGCGCAGTGGACACGCATACGCTGCAAATCCAGCTGAAGGCGCCCACGCCCTACTTTTTGGGCCTGCTGGCGCACAACGCCGCCTATGCGGTTCACCCGCCGAGTGTCGAGGCGCATGGGGATGCCTATGGCCGTGTCGGCAACCTGGTCAGCAACGGCGCCTACATGGCCGTCGAATCGGTCGTCGGCTCGCACGTGAAACTGGTGAAGAATCCGCACTTCCACGACGCCGCCAATGTCATCATCAAGGAGGTCACCTTCTACCCCATCGAGAACCTGTCGGCGGAACTTTCCCGTTACCGCACCGACCAGCTCGACTGGACGTACGAACTCCCCAGCGCCCAGCTGGCTGCGCTCAATCGGGAGCTTCCGGATGAGATTCAGGTCGCCCCCTATCTCGGCATCTACTACTTCGGCTTCAACACCTCAAGGCCGCCGCTTGACGACATTCGGGTGCGCCGCGCACTCAACATGGCCATAGAGCGCGAGCTGATCACTGAGCGCATCATGGGCATTCGCGGCAATGCCACCTACGGGTTTGTCCCGCCCGGAATACCCGGATATCGGGCACAGCGTCCGGACTGGGTCGAAATGAGCCAGCCTCAGCGCGATGCCGAGGCTCGCCGGCTGCTGGCTGAGGCCGGCTACGGTCCGCACAATCCGCTCGAGGTGGAAATCCGCTACAACACCCACGAAGATCACAAGCGAATTTCACTGGCGATAGCCTGGATGTGGCAACACAAGCTCGGCGTCCGCGCGCGGCTGCTCAACGAGGAGTTCCGTGTTTTCCTGGCCAATCGCCGGCAGCGCATGGTCACCCAGGTGTATCGGGCTGGCTGGATCGGCGACTATCTCGATCCCAACAACTTCCTGGAGATCAACCGTTCGGAAAGCGCGCAGAATGACGCGGGGTGGAGCAATGCGGAATATGATCGCCTGCTGGCCGCTGCGGCGCGCGAGGCCGATGCTGACAAACGATTCCGGCTTCTCGAGCGCGCCGAGGCGCTGATGCTCGACGAATCGCCGCACGCCTCCATCTACGGATACACCAGCAAGCGACTGGTCAAGCCCTGGGTGAAGGGATGGCAGCCGAATCCACTGGATCACCACGCCACGCGCTGGATGTGGATCGAAACGCACGAGAGGCGCCCGTGAGTTCGAGGATTTCCCCTGCACTGCGACATTGGCCCACCTGCTTCGCGCGGGTGCCTGGCGGTCGTCACGCCGATCGCAGCCTGTGCTGTTCGGGCGCAGACCCACTGACGACCACCATGGGACACCCGACATGCTGACGCGCTACGTGCTGCGCCGTCTGCTCGGCGCCATCCCCACCCTGTTCATTCTGTTGACTCTGGCCTTTTTCATGATCCGCCTGGCGCCGGGTGGACCGTTCGATGGCGACAAGGTGCTGCCGCCGGAGATCCAGGCCAATCTCGACGCCAAGTACCGCCTCGACCAGCCCCTGTGGCAGCAGTACCTGAGCTACCTCGGTGACATCGCCAGGGGCGACCTCGGGCCCAGCTTCCAGTACCGCGACTTCACCGTGAACGAGCTCATCGCGCAGGGCTTTCCGATCAGCCTGCGGCTCGGTGCGTCGGCGCTGGTGCTGGCATTCACGCTTGGCGTCCTGGTCGGCTCGGTGGCCGCATGGCGGCAGAACTCGCGGCTCGATCAATGGCTGATGGGTTCCTCGATGGTCGGCATCGCCGTGCCCAATTTCGTGGTGGCTCCGCTGCTGGTGCTGCTGTTCGGCGTCACCCTGGGTTGGCTGCCCGCGGGAGGCTGGGGAGGCGGCGCCCTAAGCCACGTGATCCTGCCGATCATCGCGCTGTCGCTCCCCTACCTCGCCTACATCGCGCGGCTGACGCGCGGCTCGATGGTTGAAACGTTGCGTTCGGACTTCATCCGCACGGCGCGCGCCAAGGGCCTGCCGGAACACAAGGTGCTACTCAAGCACGCACTGCGGCCTGCCCTGCTGCCGGTGGTGAGTTATCTCGGCCCGGCGGCGGCGGCCATCATTACCGGATCGGTGGTGATCGAGCAGATCTTCGGTCTGCCCGGTATGGGCCGCTACTTCGTTCAGGGCGCCCTCAATCGCGACTACACCCTGGTGATGGGTGTGGTCATCTTCGTCGGCGTGCTGATCGTGGTTTTCAATCTGATCGTGGACGTCCTGTACGCGATTCTGGATCCGAGGATTCGGTATGGATGAGCTTTGGGGAGCGGGGGTCAACGCATGCGGGGCGAGGCCATGCATGCCCGGAACTTTGCGTATCCCTATCCGACGCGAGTCACGTATTGCGACTGGCAATTTGAAGCGACCGCCGGACCTCCGCGGCTTCCATCGCCTGCTCCCTGCTCCCTGCTCCCCCCTCCCGGAGGCTGCAACTCCTCAACTTCCACGCAGCGAACCCGCCCGGTGACCACGACCACGCTCGAAAACAGCGCCCCCGCCAGCCGCAGCCTCTGGCAGCTCGCCTGGATCCGCCTGCGCCGCAACCGCGCGGCGCTTGGCTCCGCCATCGTGCTGGGCATCATGGTCCTGCTGGTCATCCTCGGACCCATGCTCACGCCGCACAGCTTCGATACACCGGATTGGGACTACGTCTCCGGACCGCCGAGCCTAGCCAACGGCCACATTTTCGGCACCGACGCCATCGGCCGTGACCTGTTCGCACGTTCCTTGGTCGGCGGCCGCATCAGCCTGCTGGTCGGGCTGGTCGCCACTTTCGTGGCGCTGCTCATCGGCGTGACCTGGGGCGCCGTGGCCGGTTTCGCCGGGGGTCGTGTCGACAACCTGATGATGCGCACGGTGGACGTGCTCTACGCGCTGCCCTTCATGTTCCTGGTGATCCTTCTCATGGTGGTGTTCGGGCGCCACTTCATCCTGATCTTCGTGGCCATCGGCAGCTACATATGGCTGGACATGGCACGCATCGTGCGCGGCCAGACGCTGAGCCTGAAGCAACGCGAGTTCGTCGAGGCTGCGCGCTCGCTGGGGGTATCCGAAACCGCCATCCTGTTCCGCCACATCGTGCCCAATCTGCTCGGCATCGTGGTCGTCTACGTCACCCTCACGGTACCCAAGGTGATCCTCGTCGAAAGCTTCCTCAGCTTCCTCGGGCTCGGCATCCAGGAACCCTTCACCAGCTGGGGCGCACTGGTCAACGATGGGGCACAGGACATGAGCTTCGCGCCCTGGGCGCTGATCTTTCCCGGCGTGTTCCTCGCCACCGCGCTTTTCTGCCTGAACTTCCTCGGTGACGGCCTGCGCGACGCACTCGATCCCAAGGATCGCTGAGCCATGCAGGAAACCCAACCGTTGCTGCGGGTCCGCGGCCTGACCGTTGATTTCCACACCGAGGACGGCGTGGTCCACGCGGTGGACGACCTCGATTTCGACGTCGAACGCGGGCGCACGCTGGGACTGGTCGGCGAGTCAGGTTCGGGCAAGTCGGTAACAGCCTTGTCGGTCATGCGACTGATTCCCGAGCCGCCAGGGCGCATCGTCGGCGGCTCCATGCACTTCGACGGCAAGGATCTGATGAGGCTGTCCGAAGGCGACATGCAGCGCATCCGCGGTCGTCGTATCGGCATGATCTTCCAGGAGCCGATGACCAGCCTCAATCCGGTGTACCCGGTCGGCGAACAGATTGCCGAGGTATTGCGACGCCACGAGGGTCTGTCGCGCAGCGCCGCCCGCGACCGCGCACACGACCTGCTCGACCAGGTCGGCATTGAAGATCCACGGCGACGCCTCGACAGCTATCCACACGAGCTTTCCGGCGGTCAGCGCCAGCGCGTGATGATCGCCCAGGCCATGGCCTGCGAGCCCGATCTCCTGATCGCCGACGAGCCGACCACTGCCCTCGACGTCACCATCCAGAAGCAGGTGCTGGAGCTGATGGGTGAGCTGCAGGTGCGCTACGGCATGGGCATGCTGTTCATCACCCACGATCTCGGCGTGATTGGAGAGCTGGCGCAGAAGGTGGTGGTGATGTACCGCGCTCGACGCGTGGAGGAAGGCGCCACAACCGACCTGTTTCGCGAGGCGAGGCATCCCTATACCCGCGGTTTGATCGCCTGCCGCCCGCGTCCCGGCGCCAACCCGCCGCGTCTGCTCACGGTGCGCGACTACATGGACGAAGAAGGAAATGAGCGCGTGGTCCCCGCCGTGCAGCTGGAGCCCCGTGCGGAGAAGGATGGCGCGGCACTGGCGGAGGCCCCGGTGCTGCTCGAAGTATGCGGGCTCACCACCGTGTACGAGAGCGGCGGTGGCTGGTTCGGACCGCCGAAGAAGCGGCTGAAGGCAGTCGATGACGCCAGCTTCGTGCTGCGACGCGGGCAGACGCTCGGCGTCGTCGGCGAGTCAGGCTCGGGCAAGACCACCCTGGGGCGGTCCCTGCTGCGTCTGGTCGAGCCCGAGTCGGGCACGGTTCTGTTTGACGGCACGGACGTCTCTGTCCTGGACAAAGACGGCATGAAGGCGATCCGCAGACGCATGCAGATCGTGTTTCAGGACCCCTATGCCAGCCTCGATCCACGTATGACCGTGGGCGCCATCCTCATGGAACCGATGCAGGTCCATGGCCTGGGTGGCGATCGCAATCAGCGTCTCCAGCGCATTGAAGCCCTCCTCGCGAAGGTGGGTTTGAATGCGGAGCACGCGCTGCGCTACCCGCACGAGTTTTCCGGCGGACAGCGTCAGCGGATAGGTATTGCCCGTGCACTGGCGGTGGAGCCAGACTTCATCGTCTGTGACGAGTCGGTCTCCGCACTGGATGTCTCCGTACAGGCGCAGATCCTGAATCTCCTGCTCGATCTGCAGGACGAGCTTGGCCTCAGCTACCTGTTCATATCCCACGACCTCGGCGTCATCGACTTCATCGCCGACCACGTGGCGGTGATGCAGGCCGGGCGCATTGTCGAAATGGGCAGCGCCACTCAGATCTACCGACAGCCCGCGCATCCGTATACGCGCGCGCTGCTTGACGCGGTACCGGCAAGGCTCTGAGCTGCCCCCCCGAGGCGCAAGGAACTTCTGCCAACACGGCTCCGCCTCCCTCGCGCAGGCCTGCGCGAGCCTGACGGCTGGGGCCAAGCCTCTGAAAGATTCCCGTTCCTGATGGCTGCGGTCCCACGCCGAGCGCCGCCGTTCGTGCTCGTTTCCGGTGGTTTCTGCACCCGGTTTGCATTCGTTTGCCTTTGATGGCCAGGCAAAGCATTGACTTCGGACCCGTCTGTGATAGATTTCTCCCACAAGTTTGGGAAATATCTGTCATGGCGCTGTCACTTGCTATCCCCGAAACCATTTGCGAGAGCGTCCTCCAGTC
>CAZGKE010000027.1:0-29690 GCA_964526035.1 uncultured Gammaproteobacteria bacterium | reverse complement strand
TCCCAGTCGGTGACGGTGAAGTCGGGCGCGGCCTGGCCGATTTCCGGCTTGCCGGCGGCGAGGCCCGAAAACAGAAGGCCGGCCGCAAGGGCCAGCGCAAGGACGTGATGGTTCGATTTCATGGACGTCTCCTCGGGTTGGGGGTTCATGGACCGGCGGCGGCGCGCGCCAGCGCATCGCGTACCAGTCCGGGGGTCAGAATCTGCGGCAGGACCTCGGGGGGGCCGTTGCCGCTTGGGTAGAGCACATACAGCGGTACGCCGTTGCGGCCGAATTCTGCGAGGTAGTGGGTGATGGCCGGGTTGCTGTGGGTCCAGTCGCCCACCATGTAGGCGACCTCGTGCTGAGCCAGGCCGGACTGGAAGCCTGAGCCCGAGAGTGCCGCATGCTCATTGACCTTGCAGGTGATGCACCAGTCGGCGGTCATGTTGACCAGCACCGGCCGGCCCTCGGCGCGCAGCGCGGCCAGTGCCTCCGGCGCGTAGGCAAGCGTTGCGTTGCCGCTGCCGGTCGCCGGCGCCGTGGTCGCATCGCCCTGCGGCAGCACCAGCCACAGCGCCGGAACGGCGAGGACCAGCGCGACAAGGCGCCGCGTCGTCGGCGCCAGGCTGGCCGGACCCGGCCACAGCCAGAGCGCGAAGGCGAACAGGAGCATGCCAGCCATCACGCCGATCAGCGGTTCCAGCCCCAGCTGACGGCCGAGCACCCACAGCAGCCAGAGCGCCGTGAGGTAAAGCGGGAACGCCATGGCCTGCTTGAACGTTTCCATCCAGCGGCCGGGCCTGGGCAGCCAGCGCGACAGCGCCGGGACCAGGCTGATCAGGAGCAGCGGGAAGGCGAGGCCGAAGCCGAGCGCGAGGAAGATCGCCATCGCCGCCGGGGCCGGCAGGGTGACGGCGTAGCCGAGCGCCACGCCCATCAGCGGCGCGGTGCAGGGACTGGCCACCACGGAGGCCAACACGCCCGTCATGAAGGCGCCGCGGTCGCCGCCCGCCCCCACCTGCTTCTGGCCCAGGCCCATCAGCGAGGCGCCGAGGGTGAAAGCACCGGACAGGCTCAGGCCGAGCAGGACGATGAAACAGGCCATGGCGGCCACGAACCAGGGCTGCTGCAGCTGAAAGCCCCAGCCGGCGGCCTCACCGCCGGCGCGCAGCGCCAGCAGCAGTCCGGCCAGCACCGCGAAGCTCAGCAGCACACCGGCGGTGTAGAACCAGCCATGGCGGCGCAGCGCAGGGGCGTCGGCTGCCGATTCGGCCAGTCCCAGCGCCTTGAGCGACAGCACCGGGAACACGCAGGGCATCAGGTTCAGCAGAACGCCGCCGAGGAAGGCCAGCAGCACTGCCAGCGCAAAGCCCGGCTGCGCCGGCGCGGGCAGCGGCGCCGATGCCGAAGCCGGCGCGGCCTCGCCCGGCACCACCCGCGCCACCCAGGCCGGATCGTCGGCGCCGGGTCCGGCAGCCACCAGCAGATCGATCGTGTCAGGCAGCCCGGCGAAGAAGTCGCTGCGGGCGTAGGTGAACTCCAGGGTGCCCGCTTCGGCGCGGGTCTCACCGCGCTCGCTCGTCAAGAGCTGGGTTTGGAACGGGAACAGCTCGGCGCGCCCGCCCGCCGCCTTCAGCACCGTCGGCGCATCCGCCAGCGTGAAGCTGAAATCGTGCTCGCCGGACTCCATGCGCACGCTGCCGGGGTAGACCGCGGGTGCGCGCGCTCTCGCGGTAGTGAACAGCGGTTGCCAGCGCGGGTCGGGGGCCGCCGCGGCTGCCATCGGCAGCGTGATTTCGAGGTCGGCGCCGTCGGGAATGCAGATCTCCTCGCAGATCAGCCAGTCCGCGCGCAGCCCGATCGTCACCTGCGCGCCGGGCGTGAGGCCCGCCGGCACCTGGACCGGCACCGGCAGCAGCAAGTCGCCTTCGTAGCCGAAGTTGGTCAGGGGTCCTGCCGACAAACGCTGCGGTCGCGGCCACAGCACTTCGCCCGCACTGAAGCCTTCCGGCAGCCGCCACTCAAGTCGTGTGGCGAGCCCGGAATCGCCGGGATTCACCCAGTAGGTATGCCAGTGCGGATCGTGCTGGATGCGCAGGCCAAGCCAGGCGGTCTCTCCCGCCACCAGGGCGCTTCGCTCCGAAAGAAGGCTCGCCACGGCCTGCTCGGTGCGCACGCCGGCCTGGGCCGCCACGAGCGGCAGCAGACAGAGGACCCAGATCAGGAGCCGGGACGGGCGCATAGGCGAGTTATGACACGCAAAGGGTGCAGGAGTTCTGAAATCGAGCTCGAAAAGGGTGGATCTGCTGCGATCCTGGACCCCGGCAGCGGTCGGCACCCGTGCAGGAGGTCACGACCTGGATATCCGGGGCCGATCCCCGTTCCGATGGCCTGCATGCACGCGACCGGGCCGTGCCGTGTTTGCAGCGGTACCTGGCGCGAGCGCAGCCGACCCCGGGAACCCATTTGAGGCATTGCAAGCAATGATTGACCGAAGTGCTTGGCCTACCTATAGTTTTCCTCATGGGGGAGAGTCCGTCCACAGATCTGCAGCTGCGCAACGTGGTCGACAAGGTCGAGCGCCTGGTCGATCTATGCCGCCGTCTGCAGGAAGAAAACCGCAGCCTGCGCGTCAGTCAGGAGTCGCTGATGGGCGAGCGCGCCGAGCTGCTCGCCAAGAATGAAGCGGCGCGATCGCGCGTCGAGGGCATGATCGCGCGCCTCAAGGCCATGGAGCAAAGCGGATGAGCGACCCGATCAACGTCCGCATTCTCGACCGCGACTACCTGATCGCCTGCGAGCCGGACCAGAAGGCCCGCCTGCTGGAGGCGGCGGCCTATCTGGACGGCAAGATGCGCGAGATCCGCACCGCCAGCCGCAGCATGACCGGCATGGATCGCATCGCAATCATGGCGGCGCTGAACATCTCCCACGAGCTGATCGAAGCGCGCCAGTCCACCGCCAGCCTTGGCACTTCGGTCGAAGACCTGCTCGAACGCCTGCAGGGCAAGCTCGACGGCGTCCTCGATACGGCTCCGCCGCGCTGAATCCGTCGCGCCGACCGGCGCGCACGGCATGCTGCTGATACAATCCCTGGCAGGCGTCCTCTGCGATGTCCGATAGCGTACAAAACATGTTGCCTTGACCCTATTTAACGACCCCGGGTTAGCGATATCGGGTTCCGGTGCGCAAGTCCGCCCACGAGCGGAAAGCCTGAAGAGCCCGCGAGCTTTCCCACCTGATCCCTGGGATCAAGGTCGTTTCGTACGCACCGGCATTGCGGAGGGTGCCGCATCCTCCGCCCAAGCGCCTACCGCACCGTGACCGATCGCAATGCCCTGCGCCGGCAGCTTCGCGCCTATCGCCGCACCCTGTCCGCCGCCGACCGGCTGCGTGCCGCCGAGGTGGTGGCCGCTCATCTGCATGACTTCACTCCGCTCCTTGATGCCGAACGCGTCGCCGGCTATTGGGCGGTTGACGGCGAGCTGCCGCTGCACGAGGTCGTCGGCCAGGCACTGCGCCGCGGCCAGCGCTACTGTCTGCCGGTCCTCGACGAGGGGCAGCGACTGCGCTTTCGCAGCTGGCGCAGCGGCGAGCCGCTGACCGCCAACCGCTACGGAATCCCTGAGCCGTCCGAGGGTGAGGAGATCGCGCCGGAAACCATCAACCTGGTACTTCTGCCGCTGCTGGCGTTTGATGTTTCCGGCAATCGACTGGGTTCCGGGGCCGGCTACTACGACCGCACCTTCGCATTCCGCCGCGCCGCGGACGCCGCCGCGCCGCTGCTGGTCGGGATCGGCTATGCGTTCCAGCAGCGCGACGCCGTGCCCGCCGCCGACTGGGACGTACCCCTGGACGTCGCCTGTACCGATGCGGGAATGATCGATTGCCGTGCGGCGCGCGGCGCCTGAGCCTCACTGGATACGAGCCCGAATGAACTACTGGCTGATGAAGAGCGAACCCGAGGATTTCTCCATCGACGACCTCAAGCGCGTCCGCAGGGAGCCATGGAGCGGCGTGCGCAACTACCAGGCGCGCAACTACATGCGCGACGACATGAGGGTGGGCGACGGCGTCTTCTTCTACCACTCCAACTGCGAGGTACCGGGGATCGTCGGCATCGCCCGCGTGGCCGGCAAGGCCTATGCCGACCCCAGCCAGTTCGAACCCGAAAGCGACTACTGGGACCCCAAGGCCACGCCGGAGTCGCCGCGCTGGTTCCTGGTCGACGTGGGCTACAGGCGCAAGCTCAAGCGCACCATCTCACTCACCGAGCTCAGGGATCACCACGACCTGGGTGAGGATTTCCTGCTCACCCGGCGCGGCAACCGACTTTCGGTGATGCCCGTCACTGCGGCGCAGTGGCAGACCATTCTCGACATGGAGTGATGCGATGAACCAGAACGAACTCAAGAAGCTGGCGGCCATGCGGGCCATGGACTACGTCGAGGACGGCATGGTGGTGGGCGTCGGCACCGGTTCCACCGTCGCCCACTTCATTGACGCCCTGGCGGCGCGCCGGCACGACATCGAAGGCGCGGTATCGAGTTCCGAGGACAGCACCACCAAGCTCAGGGTGCACGGCATCCCGGTGCTCGACCTCAACGCGGTGGGCGGGATTCCGCTGTATGTCGATGGCGCCGACGAGTGCGACCCGCACGGACGCCTGATCAAGGGCGGTGGCGCCGCGCTGACCCGCGAGAAGATCATTGCCGAAGCCAGTGCCCGCTTCGTCTGCGTCATCGACAGCTCCAAGCAGGTCGACATCCTCGGCCGCTTTCCGCTGCCGGTGGAAGTCATTCCGATGGCGCGCAGCCTGGTGGCGCGGGAAATCGTGAAGCTAGGCGGTCAGCCGGTGTGGCGCGATGGCGTCACCACCGACAACGACAACTGGATTCTTGACATCCACAATCTGCGCATCGTCGACCCGCTGGCACTGGAGCGTGATCTCAACCAGATTCCGGGGGTGGTCACCGTCGGCCTGTTTGCACGGCGCGCCGCGGACATCGTGATCGTCAACGGTGAGGTGCGCTCACGGGATTGACTGCAGCAAAACCGTCAACCCGCGACACCGGATTCTGCAGCCATCACCTTGAGCAGTGAGGACAGACCGCCCTGCAGGGCGTAGGCGTCGAAGCCGATCTTGCTGAGGATGAATGCGGCGGCAGCGCTGCGCTCACCGGTGTTGCAGTACACAACCACCTTCTTCTTCTTGTCGAGCTTGGCAGACGCTTCTTCGCGGAGCACGTACAGCGGCGCATTCACCGCGTTCTTGATGGCGCCCTGGGCGTGCTCCTCGGGCATGCGCACATCGAGCACCTGGGCACCCTGGCGCACCATGATCGAGGCCTTGGCCGGCGTCAGCCAGGCAACCGCCGGCGGCTTCATCACGTCGTCGAAGGCCGCCTTGGCGAGGCGCATCATGCGCCCCGGCTTGATCGCGGTGACGGTGGCGTTGCGAACCGTGTTGGCAAGCAGGGCATCCTCGCCGAAGCTGTCGCCGCGACCCAGGTTGGCAATGATGGTCTGCGTCCCGCCGACCACGCGCGATACCGCCACCACGCCATCCTTGATGACATAGAAGAAGTCGGGCTTGTCGCCCTCCTTCATCATCACCTGCCCCTCCTTGACGTCGATCTCTTCGAAACGCTGAAACATGCGTTCGATGTTGGCCGAGGGCAGCTTGTGCATGGCGCGGCACTGGAGCAGGCGGAACACCCAGCGGTTGGCTTCGGGCAAGCCATCGTAGTGCCGGAAGTTTTCGCTTCGCGACAGCTGGTCCCAGGTGAGTATCTTTTCCAGGTGCCGGCGGTCGAAACGGATGACCTTGGCGCGCTTGCTCTCGACCACTGCCGTGAAGCGCCGCGGACGCGAGTCGCCAAGCGCATAGCGCCCCTGCAGCGCGCCGCCTTCGTGGCTCTTGATGCGACCGTCGGGATACTCGCAGCGTACCGACCCTTCGATCACGTAAAGCGTGTCTTCATCCTCATCGCCGGCCGAGAACAACACCTCGCTCTTGTCGTGCCCCGCGGCACGGGCCACCTCCGTCGCCAGGTACTGCAGGTGCTCCTCGCGCATGCTGTCCAACGGATACAATTTGGCCAGATCGCCGCCGTCAATACTCATGACGCAAAATCCCTCAACTCCCCGAAGGGGTGGAAGTTTAGCGTCAAACGGCGGTGAAGCGAGGGGTGCAGGGAATTGAACGAGTCGAACCCCGGTCTCGGTGCATCGACTTCGAGCACCGGAAATGACAAGGCCCGCGGGTGGCGGGCCTTGGTCGGAAGAGTGGCTGGGGGACTAGTGCTACTCGTCTCATCCTGAGACTCGCCCTTCGGGCTTTCGCGGCTGCGCCGCGAAATTCGCGATCGCTCCAGGCGATCGCGTCGAACCTCTACGGTTCAAATCCCAGTCCCCCTGCACAGGCCTCGGCGGACGCATAGGACAAGGCCCGCGCTTGGCGGGCCTTGGCGGGAAGAGTGGCTGGGGGACTAGTGCTACTCGTCTCATCCTGAGACTCGCCCTTCGGGCTTTCGCGGCTGCGCCGCGAAATTCGCGATCGCTCCAGGCGATCGCGTCGAACCTCTACGGTTCAAATCCCAGTCCCCCTGCACAGGCCTCGGCGGACGCATAGGACAAGGCCCGCGCTTGGCGGGCCTTGGCGGGAAGAGTGGCTGGGGGACTAGGATTCGAACCTAGATTGGCGGAGTCAGAGTCCGCTGTCCTACCATTAGACGATCCCCCAACAGGAATCGATACCGAGTTGTACCGACCGGGGACAAAGACTACGTGTCTTGTCCTGAGCCCATCAAGACCCCGTGCTCCACTGCAGGAGCGGCGAAAGCCGCGATCAACCCCCGGATGACGCGACAAGGCAGGACCGGGCGCGGCTTTCGCCGCCCCCGCAGAAATCTTCCTGAGCCTAGCGCTTCGAGTACTGGGTCGCGCGGCGGGCCTTGTGAAGACCGACCTTCTTGCGCTCGACCTCACGCGCATCGCGGGTCATGAAACCGGCTTTGCGCAGCGGCGACTTGAGGTTCTCGTCGTACTCGACCAGGGCGCGCGACACGCCGAGGCGGATGGCGCCGGCCTGACCGGTGGTACCGCCGCCGAGGACCGTGGCGTAGATGTCGAACTTTTCGCCCAACTGCGTGAGCTCCAGCGGCTGGCGGACCACCATGCAGGCGGTCTCGCGGCCGAAGAACTGGTCGAGCGGACGGTTGTTGACGATGATTTCGCCCTTGCCCGGGCGCAGGAAAACGCGCGCCGTGGAGGACTTGCGACGGCCGGTGCCGTAGAACTGGGTGCTAGCCATGAATGAACCTGATCAGATGTCGAGCGGCAGGGGCTGCTGGGCGGTGTGCGGATGCTCGGCACCCTTGTACACCTTCAGCTTCTTGAACATGGCGCGACCGAGCGGGTTCTTGGGCAGCATGCCCTTGACCGCAATCTCGATGACGCGCTCGGGGTGGGCGGCCAGCACCTGCTTCAGCGACTGCGTCTTCAGGTGGCCGACATAGCCGGTGACGCGATGGTACTTCTTGTCGTCGAGCTTCTTGCCGGTGACCGCGACCTTTTCGGCGTTGATCACCACCAGGTAATCGCCGGTGTCGACGTGCGGCGTGTAGATGGGCTTGTGCTTGCCGCGCAGACGACGCGCCAGTTCGGTCGACAGCCGGCCCAGCGTCTTGCCGGCGGCGTCCACCACGAACCAGTCGCGCCGGACGGTTTCCGGCTTGGCGCTGATGGTCTTCATGATCCTGAATCCAACGAGATTTCGCGAACGAAAGACCGACAATTATGCAGGACAGCCGGAGCCTCTGCAAGACCGTGATAGTCTCTGCCGCCATGTCGACGCCCCAGGACCCTGCCCGGCGCATTGCCGAACTGGCCGACCAGTGCGTGAAGTGCGGGCTCTGCCTCCCCCATTGCCCGACCTATGCAGCCGGCCGGACCGAGGGCGAATCCCCGCGCGGAAGGATAGCCCTGGCGCAGGCCCTGGCCAGCGGGCAGCTCGCTTTCGCGGGTCCGGCGCTGGAGCACATCGACAGTTGCCTGGCCTGCCGCGCCTGCGAGCGCGCCTGCCCGCCGGGCGTCCGCTACGGGGAACTGCTGGTGCGTACGCGCAGCCTCATCGCCAAGCATCGCCGCCCTTCGCCCACCCTGCGGCGCCTGCGCTGGCTGCTGCGCCGTTCCTGGCGCCTTGACCTGGGGCTGTCGCTGCTTCGCCTCCTGCGCGGGTCCGGGCTGGCGCGTATCGGCGAACGACTCGGATGGATCCCCGGCCCCGATGTCCTGCCCACGCCGCCGTCCAGACGGATGCTGCCCGGGGCAAGCCGTGGCAGCGGCACCGAAGTCATCCTGTTCCTCGGCTGCGTGGCCCGACGCTATGACGCCGCGGTCCATGAGGCGGCGCTGCGCCTGCTCGAGGCCTGTGGCTATCGAGTGCGGATCCCCGCCGACCAGGGCTGCTGCGGAGCGCTGCTGGCCCACGGCGGCGACAGCGAGGGCGCCGCGGAATCGGGCCGACGGCTCGACGCTGCGCTGGCTGGCGATGCGCCGGTGCTGGTCAGCGCCAGCGGATGTTTCGAAGGCGTCCGTCAGGCACTGGGGCCGCGCGTCCACGACATCCACGCTTTCCTCGCCGCCGACGCCGCGTTCCAGGCGCTGCGCTTCCAACCGCTCGACGCCCGCCTGGCGCTGCACCTGCCCTGCACCCTGCGCAACGTCAGCGACGGCGCCGACGCCGTGGTGGAACTGCTGGCGCGCATTCCGGGGCTGACCCTGGCGCGGTTGCCCGAACAGGGACGCTGCTGCGGTGCCGCCGGCATCCACTTCCTGGAACGGCCGCAGCAGGCCAGGGCGCTGCGCGAAAACGTACTGGAAGACCTGCGGAATGCCTCCGCTGAATTCCTGTGCACCGCCAATGTCGGCTGCCGGCTGTGGCTGCAGGCAGGGCTGTCGACCTCCCCTTCGCCGCCGCCGGTCTATCATCCTCTGCAACTTCTTGCCTGCCAGCTCGACACGCCATGACCGAGGCTCGCCGCTACAGCAAGCTCGACCGACTCCTGATCGAGGCCGAACGCGCGGTTGCCACCGCCTTCGCGCCGGCTCCGGCGCCGACCGAGGTCAACCCCGCGGGCGACTTGCCCGATCCCGAGTTCGACGCCAGCGCGCGCCGCCACGCCGCCGGCCTGATGCGCATCAACCATACCGGTGAAGTCTGCGCCCAGGCCCTGTACTTCGGCCAGGCCGCGGTCTCGCGCGACGCCACCCTGCGAAGTCACCTGCAGCACGCCGCGGCCGAGGAGATCGATCACCTGGCCTGGTGTGCAGCACGCCTTGAGGAACTGAGTGACCGGCCCAGCCTGTTCAACCCGTTCTGGTACGTCGGCAGCTTCACCCTGGGGGCCGTCGCCGGCCTTGTCGGCGACCGCGTCAGCCTGGGCTTCGTGGTGGAAACCGAGCGTCAGGTGGAAGCGCATCTCGGCGATCACCTGCAGCAACTGCCCACAGACGACGAACGAAGCCGCGCCATCGTTCGCCGCATGCAGGCCGACGAGGCGCGTCACGCCGATGAGGCCATGGAGCGAGGCGCCGTACTGCTGCCGCAGCCGGTGCCGCGCCTGATGGCGGCTGCGGCGGGCTTCATGAAGTGGGTGGCGTACCGGCTGTAACGAAAGATGGTCGCCCCTGGCGACGGCAGAAGCGATATGGTCCGCAACGGCGCAGCAAGTAGGAGCGGTGAAAGCCGCGATCAGACGGTTCATGCGTGGCGCCAATCGCGGCTTTCGCCGCTACTACATTGAACCCAGCCCGTTCGCTCTCCCCGAGTCCCGAGTCCCGGCTCCTAAACCAGATTGCGCCCGTGGAACAGTTCCTCGATCTCTCGCTTGAGCTCGTGCTCGATGCGCATGCGCTCCTTGAAGGACAGGTGGCGTGCGTCGGTCTCGAACAGGTAGGTGTCGAGGTCGAAGTCCTTGATGTGCATCTTGGTGTGGAAGATGTTCTCCTGGTAGACGTTGACGTCGAACATCTCGTAGCGGTTCTTGATCGCCTTCGACAGGTAGTCCTGGATCGAATTGATCTTGTGGTCGATGTAGTGCTTCTTGCCGCGCACGTCGCGGGTGAAGCCGCGCACCCGGTAGTCCATGATGACGATGTCGGACTCGAAGCTTTCGATCAGGTAGTTCAACGCCTTCAGCGGTGAAATCACGCCGCAGGTGGCCACGTCGATATCGGCACGGAAGGTGGCGATGCCGTTGTGCGGGTGGGTTTCGGGGTAGGTGTGGACGGTGATGTGGCTCTTGTCCAGATGCCCGACCACGCTGGATTCGTCGGGGTGTTCGCGTACCGCACCCTCCAGCACCTTGCTGCCGGCCTGCTTGCGATCGATGACCGGCTCCTCGGAAATGAGGATGGTCACCGATGCACCCTGCGGATCGTAGTCCTGGCGGGCGATGTTGAGGATGTTGGCGCCGATGATCTCGGCCACGTCGGTGAGGATGTGCGTCAGGCGTTCGGCGTTGTAGGCCTCATCGATGTACTCGATGTAGCGGTTGCGCTGCTCCTGGGTCACCGCGAAGCACAGATCGTAGATATTGAAGCTGAGCGCCTTGGTGAGATTGTTGAACCCCTGGAGCTTGAGGCGCGGAAGCGGTTTGACCACGATGCTGGATCCTCGACGGCGACGGACGCCGAATGCCCCGCGATG
Organism: uncultured Gammaproteobacteria bacterium; assembly: GCA_964526035.1. Taxonomy (GTDB): domain Bacteria; phylum Pseudomonadota; class Gammaproteobacteria; order Xanthomonadales; family BPKI01; genus DAOMOD01. The sequence goes on along the minus strand of CAZGKE010000027.1, from coordinate 18,994 downwards.
GGCGGGTGCAACGGCAGGAATCGGTCATTATGGAGCATGCAGCCCGGGTAATAAACGCTGCCGATGACCCCAATGTGACAGGAGCGTGGCGCGCGCGGACTCGTCCAGAGGCTCCTCAGCGGGCGTGCAGCATCGGAGTGCAGGGCTGGCGGCCCAGCTCGCCCGGCACGCCCGGAAAGATGCTGTCGAGGAACGCCTCCGCTTCGGCGCGACTGCCAAAGCGGCCGCGCACCGCACCGGTGGCGGGGTCGGCGACCTCGTACCAGAGCTGTGCGGAACCCGCCGCGTCCATCCACTCTTCAACCAGATCAATGCAGTGTCCTGCGTAACCCTGAAGCTGGATGCGATCGGGTCCCATGGCTCGTCCTCGGTGTTTGTCCATGCGCCATTTATAGCGCGTCGATCATTAGAAATTGGTTAGCAAATCGTTCAAGCCGGACGAATTTCGGGCTGCGCCCTCGTTTCGCCATGGCAGCGCCGCCCACTCGCCCGGGGCATGCGCCCGATCACCCCTGATACACTCGCCCGACAGCCGGCGCAGCCTGCTTGCTCCGGTGCCGCCTACGAGACCAAGGAGCCGCCGTGAACATGCGTTATGGACTTCAGAGCACGCTCCCCCAGGAGCGTCATCCGGCCTTTCTGCAGCTGGACCGGGCGGCGCTGGAACGCGTTCTGGCGCTGTGCCACGTTCGCAAATACCCCAATCGCGCCGTGGTTCTGCGTCCCGGTGACGAAGCCAACACCCTGCACTACGTGATCAGCGGATCGCTCGCAGTCACGGTCGAGGAACTCGACGGCCGGGAGATCATGCTGGCCCGTCTGAATCCGGGCGAGTTCATCGGCGAGATGGGTCTGTTCGTGGCGCCGCAGAAGCGCTCGGTGAGCGTCAAGGCGCGCAGCCCCTGCGAGCTGGCCGAAATTACCTACGAACGCATGTTCCAGCTGCTGGAAGGTCCGCTTCGTGGCGACTGCCAGCGCATCCTGTTCGCCATCGGTGCCCAGCTCAGCCAGCGACTCCTGCAGAGCCAGCGCAAGGTGCGGCGCCTGGCGTTCATGGACGTGATCACGCGGGTGTCGCGCACCCTGGTCGACCTCTGCTCCGAGCCGGATGCCATGAGCCATCCGCGCGGCACCCAGCTCAAGCTGTCGCGCGTGGAGCTCAGCCACATGGTGGGCTGTTCGCGGGAGGTCGCGGGCAAGGCGCTCAAGCAGCTCGAAGAGCAGGGCCTTATCAGCGCTTCGGGGAAGACCATCGTGGTGCACGAGGCGCGTCCCGACCAACCCGGTCTGGGTGGCGCCGAGGAAGACGCTTACGGCTGAAACAGGCGGGCCAGCTCGGCGCCGGGATCGGCCGCGCGCATGAAGGCCTCGCCGACCAGGAAGACGTGCACGCCGTGGCTGCGCATCCGCGCCACGTCGGCGGCGGTGTGGATGCCGCTTTCGGTGACCAGCAGGCGGTTGCCGGGCACACGATCCTTCAGAGAAAGCGTGGTGTCCAGCGACACCTCGAAACTGCGTAGGCTGCGGTTGTTGATGCCTACCAGCGGCGCGTCGATGTCCAGCGCGCGATCGAGTTCGGACGCATCGTGCACTTCCACCAGAACGTCCATGCCCAGTTCGCCGGCAAGCGCGGCGAGATCGGCCAGATGGGCATCGTCGAGCGCGGCCACGATCAACAGAATGCAGTCGGCGCCGAGCGCGCGCGCCTCGATCACCTGGTGGCGATCGATGACGAAGTCCTTGCGCAACACCGGAAGCGTGCAGGCGGCGCGCGCGTCGGCCAGGTATTCGTCGGCGCCCTGGAAGAAATCGACGTCGGTGAGCACCGACAGACAGGCGGCGCCAGCAGCTTCATAGCTGCGAGCGATTGAGGCCGGATGGAAGTCTGCACGGATCACGCCCTGGCTCGGACTGGCCTTTTTCACTTCGGCAATGACCGCCGGCAATCCAGAAGCAACCTTCGCACGCAGGGCGTCGCCGAAACCGCGCACTGGCGAGGCATCGGCGGCGCGTGCGCGCAGTTCGGCGAGCGTGGTGCGCGCGCTGCGTTCGGCCACCTCCTCACGCTTGCGGCTGAGAATGCGCTCGAGAATATCCGCCATCAGCCGCCTCCGACCGGCTGACCGGCAAGCGTGCGGGTAATGCCGACGAACTCCTCCATCTTCGCCAATGCGGCGCCCGAGGCGATGGCAGCGCGCGCGGCCTCGATGCCCGCTCCAATATCGGCGACGGTGCCGGCGGCAAAGAGGGCGGCACCGGAATTCAGCGCCACCACCTCGCGCGGCAGGCCATCGACATTGCCCAGTGCCTCCAAGAGCATCGCCTTCGACTGCGCTGCGTCCTCGACGCGCAGGTTGCGACTGGCCGCCATACCGATGCCGAAGTCCTCCGGATGGATCTCGTACTCGCGGATCTCTCCGCCAATCAGTTCGCCGACCACGGTCGCCGCGCCGAGACTGATCTCGTCCATGCCGTCCTGCCCGTACACCACCAGCGCTCGCTGCGCGCCCAGTCGCTGCAGCACGCGCACCTGGATGCCGACCAGATCGCGATGGAACACGCCCATCAGGATGTTGGGCGCGCCGGCCGGGTTGGTCAGCGGCCCGAGGATGTTGAAGATGGTGCGCACGCCCATCTCGCGGCGCACCGGCGCCACGTTCTTCATCGCCGGGTGGTGCATCGGCGCGAACATGAAGCCGATGCCGGTCTCGGCGATGCATTGCGCCACCTGCTCGGGCCTGAGGTCGATGGCGGCGCCGAGAGCCTCCAGCACGTCGGCACTTCCAGACTTGGAGGACACGCTGCGGTTGCCGTGCTTGGCCACCTTGGCACCGGCAGCTGCCGCCACGAACATGCTGGCCGTGGAGATGTTGAAGGTATGCGCGCCGTCGCCACCGGTGCCCACGATGTCGACCAGGTTTCCCGGCTCCGGCACTTCGACGCGGGCAGCGAACTCGCGCATCACCTGCGCGGCGCCGGCGATCTCACCGATGGTTTCCTTCTTCACACGCAAGCCGGTGAGAATGGCCGCACTCATCACCGGCGACACCTCGCCGCGCATGATCTGGCGCATCAGCTCCACCATCTCGTCGTGGAAGATCTCGCGGTGCTCGATGGTGCGCTGCAGGGCCTGTTGGGGTGTGATGGTCATGGTGCTGAAGTTCTCGTGCTGCCTGTAGGAGCCCACTCGTGGGCTCCTACAACGCGGGTCCGCTCACGCCGCCATGCGCGGCGCGACGATGAAATTGCGCAGCAGGGCGTGGCCATGCTGCGTGAGGATCGATTCGGGATGGAATTGCACGCCTTCGACTTCGAGCGTCCGGTGGCGCAGGCCCATGATCTCCTCGATGCCGCCTTCGCCATCCTCGGTCCATGCGGTGATCTCAAGGCATGGCGGCAGCGACGCGCGCTCGACAACCAGCGAATGGTAGCGGGTGGCTTCGAACGGATCCGGCAGTCCCGCAAACACGCCGTGGCCGGTGTGGTGGATCATCGAGGTCTTGCCGTGCATGATGCGCTGCGCGCGCACCACCCGACCGCCGAACGCCTGACCGATGGCCTGGTGGCCGAGACAGACGCCGAGTATGGGAATGCGACCGCCCAGCCGCTCGATCAGCTCGAGCGACACGCCGGCCTCGTTCGGCGTGCACGGCCCGGGCGAAATGACGATGCGCTCGGGCACAAGAGCGGCGATTTCGTCCACCGTCAGCTCGTCGTTGCGGATCACCTTCACATCCTCACCGAGCTCGCCGAGGTACTGCACGAGATTGAAGGTGAAGCTGTCGTAGTTGTCGATCATCAGAAGCATCGCGTCACAACCCTCCCGCCGCCTGCGCCACCGCGCGGAACAGGGCGCGACCCTTGTTCATGGTTTCTTCCCATTCGGTTTCCGGGTCCGAGTCGTAGACGATCCCGGCGCCCGCCTGCACGTGCAGACGGCCATCCTGGATGACCGCGGTGCGGATGGCGATGGCGGTGTCGGCGTCGCCGTGCCAGCCGATATAGCCGACCGCGCCGGAATAGATGTTGCGGCGGATCGGCTCCAGCTCCTGGATGATTTCCAGGGCGCGAATCTTGGGCGCGCCCGACACGGTGCCGGCCGGGAACGTGGCCTTCAGCACGTCGGCGTAGGACAGGCCCGGCTTGAGCCGCCCGGTCACTTCGCTGGCGATGTGCATGACGTGACTGTAGCGTTCCACCACGAACTGCTCGCCGACCTCGACCGTGCCCGGCTCCGCCACGCGGCCCACGTCATTGCGGCCGAGGTCGATCAGCATCAGGTGCTCGGCGCGCTCCTTGGGATCGGCCAGCAGCTCGGCTTCGAGCGCAAGGTCCTGCTCGGGCGTGGCGCCGCGCGGCCGCGTGCCGGCGATGGGGCGCACGGTGATCTGGTCGCCCTGCTGACGCACCAGGATCTCCGGCGAGGAGCCCACGATCTGGGTGGTACCGAGGTCGAGGAAATACATGTACGGCGAGGGATTGAGCGCACGCAGCGCGCGGTACACGTCCACCGGCCGCGCCCGGAACGGCACCGACAGGCGCTGGCTCAGCACCACCTGGAAGACATCGCCGGCGGCGATGTATTCCCTGCTGCGCTTCACCGCGTCGATGAAGCCTTCGCGGGTGAAGCCGGAGACGAAGTCGTCCTCGACCAGGTTGGCTGGATCGAGCACGTCCGGATAGCTGGCGCCGGCGTGGCGCAGGCGGTGGACGAGCGCGTCGAGCCGACGTTCGGCGCGGGCGTAGGCCTGCGGCTCCGACGGGTCGGCGTGGACGATGAGATAGAGCCGGCCCTTGAGGTTGTCGAACACCGCCACTTCCTCGGAGAGCATGAGCAAGATGTCGGGGGTGCCGAGCTGATCGGGTTTCCCGGCGCCGGCCAGGCGCGGCTCCACGTAGCCGATGCACTCGAAGCCGAAGTAGCCGACCAGGCCACCGGTGAAGGCCGGCAGGCCCGGCAGCCGCGGCACCGTGAAGGCAGCGCGCAGGCGCTCGACCTCACCGAGGGGATCGTCCAGGGCGCGCGTCTCCACCACCTCGCCATGGTCGCGCACTTCCAGCATGCCGTCGCTGATGCTGAAGGTGCGCCGCGCCGGCAGTCCGATGATCGAATGCCGACCCCAGGTCTCGCCGCCTTCCACGGACTCGAACAGGTAGGCGTTGGGTCCATCAGCGAGCTTGAGGTACACCGACAGCGGCGTATCGAGGTCGGACAGCACCTCACGCACCACCGGAATGCGGTTGTGACCCTCGGCGGCAAGGCGGTCGAAGTCGGTGCGGGAAAGCATCAGCGAAGCGGGCGCAAAGGGGGCGGAAGTATGACAGGGGGGAAGGCAGTTTTCAGTTTTCAGTTTTCGGTTTTCAGACGACGTCGGCAGGTCGCTGTGGAATCGAACGGAGTCAGATACGGCCAGGCAACGGAATGGGCCCTGCAACCTCAGGCCAATCTGAAAACTGAAAACCGAAAACTGAAAACTATTCAGTCACACTGATCCTGCGCCGCGGCAGGTTGCGCAGCATCAGCGAGAAACTGACTCCGCTGCCGCCCGGGAGGTTTTCTGCGGAGACCTTGCCGCGGTGGGCTTCGGCCACCAGACGCACGATGAACAGACCGAGCCCGAGGTGGCTGCCGCTGCCGCGATGCTCGCGCACGCTGACCAGTGAATCGAACAGCCGCGTCTCGAAGCCGACCGGCAGCAGCGGACCCTGGTTGGCAATGGAAAGCAGGGCGCCGTTCTCGCGACGCTCCAGCGAAATGCGGATCCAGCCGTCCTTGGGACAGAAGCTGACGGCGTTGTCGAACAGTTTGTCCAGCGCCTGCGCGATCAGGTCGGGGGCACCATGCATGGGCACGGCGGACACCGGCATCACGGTATCGATGCGGCGCTCGCCGGCCAGCGTCCGGTAGCCCTCGGCGCAACCCTGGACCAGGGCACGCAGATCGAAATCCTCGGGTTCCGCCTGCTGCACGGCGCGCTCGATGCGGCTGGCCTCGCTCATGGCGCGCAGGATGGAACCCAGGCGCTCTGCACCGCTGCGCGCGCGCGCCGCGTAGGTGCGCGCCTGTTCCGGCAGCGACTCGTTCTCCAGGTTGTCGAGCGACGAACGCACGATCGCCAGCGGCGTGTTCAACTCATGGCTGAGCTTGCTGGCCAGGGTGTTCAGGTATTGCGTGTAGGCGGCGATCTCGTCCATCAGCCGCGCGAAGCTGCGCGACAGATCGCCCAGTTCGTCGCGCGCGGTGCTGTGTGGAAAGCTCTTGTCGCTGCCGCCCTGGCCGCGCAGCGCGCGCTCGGCAGCATTGCGCAGGCGGCGAATGCGGAAGCTGAGCACGCCGGCAAACAGCAGCATCACCAGTGCAGTCAGGAAGATTGCGAGCAGGGTGGCAGCCAGCAGAAAAACCAGCGCCCGCTGCGTGAACAGCAGATGGGTGTCCTGCACCTGCTCCAGCACCAGTACACCGCGCACCGGGCCTTCGGCCTGCAGCGGCACGGCCGCCAGCAGACGGGCGCGCTCATCGTCACCGGCCTGGCGCCAGCCGGCCGCCGCCACGCCCGAGCGCGCCTGCCACACTTCGGCACTGTCCAGACGCGGCAGCGACGGATCCAGATCGTCGTCGCGCGGGAACGGATCGCGCAGCTGACGCAGCAGCGGATAGACCAGGCGATCGGCCACCGTCTTGGGTCGGAACGGCTCCTCCGGCTGCACCTGGGCTCGGGCCATGGCCAGCACCCAGCCCTCGTCGGAGAGCAGGCGCGCGCGCACGTTGCCCGGTGTGAGCTGACGCACCGCGGCGCTGAGCGATGGCAGCGCCGGTCCGAGAATGGGCCAGCTGGCCTGCGGCGGCCGAGGTGACTCGCCTGTCCCCGACCAATGCGGTTGGGCGCGGGCACGCTCGACGTCGGCCACAGCCAGTCCAAGTCCGCGCAGGGCATTGCGCCGCGGGACAAGCAGCTCGACACGGTAGCCGCGCGGAGTTTCCTGCCATTCCCCGGCCAGCGGCCAGATCAGACTGCTCCCCGCGGCCGCCACGATCTCGGCGCGCCCTGGCCCGGCGCTGGCAATCAGGAAATCGCCGCTGCCATCGCGGGTGTCAAGTCTGAGACGAAGGTGATCGGCACCCGCCGCGCCGCCGGTGACCAGGGATGCACGCACCCTGCTGCTGTCCTCGACTTCGACCAGCAGAAACAGCGCATCGCCGGCGGCGGCTGCCATCACGCTCACCGGTGCGTCGGGGTCGTCACGAGGCAAGCGCTGCGCGTACTCGGCGGCCTGCCCCCATTCGTCGGCATAGCCGTCGAGGCGCGGTGCACGCGGCAGGCTGTGCAGGTACCAGGCGGGACCCACGATCAGGTCTTCGCCCTCCAGCGCCTGCAGGCTGCGCGCCATGGCCTCGCCGACGCCCAGCAGCGACTGCGCCTGGCCCTGTCGCAGCGCATCCTCCAGTTCCAGGACAAAGCGCCATCCCACCCACGGGACGACCAGCATGGCCAGCGCCAGGAACAGCAATTTGCCGCGCAGGGTCACGGGGGGTCGACATCGCCGCAGTTCGGGAGAGCACGTAGGTTACGCGAAGTCATCAAGGCCCCGGAGTTCGGGGCTCGGGACTCGGAACTCGGAACTCGGGACCCATGAAAGGCTCTCGCCTCTTGGTAGCATCGCGACAGCGGTCAGCCGGCGGCGTTCGGAACTGCAGCACCCTGCGCTCGCCTGCTCCCTGCCCCCTGCTCCCCGCCCTCAGGGTCTCCAGCGATACCCCGCTCCGTGCACCGTATCGATTGCGTCGAAAGCCGGATCGATGGCCAGGAACTTCTTGCGGATGCGCTTGATGTGCGAGGTGATGGTGGCGTCGTCGACGACCACCTGCGCCTCGCGCATCAGCTGGTCTCGACTCTTCACGTGCCCGGGGAAGCGCACCAGGGTGTGGACCATCCAGAACTCGGTCACGGTCAGCGGCACTTCCTCGCCGTTCCAGGTGATGCGCATGCGTTCCGCTTCCAGGGTGAGCGGACCATGCTTGACGACCACCTCGTTCGCTGCGGGACGGCTGAGCACATCGACACGACGAAACAGGGTGACGATGCGCGCCGTGAGATGCGGCAGGCTGATGTCCTTGGTGAGATAGTCATCGGCGCCTAGTCGCAGCCCGGAAATGATGTCGAAATCGGAGTCGCGAGCGGTGAGGAACATGATCGGCAGGCTTGCCGAACGCGCGCGCAGTTCGCGGCACAGGTCGAAGCCTCCCTCGGGCTCGTCACCGAGGCCGACATCGATGATCACCAGATCGGGGAGCGTGACCGAGAAGCCCTGCTGCGCCTCACGGCGCGAGGCGTAACCGCGCACCTGGTAGCCGATGCGCGAAAGCGCGTCGCTGAAGTTGGCGCGGATGGCGGGTTCGTCTTCGACGATTGCAATGCTGCGGGCCATGGCTGTGGCTTCAAGGTGATGGTGCGATGGAGCTTATGCGCTGTTTGCGGGCACGGCAACGGCAGCGCTGCGGCTGCCATGAAAGGGGCAGGAATGGTCAGGAAATGGGCTTGATGTGAGGGCTTGGGGCTTGGGGCCTAGGGCCTAGGGCCTAGTCGTGGAGGCGTCGTGCCCGTGGCAAGGGTCAAGGCAAACCATAGCGGTGCGGACGACCAGTTCGCCAACTGCACCGTTCCAATTCCTGTCGTCTCGATGTTCGTTGGAGCAGCGTCACGCGACAGCGTTGCGGATCGCCGGCTTTTCCCTGGGCCCCAGGCCCTAAGCCCCAAGCCCTAGGCCCCGACCTCGTCACCCCGGCGGCACCACCGGCGCGCATTCGCGTCGCGCCGCGGCCACCGCCTCGCGCATGGCGCTGATGGTCGTTGGGTAGTCTCCGCTGCCGAAAATGGCCGAGCCTGCCACGAAGGTATCCGCCCCGGCGGCGGCGATCGCGCCGATATTGTCGGTCTTGACGCCGCCGTCGACCTCCAGACGAATGTCGAACCCGCTGTGGTCGATGCGGCGGCGCGCTTCGCGCAGCTTGTCGAGCGCGCCGGGAATGAAGCGCTGCCCGCCGAAACCCGGGTTGACCGACATGATCAGGATCAGATCGAGCTTGTCCATCACGTGGTCGAGCCAGCTGAGCGGCGTCGCCGGGTTGAACACCAGACCTGCCTTGCAGCCGGATTCGCGGATCAGACCGAGCGTGCGGTCGACGTGCTCGCTCGCCTCGGGGTGGAAGCTGACCAGGCTGGCGCCAGCCTTGGCGAAGTCGGGCACGATGCGGTCGACCGGGCGCACCATCAGGTGCACGTCGATCGGCGCCTCGATGCCGTGCTTGCGCAGTGCGTCACAAACCAGCGGTCCGATGGTCAGGTTGGGTACGTAGTGGTTGTCCATCACGTCGAAATGCACCCAGTCGGCGCCAGCTGCGAGCACGTCGCGCACGTCCTCGCCAAGGCGGGCGAAATCGGCGGAGAGGATCGAGGGGGCGATGACGCAATCATTCATGGCGTTATGTCTCCCGTGCTGGGGTTCTGGCGCGCGTACCACGCGGCGAAGCCGCGTATGTCGGCGTCGGAAAGCGCGCCAACCACCGCACGCATGGCGGCGTGGCTGCGCTGGCCGTCGCGGTATTGCAGCAGGGACGCTATCAGATAGTCTTCGTCCTGGCCGTTCAGATGCGGCGTGCCGCGCAGCCGCGCGCGTCCGTCCTCACCGTGACAGGTGGCGCACATGCCGAGCTGGCGCGGGCGCTCGGCGCCCGCCTGGTGCTGCCCGGCAGGCACCTCGCCACAGCCCGCCAGAAGCAGCGTCGCGACGACGAGGAAAGGATGAAACGCGCGCATGATCGGGTTCGGAGAACGGCGGGACGGAGGGCGCCGCATTGTAGCCGCTGCCGTCGTCAGCCGCCTGCTAACATGCGCGGCTTTCCCCCGGGGCGTCCTGGTGACCACCACACTGCTGCAATCCGACCTGCCCGGTCTCGAACTGGTTCATCGCGGCAAGGTGCGCGACGTGTTCGCCCTTCCCGATGATCGGCTGCTGGTGGTGGCCAGCGATCGCCTGTCGGCGTTTGACGTGGTGCTTCCCGACCCGATTCCCGGCAAGGGCGAAATCCTCACGCGGCTGTCCAACTTCTGGTTCGCGCGCAGCGCACACCTGGTGCCCAATCATCTCACCGGCGTGGCGGTCGAATCCGTTCTTCCCGACGGCGTCGACCCCGCCCTCTATCGTGAGCGCAGCGTCGTCGTCGAGCGCCTGCGTCCGTTGCCGGTCGAGGCGATCGCGCGCGGCTATCTGATCGGTTCGGGCTGGAAGGACTACCAGGCCAGCGGCGCACTGTGCGGCATTCGTCTGCCCGCGGGCCTGCACCAGGCCGAGCAGCTTCCGGAGCCGATTTTCACGCCGAGCACCAAGGCGGCGGTCGGCAGCCACGACGAGAACGTCAGCTTCGACGCCGTGGTGGCGCTGATCGGCGCCGACCTCGCCGGGCGGGTACGCGAGGCCACCCTGGACATCTACCGCTTCGCCGCAGCGCACGCCGCCGAGCGCGGCATCATCATCGCCGACACCAAACTTGAATTCGGACTTGATGCCACCGGCAACCTGAAGGTCATGGATGAAATGCTGACGCCCGATTCCTCGCGCTTCTGGCCCGCCGACGCATACCGGGTCGGAAGCAGCCCGCCCAGCTACGACAAGCAGTACGTGCGTGACTACCTGGAAACCCTTGACTGGGACAAGACCGCCCCGGGACCGGCGCTCCCCGCCGCCATCATCGAGGGCACGGCGGCACGCTACCGTGAGGCGCTGACCCGCCTCAGCGACGGCAGCGCCTGACCGACGCGCATCCTTGAGCGCCCGCGACCATGTGCTGGTCGTATTGATCGTCCTGGTCTGGGCGTTCAACTTCCTGACCTCGGCCGTCGCTCTCGACCACTTCCCTCCCTTCCTGTTCACCGCGCTGCGCTTCGCCGTGGTGCTGGCCGTGCTGTTTCCGTTCCTGCGGGCGCCGGCCGACGGCTATTGGGGGCGCCTGATCGTGATCTGCCTGTGCAACGGAGCGCTGCACTTCGGCTTGAACTTCTGGGCACTGCAGCTGGGCGGCATCAGTCTGGTGGCCATCCTCCTGCAGAGCTACGTGCCCATGGCCACCGTGCTCGCCGCCCTGTTCCTCGGCGAAAGGATCGGCTGGCGCACCACCGCGGGCGTGTCGCTCGCATTCGGCGGTGTGCTATTGCTTGGCTTCGATCCCGCAGCGATGCAGGTGCCGGGTGCCATGCTGCTTAGCCTCGCGGCTGCGCTGCTGCTGGCCATCGGCACGGTCGCCATGCGCGGACTGCGCGGGGTGCACGCGCTGCAGCTGCAGGCCTGGAGCGCAGCCTTGGGCATCCCGCTGCTGCTGGCCATTGCGCTGCTGTTCGAGGGCGACCTTGTCGGCGCGGTGACAAGCGCAGCGCCGGTGCATTGGGGCGGTGTGATCTATTCCGCGCTGTTCGCGTCCATCGTGGGGCACGGGCTGCTTTACTTCCTGGTGCAAAGGCATCCGGTGTCGCAGATCACGCCGTTCCTGCTGTTGACCCCTGTGTTCGCCATTGCGCTGGGACTCGCCTTCCGCGGCGAGACGCCCGGAGCGCTGCTCTATGTCGGTGGCGCCATGGTGCTGGGCGGCGTGCTGGTCGTTGCGCTGCGCAGCCACGCACGGGCCCGACCGGCACCGCCCCCCACTGATGTCTGAGCGCGCCGGCCCGACAAGCCGATCGCGTTGAGACAGAAAAACTGGGGGCCCCGAAAGACCCCCGCGAATCCTATGCCGTCTGCGGCTGCGGTCTCGACCTCGAGGGCATCAGCCACCTCAGCAAGGCCGGCAGCAACACCACCGCACCGACCATGTTCATGATGAAGAAGAAGGCCAGCAGGATGCCCATGTCGGCCTGGAACTGCAGCTCCGAGAAGAACCAGGTGCCGACGCCCACTGCCAGCGTCAATGCGGTGAACATGACGGCGGTGCCGGTCAGTCGCAGCGCGTGGTAATAGCTGTCGTAGAGCGAGTGACCGGCCTTGAGGTACTCCTCCATGCGCGAGTAGATATAAATCGCATAGTCGACGCCAATGCCGACGCCGAGCGCCGCCACCGGCAGGGTGTTCACCTTCAGGCCGATGCCAAGGTGGGCCATCAGTGCATTGGCGAGCAGTGACACCAGCGCCAGCGGCAATACGATGCACAGGGTGGCGGTGATCGAGCGGAAGGTGGCCAGGCACAGCAGAATCACCGCGCCATAGACCCAGCCAAGCATCGGCATCTGTGCGGCTGCAACCACTTCGTTGGTGGCCGCCATCACGCCGACATTGCCGGTCGCGAGACGCAGCGACGAATCGTCGGTGACCACCGTGCTGCCGTCGTCGGTTGCGGCTTCTTCCAGTGTCTTCACCGCGACCCGGAAGCCGATGTCATAGGCGTCGTTGCGTGTGCGGAAGCTCTTCACCGCCTCGACCACGCGGTTGATGGTTTCCGCCTTGTGGTCGGACAGGAAGATCTGGATCGGCATGGCGCTGCAGCCGCCGTTGAGCAGGCCGGTATCGGTTTCGATGCTCTGCAGAGCCTGGCGCATCACGTAATTGTCCCGTGGCAGCACCCGCCAGCGGATGTTGCCCTCGTTCCAGCCGGCGTGCACCACCTTGGCCACCATCGGCAGGGTGATGACCTGCTGCACGCCTTCGACATTGCGCATGTGCCAGGCGAAGCGGTCCATCAGCTCCATCGCCTTGAAGCTCTCGGTGCAGGCCTGCGGCGCCGTTTCGGCAATGATGTTGATGATGTCGATGCCCAGCGCGAAGTCGCTGGAGATGGCGCGCGCGTCCTGGTTGAACCGCGAGTCCGGCCGCAGCTCCGGCACACCTTCCTGCGAATCGCCGATCTGCAGGCCTTTGGACTCGTAGAAGCCCCAGACCGCCAGACCGATGCCGGCAAGAATGGCGAATGCCGCGGGCATCGGGCGCGCGAACATCGCCATGCCGTGCCACATCTTTTCGGTGCGGACGGATCGACCGATGCGTTTTTCGCGCAGCGTCTCGTAGTTGCCGAGCCGCGTGTAGGAAAGCAGGGTGGGTAGCAGGATCAGGTTGGTGAGGATGATGATGGCCACACCGACCGAGGCGGTGATCGCCAGCTCCTGGATGATGCGGATGTTGATGAACAGGATGGTGATGAAGCCGATGCAGTCCGACAGCAGCGCGATCGCGCCCGGCGTTAGCAGGCTCACGAACGTGCGTTCCGCGGCGTCGCGTGAATCGTGCGCCGTGGAGTTGCGCAGCGCGGCCTCGTCGCCCTCTATGCCTCCGAACATGCGTTCGTTGAGCCAGCTGTTGATCATCTGCACGCCGTGTGACACGCCAATGGCGAACACCAGGAACGGCGTCAGGATGTTCATCGGGTCGATGCCGAAGCCGATGATCTGCAGGCTTCCCAGCTGCCAGATGACGGCGGTGATGGCGACCACCACGCCCAGCGTAGCCAGCTTTGCACTGCCCGAATACAGCCACAACAGCAGGAAGGTGATCACCATGGCGATACCGAAGAACAGGATCACCGACTTGGCGCCGTCGGCAACGTCGCCGACGATTTTGGCGAAGCCGACGATGTGCAGCGTGACCTCGTCGTTCTCGTACTTCTGCCGTATGGCTTCCAGCTCGTTGGCCACCTGCTGGTAATCGAGGCGCTCCCGGGCCGCGCCTTCGGGCACCAATTCGGCCATCACCATCGCGCCGCTGAAATCCCTGGACACCAGGCGACCGACGATGCCGGCCTTGACGATATTGCTGCGAATGGTTTCGAAATCCTGCGGGGAGGCCACGAATCCCGGCGCGTTGGGCGCAAAGGTCGAGGGGATCACGTTACCGCCGGCAAAGCCGTCCTCGACCACTTCCACGAAGCGCACGTTCGGCGTGAAGATCGAGCGCACCCGCGCATCATCGACGGCGGAGATGGCGATCACCTCGTTGGTGACGTTCTCCATGGTCTGCATGAACGTCTGGTTGAACATGTCGCCATCCCGCGACATCACCGCCAGCAGCACGCGATTGGCACCACCGAACTCCGCCTCGTAGTCGAGGAAGGTCTGCATGTACTCGTGATCGAGCGGAATCTGTTTCTTGAATCCGGCATCGACGCGCAGCTGCGACGCCAGAACCAGCATCACCAGGGTGATGATCGCGAACAGGGCCAGCACCAGCTTGCGGTTGCCGAAGATGGCTCCGGCCACGGCGCGATGGAAGGCACTCGGATATTGGACGCTCATGTCTTCCCCCTTCAGCGGATCTGGTAGAGGCCGACGCCGTTCTCGCCGACCACCACGATCTGGCGGGAGGTGCCGACCGGCAGGGCCGACGCGAGCACGGCGCCTTCAGGGTGCATCGAGCGACGGAATCCGGCTTCGCCCGCCGAGCGAGTCAGGATCACGCCGTTGGCGCCCACCAGAACCGCGCCGCCGCCGGACAGGGCCGCGCCACCCATCAGGCTCAGTTCCGCACCGGTTTCGAGGCGTCGCCAGCTGTCGCCGAGATCGCGGCTCTCGAATGCGTTGCCGCGAAGCCCGAATGCCAGCACGTGGCGATCGTCATAGCCGATGGCGCCGAACATCGATCCTTCGTAGGGCATGGAGATGCGCTCCCAGTTGTCGCCCCCGTCGGTCGAGCGGAAGGCGGCACCGCGCTCAGCCGCGATGAACAGCGAGCCATCGCCGGTTCGCACGATGGCGTTGAGATGGGGATCGATTTCCTCGTCAAGCATCAGGTCCTCGTCGGAGAAGGCCCACGCGCTGCTGTCATCATCGCCTTCCATGTCATCGTCGATGTCGTCGCCGATGTCGTCGTCGATGGCTTCGTCATCCTGGTCACGGCTCTGCACCAGGTCGGTACGCGCCCAGGTGACGCCGCCGTCGGTGGTGCGCATGAGCAACCCGTAGGCGCCTACCGCAAATCCGACCTGCTCGTCGATGAACAGCACCGACAGCAGCGGCGCAGAGGCACGCGGATCATCCGCGGTGTCCTCGGACCATGGCGAGACGTGCTGGATCGCCCAGGTTTCGCCACCATCGGCAGAGTGCAGGATCACCTGGTCGTGACCCACCGCCCAGGCCTTGTTGCCGATCGCGGTGACGTCGGCAAGGGTCGCACGCGTAGGCACGTGACTGGCCTGGCGCCAGTCGCTGCGCGATTCCGACAACAGGATATGACCGCGTTCACCCACCGCAATCGCGCGCTGTGTGCTGTCGGTGACTGCCAGAAGCAGCGAGCGCGAGGCCAGAGGCATGACCTCGGCAGGCGTGACGCTGGGGTCGGTCCACGCGGTGACCTCGTCCTCGCTGGAGAACAATGTGCCGGCGGCGGTTGCCAGCACCACAGTCAAAAGGGCCGCCATGCTGGCGGTTCCAACGGCGGGACGTGCCGCCTGGTCGCGGTTGTTCATGCCCTCTCCCCCGGGAATCGGGTCGCGCACGGACCCCTGAAACAGGCCGGCCGCCATGCAGGCGGCCGGCGTTTGTCACTCGGTCAAACTCAGCGAATTCCCCGGCTGCGCAAGGCCTGCGGGGCGAAGGCGTCGGGGTTGGTCTGGAACGAGAAATCGTTCACCGTCTCCTCGTTGTCGATGCCGACCGCGATGTAGCGTCCCGACTGCAGGTCGTGATGCACTTCCAGCGTGGACCAGAAGGTGGGCACTTCGTAGTAGTTGATCGAAGGCGCCTCGGAATGCCGCCACAGCTCGCCGCGACCGTCGTAGTGATCGATCAGCAGGATCTGCCAGCTGTCCTCGTCGAAATAGAAGGTGCGCCGCGAATTGATGTGGCGCGTGCCCTCCTTCAGGCGCGCCTCGACCACCCAGACACGGTGCAGTTCGTAGCGCATGAGGTCGGTGTTGAAGTGACCGGGTCGCACCAGGTCGTTGTAGCCGACGCTGTCGCTGTGGACCTTGTAAGAGTTGTAGGGCACGTACATTTCGCGCTTGCCGACCAGCTCCCAGTCGAAGCGGTCCATGGCGCCATTGAACATGTCGGTCATGTCATTGGTGCGCAGGCCGTCGGACGCGGTGCCGGGGTTGTCGTAGGCGACGTTGGGCGCGCGGCGCACGCGACGCTGACCCGGGTTGTACACCCACGCCTGCCGCGGCGACTTCGCTGCGTTCAGGGTCTCGTGGACGAGCAGCACGTTGCCGGCAAGGCGCGCCGGACCTTCAACCACCTGATAGAAGTACACCAGGATGTTGTTGGTGTCGGCGATGGTGGCGCCAGGCTTGTAGTACAAGCCCAGCAGATCCTCACGCAGCCGCACCGCGCTGTAGGCGCCGGTGGCAGTGGGCGCCACCTGGTTGTTCCAGCGGGTCAGCGCCACGCCCTTGTACTTGAGCTTGTGGTTCCACATCACCTCGTAGGCGTTTTCGGGGATGGGAAACGGGAAACCCTCGGAGGCCTCTTCCACACCCTCGCCGTTGGCTACCAGCACTGCGGTGGTGGCGTTGCGTTTAGTGTACTCGTAGGTACGCTCAGGGAAAGAGGCGCTGCGCCGGCTCTGGTAGACGGGCATCTTGAAGGTTTCGTAGCGCCCGAACATGGCAGTCTGGCCAGCAGACAGCTTGTCGGCGTGGTCCCGGTAGTTGCTGCTGTCGATGGTGAACAGCACGCGGTCGGAGGCGAACGGGTCGGGGTGATGCTTGCCGACCGTATACCCGGCGGGTGGCGCGGTGATGCCACCGGTCCATTCGGGAATGGTGCCCTCGGCGTTGCCCGCACGCTCGGCGCCCACCGGCGTCAGGTCGCGTCCGAGACGCTCGGCCTGCTCTGCGCTGACCGCCGCCGATGCGGCTCCGGCGAATGCCAGGGCGATGAGCCCGGCCAATACTTGCATGGGAAATTGCATGATGTTCTTGCCTCCCGGATCAGAACAGGTAGCGGACGCTGAAAGCCGCAAAATCGCGGTCGCGAATGAGGTTGAGCTGCCCAGCTCCGAAGAAGCTGGTGTACGACGCGTCGAGAACCCAACGGTTCAGATAGTTGGCTTCCACACCCAGTGTCACGGACTTGCGACCCTCGATGAAGTTCCCGCCCGGACCCGGCGAGATGCCGTTCACATCATGGTTGAACGCGATGCGCGGCGACACATTGAACGGGGAGTTGAACGCGTTGTTGTAGTCGGCGCGCATGGCCGCCCTGTAGCCCCAGGAGTTGCGCGTCGGGAAACCGTCGACCTGGGTCACCGGGTTGCGCAAGGCACCACCAACCAGCGCGTCTGGCCCACCACCGGTATCGGTTCCATCGCCTTGGTAGCGCAGCACGTCGTGCGGCGGCAGGTCGAAGACGCGGGTCATGCCGGCCTCGGTCACGAAGGCGATCTGCTCGGCACGCAGGAAGTTGCCGGGGCCGAACACCTTGGTCAACGTGAACTGGAACTGCCCGACCTCATGGCGCTCGTAGCCCTGGATGAATTGCCCCAGCCCGGTCTCGCCGAGCTGGCTGACAAAGCGCAGACCCGGCTGCGGAATGACGGCATTGAGCGGGGTCAGCGCGTGGAACAGAACTTCCACGTCATCGATCTGCAGCGGCTGGTTGTCACGCCAGCTGTACTCGCCCTGGAACGCCCAGCCGCCCGGCAGCAGGGTGTTGAAACTGAAGCCCCACAGACGGATGTCTTCCGGATACTCGACGATCACCCGACCGGTGCGCAGGTCGGGGCTGGTGATCGACTGGCCGGAAATCACCGGCAGACGGCTGTGGTAGTTGAGGAAGTACAGACCAAACTCGGTGTCGTTCAGCGCTGGCGCGAAGTAGCGCAGGGCAAGGCCCCACTGACCGGAATCCTTCGCCTTGATGTCGGGACCGCGCGGCACCGATGCCGAGCATCCCAGCGACACCAGCGACGCCGGCAGACCGGTGTCACTGGGCTGGCCGCCGAAGCAGACGTCCCAATAGCGCTCCGGATTCAGTACCGGCTGCGGCACCAGTCCGAAGTTGAGCATGGCGTAGGTGCCGCCGAGCGTCGCGAAGTCGTTGGTACTCCAGTAGGTGCCTGCAGGATCGGGTTCGGTCTCTTCCCACTCCATCATGTACAGCCCTTCCACCGAGAGATTCTCGTTGAACTGCACCGAGGTGAACACCATGTCGATGGGCAGGAAGGCTTCCTTCAGCTCGGAGCCGGCGAGGCGCAATGCCGACACGTCGAAGGGGTTGATGACGTTGATGCCGCCCTGGATGAAGGTGCTCTCGCCCCAGCTCACCACCTGCCGGCCAAGACGGATGTTCACTTCCTTGTCGTCCGGGTAGAAGCTGCCGAAAATGAAGGCGTCGAGAAGCTGCACGCGCTTGCCGACGCGCTCCTTGGCAAGCCGGGTCAGGTCGTCGCGGCCCTGGTTCTCGAAGTCGTAGAAGGCCGAACCGCGGAAGAACGCACCGAAATTGCGGTAATTGAGAGCGAGCTCGGTGGTCAGCTTGATGTTGTTGCCGATCAGATCGTGCTTGTCGTACTTGAAGTTGCCGTCGTCGCCGTTGACCGAGTAGCGGCCCGGAAGGTCAACGGTAACCTGCGCTGGCAGCGCGGCGATGGGCACCCCGTTCAAGGTCGGGCTGATGTTGGCCTTGCCGCGCTGACTTTCATCGGGACTCGCCATGCGAATTCCGATGCCGTAGGACAGCGTGGTGTCGAGGGTGCCGGTGAGCTCGCCGCTCGAGAAGTCGTAGGCGGCGACCGGTGCCGTGGCGAAGGCGCCGAGTGCGAGTGCGACAGCGACGCCCAGCGGACGCAGGGCGAAGCCGGGGCGGGTCCGGGCAAGGGTCTGCCGGGAGCCCATGAAAAACGGGTTGTGCTTGGTCATGGTCATGTTCCCCTTAGCCTTTGGCCCTTAGTCGGTCAGGATCACGTCGGTGTTCTGGATCTGCACCACGGTACCGCCGGAGACGATCATGCTGGCCATCTGGCCCTGCATCTCCACGGTGGCCGCCAGCGATGCCGCCGGGCTGAGCAGGGATCCGTGATCGCC
>CAZGKE010000026.1:24755-29710 GCA_964526035.1 uncultured Gammaproteobacteria bacterium | reverse complement strand
TCCCCACTTCTGGAAATCCTGCTGTGCCTTTGTCGAATGCGAGCGTGCTGAAGGCCCTGGAAAGCACGACATGGTCCTGCAGATGCAGTGCAGGAACTCCCGCACCACCAGCGCACGGACACTTGGCGGCTTGCGGAAACAGGAACGGGCCTTTCGGCCCGTCCATGTTTACACATTCGCCAGCTCAGTCGCGTCGAGCTACGCGGTTCTCTGCGGCGACCAGCACGGCATCTCGAGTTGCGGCGATCTCGGCAAGATCAGCTTGCAACTTCGCTTCGGCGCTGCTCAGGCACGCGTCCTGGCGCACGCCGGTCAGCGCGCCGCACTTCTGCTTCTCGATTTCAGCGCGTCCGTTCGCCTCGGCACTGGCGACATCGTAGTCAGCATGGGCGGTCCTGATCATGGCCTCGGCTTCGACTTCAGTGAGCTTCTTGCGGGCGTCGGTGGCGGTGTCTGAGTAGCTCCGACGCGCTTCGGCCACCTCTTCGCTGGTCTTGGCGACGACTCGATCCTTGTCCTCGCGCGCTTCCTGCACGTTCTCCTGTGCATCCTCGCGCGCATCTGCCACGTCCCTGGCGGTGTCGTTGGAAGATTCCTGGCAGCCCGCCAGCATGAATGCAACAAGGGCGAAGGTTGGGATCAGACGATTCAACATGGGGCAACTCCTGTGTGGTGGTTTCGTGGGTTCGTCCAGATTGACCGCTGAAGGCGGCAACGCAGGCAGCGAATCCTGCACAGATCATGGATACGTCCTGCCGGGCGGTCTGTGCGCTATGGCACGCATAACGTTTCGGCATGGGCAAAAGGACATTGTGTGGTGGCGCACCTTCTGCAGGCGCCAGGGGTGAACATCAGGATCGACGAGGGGCGCCGGTGGGTTGCTGGTGCTGGATTGTCGCGGTGTCGAACTGAGCCCCATGCGCAACATGCGCCCCAGCGAGTCGTGGAATCGGGACAGCCACGATCCCTGCAGTGAATCGGTTCTGCGGCAATGGTGGCTGCAAACTCGCCGCATGGTCATCAACGTCCGCCAAATTCTTGTCGCACTCAGTGAAGCCCGGATCGAAATGAAACGGTGCGCAGGGCGACCGCGCGACATCGAGGACATCGACAAGCTCCAGCAGATCCAGCAAGCTGAGCGCTGGGCTCCATGACGACCCGAAAGCCGCCACCGTTTACCTTTGAGGATGCCGAGCGCGCGCAACGGCTGGACGGGTTGCTCCAGTACACCGCCGCCAGGATCGATATCTTCGAGGAGATGATCGAGCTTGCCTGCCGCAGCGGCGCATTGACGCCGGCGCGGTTGGCCTTGCGTGACGCCAGGAAGGGTGCGGGCGGGGAGTCGGAGCCAGATCGCTGACTCGACCTGCGCACTCGTACCTTTTCTGGCTGAACGAAACCACGGTGCTCCCACGGCTGTACCAGCGCAAGAGCGCAGCCTGCTCATTCAGTCCGACCTCCTCCGCGCCACTCCCCCTTGAATCCCACTCCGCAAGCGGCCATCCTGCGCCGCCGCCCTTTGACGCACCCACTCACCCATGAGCAGTCGCTACATCGCAGCCGATATCGAGGTCCTGTCGGGGCTTGAGCCGGTCAAGCGCCGCCCCGGCATGTACACCGATACCAGTCGCCCCAACCACCTCGCCATGGAAGTGGTGGACAACGCGGTGGACGAAGCCCTGTCCGGCTACGCCAAGGCCATCGACGTGACGCTGTTCAAGGACGGCTCGGTGGAAGTGTCCGACGACGGCCGCGGCATGCCGGTGGACGTGCATCCCGAGGAAGGCATCCCCGGTATCGAACTGATCCTCACCCGCCTGCATGCCGGCGGCAAGTTCAGCAAGGGCAGCTACAGCTTCTCCGGCGGCCTGCACGGCGTCGGCGTCAGCGTGGTCAACGCGCTGTCGACCCGGGTCGACGTGCACATCAAGCGCGATGGCCAGGAGTTCCACATGGCCTTCGCCAACGGCGACCGCGCCAGTGAACTGGAAGTAGTGGGTCAGGTCGGCAAGCGCAACACCGGCACCCGCCTGCGCTTCTGGCCTGACCCGCAGTACTTCGATTCGCCGAAGATTTCGTTGACGCGACTGCGCCACCTGCTGCGCGCCAAGGCGGTGCTGTGCCCGGGACTGTCGGTTTCGCTGTTCGACGAGGCCAGCGGCGAGAAGGAGCAGTGGCACTACGAGGACGGTCTCAGCGACTACCTGTCCGGCCTGCTGCAGGGCCTCGATCGCCTGCCGCCGGCGTTGTTCACCGGCCGCGCCGAGCGCAACGGCGAACACTGCGAATGGGCGCTTGCCTGGGTCCCCGAAGGCGAGCTGCCGCAGGAGAACTACGTCAACCTGATCCCCACCCCGCAGGGCGGCACGCACATCAACGGACTACGCACCGGCCTCACCGAGGCGCTGCGCGAATTCTGCGACTTCCGCAACCTGCTGCCGCGCGGGGTGAAGATCGCCCCCGAGGATGTCTGGGACCGACTTGCCTTCATCCTCTCGGTGAAGCTGATCGATCCGCAGTTCTCAGGCCAGACCAAGGAGCGGCTGTCCTCCCGCGCCGCCGTGGCGCTGGTCGAGAATATCGTCCACGACGCCTTCAGCCTGTGGCTCAACCAGCACGTCGACCTCGGCGAAAAGATTGCCCAGCTCGCCATCGAGCGCGCCCAGGTGCGGCTCAAGCGCGACAAGATCGTGGTGCGCAAGAAGATCACCTCGGGTCCAGCGCTGCCCGGCAAGCTGGCCGACTGCACCGACACCGATCTTGCGCGCACTGAGCTGTTCCTGGTCGAGGGCGATTCCGCCGGCGGCTCGGCCAAGCAGGCGCGCGACAAGGGCTTCCAGGCCATCCTGCCGCTGCGCGGCAAGATCCTGAACACCTGGGAGGTGGAGTCCTCCGGCGTGCTGGCCTCGAACGAGGTGCACGACCTCGCCATCGCCATCGGCTGCGACCCCGGCAAGGACGACCTCTCCGGGTTGCGCTACGGCCGCATCATCATCCTCGCCGACGCCGACTCCGACGGCCTGCACATTGCCACCCTGCTGTGCGCCCTGTTCCTGCGCCACTTCCCGGCCCTGGTGCGCGCCGGTCACATCTACGTGGCCATGCCGCCGCTGTACCGCGTCGACGTGGGCAAACAGGTGTTCTACGCGCTCGACGAGGACGAACGCCGCATCCTGCTGGAGCGCATCGAGCAGGAGAAGATCAAGGGCCATGTCAACGTCACCCGCTTCAAGGGCCTCGGCGAGATGAATCCGCCGCAGCTTCGCGAATCCACCATCCACCCCGACACCCGCCGCCTGGTGCAGCTCACCGTCGACGACCCGCAGGCGACCGATGCGCTGATGGACATGCTGCTCAGCAAGAAACGCGCCTCCGACCGCCGCGCCTGGCTGGAGCACAAGGGCGATCTTGCGTCGATCGAGGTGTAGGGGAAGACGAGAGAAGTTTTCGGTTTTCGGTTTTCGGATGCGCGCGATCGTCTCCGCTTCTCCAACCGCACTCGCGTAGGAGCCGAGCATGCTCGGCTCTACAAAAGGACCCAAGGCCACACCGCCCCCGTAGTGCCGAGCATGCTCGGCATCCCCCGCCCGCGGCGGTCGTTGCCTTCCTCAATCTTCGAAGGAGTCGACAAAAACCCTGCTGCTAAGCATGTAGGTCCACGCTTCCTGGTATCCGACCGACCCGTCGGGATTCACCGGAAGGTGTCGGTCCACCACGACGGCGCCGTGGAAGTTTTCCTCGGGAATGTCGGTGCGCGAACTGCCGAGACGCTGCGCCGTCCATGATCCTGCCGCCACTTCGTCGACATCCTGCAAGGGACCGCTGGCACCAAGACCGAGCACCACCTGGGTGACCTGAAAGCCGTTGAAGTTGGGATCCAGAAGATGCACGAAACCGTAAAGGCGCCCGACCGGTGTAGCCAGCGGTCGAAACACCCAGTCGGCAACCCCCAGGCCGGCGACGAAATCGCCGGGACCGCCGAACATCGCGACGCCGGCAAGCCGGAATTCCTGCGCCAGGTACGCTGCATGGCCCGCGCCCTGGCTATGCCCGCCCACCAGGATCCACGACCACACTGGGCCGTCATCGCCGACGTATGCGTCCCAACCCTCATCCGGGTGAACGTCATGCAGGTGCTCGACAAGACGAACCAGACGATTCGTCACGCTGTTGGCGACGTCCACCTGCACAAGGGGACTCACATCGTGTCCGAACAGGCGCTCCTCGCGAACCGAACCCGGCGCCGATGCATCGCCCCCGGCGGAAGTGAGTTCCTGCACGCTCGGCCAGTTCGGGTAGGCAAGCGACACCGCGTGGAAGCCAAGCGAGGCGGCGTGGCGGACGATCGTCAGGCTGTTCTCGGGAAGACCACCGCTGCCCGGCAGGTGCACGTAGAGAAATCCGTTGGCGCGCGCCGTATCGATGGCGGTGAAGTGCCTCAGATCGCGATGCTTGGCGCCGGGCAGCTCCAGCAACGGCAGGATGCCCTGGCCGGTGATGGTCGGATCGACGAAGGCCTCGCGCAGCTCGGCCCGCGCCGGCGCAGGCAGCGCCATGGCGCAGGCGGCCAACGTTGCGATTCCAGCCCGCAGTGACAATCCGGGCATGACTCCCCGCGGGCTCGTCGAGCTGTCGCGGAGCAAGGTGCGGGCATGCTGATTCGATTGCCCCTTGGGAGTACGGGTGTCTTGCTCCATCGCTATGCGCCAGAACCGGTTGAATGCCAAAACGTGCAGGGGCGGATCCGGTTGACAAGTCCCCGGGCGGCGCATTCGCTTCCCCAACCGCCCCACCGTAGTGCCGAGCATGCTCGGCATCCTGACCTCCGCATACCGATACGCCCTAGCCGAGCATGCTCGGCTCTACGAAAAGATTCAAAGCCGCGCCGCCCCACCGTAGTGCCGAGCATGCTCGGCTCTACGAAAAGATTCAAAGCCGCGCCGCCCCACCGTAGT
>CAZGKE010000026.1:4938-24655 GCA_964526035.1 uncultured Gammaproteobacteria bacterium | reverse complement strand
GCCGCGCCGCCCCACCGTAGTGCCGAGCATGCTCGGCATCCTGACCTTCGCATACCAATACGCCCTAGCCGAGCATGCTCGGCTCTACAAGAAGATCCAAAGCCACACCGCCCCCGTAGTGCCGAGCATGCTCGGCACCGCCGTTACGCGAGGTCGGTGGTTCGTTCGATCCAACGGCACCACCAGAACGGATACGCTTCAATACTGTCTACCATCCCGGCACGGACCGGGTTGGCAACGAGATAACGCGCCTGCTCGCGCAACTCGGCCTCGTCTCTTAGTCGGTGGTCATAGAACCCGGACTGCCAGATTCGCCCTTGCGATCCGCGCTGTCGATTGACCGCGACCGCCGAACGCGCCTTGAAGCGCTGTACAACGAAGGACAGGCTGCGAGAAGAACCGAGTTCGAACAGCCAGTGCACGTGATCCGGCATCACCACGCAGGCGTGCGTGCCGGCGAGGTCTTGAGGGGTCTCGCGCATCTCGTTCAGGGTGGCATCGGCGAGTGCTTCCATACGGAAGATCGGCAGGCGGTCCTGGGTCGCCGTCGTGATGACGTACCAGGCGCCGGCGGTCGAAACACGTCCGCGGAGCAAGCGTGGGCTGGCCATGGGATTCCCTTCCAGTGATGTTCGTTCGATGTTCCACATCCATGACCCGATCCGTCAAGTCCCCACCGCTTTCGTAGCGCCGAGCATGCTCGGCATTCCGACTACGGCACTTCCCACGCGCCGATGCTCGGCGGCTTTGCGTAGCAATGGCCACCCAGGTCGGCCAGGTTGGGCCGGAAGACAACGCCGGCTCCGGACGCCGGGCTGCTGGCTGCGATGCTGTAGTCGGGCGGCGCGATCTGCGGATCCTGGCCGATCACGCTGCCGCTCACGGCACCGGGTGCGTTTGGATTGGACTGCGCCGGCTGGTCCGAGGCGTAGAACAGGTTGTTGAGCCAGACAAAGCTGTCCGGGTCGGTATTGCCGCCGACATTCACCGCGCTCGACCCGATGTCGCTGCGACGAAACAGGAACAGATTGTTCTGCAGCAGCCCGTTGCTGGCGGGCTCGAACACGAAGCTCCCCGACGTGGTGGTTTCCTGCAGGATACGCACCAGCCAGCTCCCCGGATTCACAATCGTGTTGTGCGCTGCCACGCAGTCCACGCAGCCGACGAAATTCAGTGGCGCCTGCGCGCTTCCGACAAAAAGGTTGGCAATTGCGCGGATATCGCGCGCCTCGGCGTTGGGCTCGGTAGTCGACAGCGGCGGCCGGAAGAACTCGAAACCCGTCGAGCCGCCCATGTTGAGCGCGCGGCCACCACCGTTGATGAAGCGGTTGCCGCGGATCTCGATGTCCTCGCTGCCGCCCTTCGCCTGCACGCCACTGGCGCCGATGTCAGTCAGGGTGTTGCCGAACACCACGCCGCGGTGACCGCCGACGAAGTCGATGCCGCTGCCGCCATCTCCGCAGTCCTCGAAGCTGCTGTCGAGAATCCAGAAATCGTTGAGGCCGGAGATCTTCAGGCAGTCCTGGTTGCCGGTGCTGCCGATGGCGTGGAAGTCGAGCCGCTCAATTGCCACGTGATGCGCAGCCAGTGGATCGCCGTAGTCGCTGCCGTCGTCGATGTTGATGCCGTTCTGAGTGGAACCGGTCACCTCGAAATCGTGCAGCACCAGATAGGCGGGACGCGAGAACTGGATGGCGTTGCTGCCGCCCGAAAACACCGGAGGTGCCTCGCCCGGCGCGCCGCCAATCCAGATCGGCGCCGCAGCGCTGCCGCGCAGGTTGCCGATGAACATTCCGCCGGCATAGGTGCCGGCGTGGATCACGATGGCCGCACCGGGCGCGGCGTCCTGTGCGGCTCGGGTCAACGTCTCGTAGGGGTTGCCAGGCGAACCGTCGCCGCTGGCGTTGCTGCCGCTGGTGGCGACATGGATGCTGAAGGTGGGCACCAGGCCGTCGGCGAAGTGCACCGGCGCCGGACACTCGCTGACGGCGGTCTCGAAGCCGTTGCCGAATATGTAGTCGTCGCCCGCCGTTGACGGGCCAACCGTCGCCAGCAGCAAAATGAGGCCCAAACCACAACCGTGGGGAAGACTGTCGATTACCCTTGAAGACGATTTCACGCCCTGCCCCTCCAGTGGATTGCTTTCAGCCCCTGTCGCCAACCATAGCAGCGTCGTGCGCGGCGCGGCAGCCTCAGCCCTCGAAGCCATCGCCAAAGATCGCCCCATCAATGGCTACAACCTGCAGCGCGCCCGGATACTGCACAAGCGACTGCACCAGGTCTGCGCCGGAAATGGCAGCGTCACCATCGACGTCGACATACAGCGAGACCCATAGCGCGTAGCTGCCCGGCGGCGTCCCCGCCGGCACCTGAAATGACCGGCCGGCAAGCGCAATACCAGGCTCGAGTTCGACCAGGAGGTCCTGGGCGGGGTCGGAAATGAAAGCATCCGATGCACGGCGGATGCTGGCGCCGATCAGCACTGCCTGGTGGCTTTCGGCAGCGCGGTTCAGAGCTTCGATGACGATTTCGAACTGCTCACCCGGCACCACCACCGTGGGTTCCGGGGCGGCATCGACTATGGCCAGCGCGCGCGTCATGGCGGCGGTGCGCATCCCGCTGCCGGTGCCTTGAGCGTTGTAGTAGTGGTTGACGATCCATGGCCACAGGCGGAGATGCGGCGAGAGCGACCAGCGCTGCGTTCCCCACTGGCTCATGCCGCGACCGTGGCCGAAGCAATCGCGGTTCAGACCGACCTCATCGGGCAGACAGGGCCAGCCGTTGGACGGTGACCCGTTGAAACCATTGCCGCAGGACAGGTCTGTGTTGCTGCATGACAGCGCTCCGAGAAGGCAGTTGTTTTCGGCGGAGTATTCGCTGCGGAACACCTGGTCATCACGCTTCAGCATCAGTCCGGCGGTGGCCCGCGCCGCCTGCGTTCCGGCCGAGATCACATTGGGTCCATTGACCTGGCAGCATGCCGAGGAGCAGATGTCGTAGGGCCGTGTGGTCGGCGGATTGAGCGCGTGCCACGCGCCGTAGCTTCGATAGGCGACAGTACCTGCACGCAAGGAATTCTGCGTCCACGAACCGATCCACTCGTAGGTGATGCCGCGACGCACGTAGGTTTCGAGGTCGAACACGCAGACGTGAGCGCAATTGCCGGTGCAGCAGCTCTGCGTGCAGTTGGCGTCGGCGAACCCGACCCGTACCGACAGCGGCGGCTGGTCGGGATCGCCCCCGACCGGCGCGAGTCGCGGCCCGGCATCCACAAGCTGGATGGCGCCTTGCGGCGCCAGCTGCTGTCGATGCATTGCAGCCTCGCCGACGCCCAGATCGATCGGCCGTTCGATTGCACCGGGCACCCAGGGCAGCGAGCGGTCGATCACGATATGGCCCTCGACCGATGTCGCGACCAGGCGCAGGAACCGGGCATCATCGAAATCCGTTCCGGGAAGTTCGCCCTCGAACAGGTAGCTGCCGTCGGCGCCGCTGGTGGTCGTCCACCCCAGCGGTTCGAGATGCAAACGGACTCCCGCCCGCGACAGCAGCGATTCGCCATCGCGCACCACGCCGCGCACACGCAGCACGCCATCCGGCAAGGGCTCGATCAATCCGGACACCGCCTGCGGCTGCAGCCAGACAGTCCAGCTCGAAGCACCTGGCTCCAGGATGGTCAGCAGCGGCGCGTAGCCCGGCGAACGCACCAGCGCCAGCCAGGACTGATCGAGCGTGACTGTCGTCCGTGTGGCCTCAAGGCGCAGGGTCATGTCGGGGGATTGCGAAAGCAAGGCCTCGACGAACCGCGCCGTCGGCGCAATTCCACCCTCGGCATGGCGCAGTTCGACCACGGCGGCCAATGGACCACCGCTTTGCACATCGCGAACGACCAATGCGATTTCGGCGCAGAAGAGGCTGTCCACGGGCAGCAACGCGCCGAGCAAAAACATGCCGAACAGCGCTCTGATGCGAATGGACGCCATCGATATCCCCGGATCCGAACCTTGCGCGATCCTATGCGACCGAACAGACTTCGTCATCAGGAAGCGCGACGACGTCGTTTCTGCCGCCCGTTTGCGTATTCCTGGCAAGGCACCTCAATCATGGAACACACGCCATGCGCCGTGCAGCCATCGTTCTGTTCGCTACCGCCGCGCTGCTCGACGGAAACCTGCTGCGGGCCTGCCCGCTGTTCACGAACGGCTTCGAAACCGGCACGCAGCCCCCCGCGGACGACCTGTGTCTGCTCAGCGACGAATTCGACGACCCGGCGTCGGCCTCCCAATGGTCGCAGCTATATCAGGTAGAAGGGTGGCAGGATCAGCTCGAGTCCTGGGACATCGCCCTCAGCCGCCCCGGCCACATGCACCTGATGCCCTATTCGGTTTCCTGGTTCGAGGATCTTCGCGGCGTGCTCGTCTTCAAGCCCGTCACCGGCGATTTCCTGGCAAGCACGCGATTCTTTTCCAACAACCGCGCCCGGACCGGCGCGCCGGAAGCGCTGTATTCCCTGGCCGGACTGTTCATTCGTTCCCCGCGCGACATCCAGCAGCCCGGCGACTGGACGCCCGGCGGCGAGAACTACGTCTTTCTCAGTGCCGGCTCTGCCGACACCCCCGGAACCTACCAGTACGAAGTCAAGACGACCGAGAACAGCGAGTCCGTTCTGCACATCACCAACGCTTGCGACACGCCGTGCGAACCGCTGCGAGTGTTCGAGCTGCGCGCCGCGCGCCTCGAGGGGCAGCATTTCATCCTGCTGCGCCGCGAACCGGGCGCCGCCTGGCAGGTCCATCGACGCTACCCGCGAAACGACATGCCGGCGACACTCCAGGTCGGCGTGACCGGCTACACCGACTGGGGCTCGATCGACGGGGTCTACTGGCCCCACGACCAGTTCGGACACAACAACACCGTCATTCTCGACGGCAATCCGGATCTGCTGGCCGAGTTCGATCATGTCCGGTTCCAGCGACCGCGCATTCCCGCAGCGCTGCAAGGCAGCGACTTTTCGAACCCGGCCGAAGTCTCCGACGCGGAGCTGCTCAGCTTTCTCAGCGATTGAGCAGACGACCGCGAAAGCACGGCGTTCGCTTCAGTTTCGGCGGTTGCGGAATCCGCGCGAGATCGGTCGTGGCGTGCGTATGGACGAAACGGTCAGAAACCTTCAAAACCATCCCGGAACATCGAGGCCGTACGTCTCACATGGACCAGCTGGGGTCTCACGGAAAGATTTTCGTCGCCGAGGCTGAAGATCTGGAAGTAGACATCGATGGCTTCAACCGACCCGCCGTGCGGCAACGCCGTCGTGACGTCTACCTGGAGGTCGCCTCCCGGAGGAATGAAGCCATCGTAAGCAAAGGGAGCGGATGAACACACGGCTTGCGGGGAAGGATGGCAGGTCACATCCAGCGCAACCGGCGGGTCCGCGACGACATCCACTCTGAAATCCGCGGCCAGCTGGGAGGATGGGCCGAGGTTGTCCATGAAGAAGGTCCACCGCAGGCGCCCGTCGGGCAGGGTTTCCGGCAATTCGTCGAACACAGAGGCGCCCATGTCGGTGATGCCGTAAAGCTCGATCGCACCAGCGTCCAGCTCAAGTCCAAGCCCGCCGGTCGGAAGCTCGGAACCCGCGTATCCGGCTATCGCGCGGACTCCCCGCGCCTCGGGACTCGACGCGATGGTAGCGGACGCGAGGTGCGATTCGCCGACGCCCAGTGGCGGCAGGAAGCAGCGAAGCGAACCAGTGCCGAGCACCGAACAGTCCGCCCCGTAGATCACCAGACCCGGGTCGGCGCTCAGCAACACCCAGGGGGTCGAGACCGGGTCCGGCCCGTGGTTGGTCACTGCCAGCCCCAGGGGCTCGGTCAGTCCCGCCAGGATATCGGCAGGCGGGTCAAGGGCGAGTTCGAGATCGGTATATCCGGCGTACCCGCCCGCGCCTCGCAGTGCCTCACCCCACGCGGGCATGACTGCGGCGACCGCGGCCAGCAGCAGCCCGAGACTCAGGAAGGCGGAGCGCGCGAGCCGGTTCCGGCGTCGTCCGGTTGACATGATTGACTGAACCCCCTGAATCCTTGATCCGATGTCTTGCGGAAAACCGATCCCACCCAGAGCACCACGAGGGCCCACCACCAAGCTCGCAGCATGCTGGCCTCTGCGAGGCACAGCAAGAGGATGGGAACAGCGACCGCCGGACGAAAGTCCTGCCTTGTCCAAGCGCATCGCGCGGAGAATGCTAGCAGCGCGAGCGCAGGTGCGGCAAGAATCAGGCCGCCCGCGGCCAGCACTTCCAGAGGCAAGGAGTGAGGCCAGGCACTGAGTCGCGCATCGGCGTAAGCGCTGTCCAGGTAGGCGGGATGGACCTGGGCGAACGAATGTGGGCCCGTCCCCAGCCAGGGGTGATCGAGGAAGGTCCTCCACGCGGCTTGCCACAATTGAAGCCGGGCGTGCGCGCCCTGCCAGCCCTTCTCCGCGAGTTCCGGCACCAGCAGCGCGATGGCGGCTGCCGACGAGCCTGCAACTGCAATGGCGAGCAGTCCGCGCCGAGCCGTCCAACGCAGATCAAGCATCAGAGCTAGAGCAGCGAGCAGGATCCCGAGTCGGGAATGGAGAACCACCAGCGCGACCAGCTGAATCAGCAGCAGGGAAATCACCCACGGCCGCAGCCCGGGCATCGAGAGCCGCGTCGGCAGCCGCCGCCACAGCGGCCACAGGCAACCCGCCCAGGCGAGGTCGTTCGGCACCACCAGCCAGGGCGCCGATGATCTGTCGACGCGCACCTGCGGTTCGACCGTGCCCCCCAGTGCGGTGACGATCACCGCTCCGGCATGGACGCTGGCGACCAGCAGCAGTGCTCCCAGGATCCACTCCTGAGACTGAGCGGCATTCTTCTCGCGTCCGAGCGCGAAGATCGCGATGCAGGCGGCAAGCGCCGGCACCGACAGACGAAAGGATTGGAATGGATCGACGCCCGTGACGGTGGTCAGCAGCCATGCAAGGACGACAGCGCCGAGCAGCCACTCGAGAAGCGAGGGCCCGCGCGCGAAATCGAGCTGTTCGCTCCACCCGGCCCAGAGGAGCGCAGACGCCAGCGCGGGCAGGGCCACCGGCTCGGTCAGCGTATGCGCCTGCGCCACCAGATAGAGTGCGAATCCGGTCGTCGCGATGCCCGGTCGCTGCATCGGCGCTTGCCCTCAGCCGGGGATGCGGATGGCGATCGCCGCGGCGGCGCGCCGTGCCTTGGCGCGCGCCTCTTCGATGCTGTCTGCGCGTGCCAGGGTGACGCCCAGCCTGCGCCTGCCCTTCACTTCCGGCTTGCCGAACAGACGCAGCGCGGTGTCGGGTTCGACAAGCGCCTCCGCCACGCCGTCGAACGCCGGGCCCGTGCCGTGGCCCTCGCCAAGCACGGCGCAGGAGGCGCTTGCGCCAAGCTGACGGATGGCCGGTATCGGTAGGCCGAGGATGGCACGTACGTGCAGGGCAAACTCGGACAGGTCCTGCGAGACCAGGGTCACCAGGCCGGTGTCGTGCGGGCGCGGCGAGACTTCGGAGAACAGCACCTCGTCGCCGCGCACGAACAGTTCCACGCCGAAGATTCCGAAACCGCCGAGCGCGTCTGTGACGGCGCGGGCGATGCGCTCGGATTCGGCACGCGCAGCTTCGCTCATCGGCTGCGGCTGCCACGACTCGACGTAGTCACCATCGACCTGGCGGTGGCCGATCGGCGCACAGAAGCTGGTGCCGTCGCGATGGCGAACGGTGAGCAGGGTGATCTCGTAGTCGAAGGCCACGAAACCCTCGACGATCACCCGCCCGCGGCCGGCGCGACCGCCGGTCTGCGCGTAGTCCCAGGCGGTGTCGATGTCGGCGTCGCCGCGCACGGTGCTCTGACCCTTGCCCGACGAACTCATCACTGGCTTGACCACGCAGGGAAGACCAAGTGCCTGCACCGCAGCGTGGTAATCGTCGACGGTATCGACAAAACGATAGGGACTGGTGGGAAGTCCCAAATCCTCGGCGGCAAGCCGGCGTATGCCCTCGCGGTCCATGGTGAGACGCGCGGCGCGCGCCGTGGGGATCACGCGCAGGCCCTCGGCCTCCAGCGCGACCAGGGTCGGCGTATGGATGGCCTCGATTTCCGGCACCACCAGGTCGGGACGCTCCGTCGCGATCAGCGCGCGCAGTGCCTCCGGATCGAGCATGTCGAGGACATGGCTGCGATGCGCCACCTGCATCGCCGGCGCGTTGGCGTAGCGATCGGCCGCGATCACTTCGACGCCCAGGCGCTGCGCCTCGATCGCCACCTCCTTGCCGAGTTCGCCGGAACCCAGCAGCAGCAGGCGGATGGCGTTGTCATGGAGCGGGGTTCCGAAGGCCTTCATGTCGGTTCCGGGAAAATGGCAAGCGCGCATTGTATTGGAGCGCAGCCGAAACCTTCAGACGGCGTGCCGCGATTTGCGCACGTACACTTCCATGCTCCCGGAAAGAAGGACCCGCTATGCCTCGTCTGCTCTACCTCCTGCTGATCCTGTCTCCCGCAGCTGCGGTCGCCGAACAGCAGTGGATGACCGTTCTCCTTGACGGTCGCAAGGTCGGCCACTCGATGTCGGATCGCCAGATGGTGGACGGCAACGTGCACTCCAGCCAGCGTCTCGAATTGACCATGGATCGCGGCGGCACGCGTTTGACCCTGATCAGCGAGGAAACCACCTTCGAAACCGCCAACGGTGAGCCGCTCGGATTTCGCGGCGAAATCACCATCGGCGGCGATCTGCGCCGCTACAGCGGCGAGATCGACGACAGCGGGATGCTGTCCGTGCTGCTTGAAGCTGGCGACGTGCGCGACGAGAGCCGCCTGCCGTGGCCGCAGGGCGCACTGCTCGCAGAAGGGCAGCGCCTGGCAATGAACGCGGCCGCGGCGCGGGCGGATACGCATGTCCGCCTGCGGGTGTTTATGCCCGACGCGCTGCAGGCCGCTGAGCTCGATATCCGCTTTGGAGACGAAGAGCTGATCGCGATGCCCGAGGCGGGCAATCTCCGTCTGCGACGCATCGAACAGCAGCTCGATCTGGGTGACGGTGCCCTGCTGACCGAAGCATGGATCGACGACTCGCAGCGCACGCGCCGCATGCGCATGCCGGTGTTCGGAACCTTTCTCGACATGCTCGAGTGTTCCAGGGAGTGCGCGCTGGCTGCGGTGCAGCCGTCGGATCTGCTGCAGCGCACCCTGGTCAAGGCTCCGACGGGCGTTGCCCGCCTTCGACCGGGGCAAGCGGCCACCTACCGCCTGCACGCCAGTGACGGCGATCCGATGGACATCCCGCAAAGCGCCGAGCAAAGCGCAAGGCTCGAGGGCGACCTCTGGGCGGTCACAGTCCGCCCCGGGCTGAGCCGCAAGGACGAAAGCCCACCGGACCCCGCGCTGCTCGCGCCAAACCGCTGGATCGAAAGCGACGCGGAGGAAATCCGGGCAATGGCAGCAGAGGCCGCGGGTGGGCTGTCGGAGCCTATGGAAGTGATGCAGCGGCTCGAATCTGCAACTCGCAAACACATCAAAATCAAAAGTTTACGGATAGGTTATGCCTCGGCACTTGAATCATGGCGCCGCCAGGAAGGCGACTGCACCGAGCATGCCGTTCTACTCGCCGCACTCGGTCGCGCGCAGGGCATAGCAACGCGCATCGCCACCGGGCTGGTCTACGCCGATCGCTTCGGCGGCCAGTCCAGGGTCTTTGTGCCGCATGCCTGGACCCAGGCATGGATCGATGATCGCTGGGTCAGTTTCGATGCGGCGCAGGACGGCTTCGGCGCCGGCCACATCCTCCTCGGCAGCGGCAACGGCGAGCCGTGGCAGTTCTATCACGGGGTGAACCAGCTCGGACGACTCGCCATCGACAGCGTGGAGCGGGCGCGCTAGTTCGGTCGCAGCCACCCGAAGACGAGGGATCAGGACCATTGCGGGAATGCTCGGGACGTGACCTTCGGCGCATTCGGGTTCCGAAATATGATGTCAAAGTGATATCATATTGATCAACCCGAGGAGAGCCCGCCATGAACACGCCACGCCCCATCATTGTCGAGACATCGAAACACACCCTGCCAGGCATCCCCACCCTTCTGGTGCTGCTGCTGCTGAACCTGGGCGCCGTGGCATTCATCGTCTATGCCGCGCGTTCCGGTCTCGCTCCGGCTTTCCTCGTTCTTGGCGTGCTTGCCCTGGCGCTGGTGTTTTTCCTGTTGTTCGGGCTGTTCACCGTGCACCCCAACCAGGCGGTGGTTCTGCAGCTGTTCGGCCGCTATGTCGGTTCCAGCCGCGACGCCGGTCTGCGCTGGGCCAATCCCTTCTACGCCAAGCGTCCGGTCAGTCTGCGCGTGCGCAACTTCGAGAGTGGCCGCCTGAAGGTCAACGAGCTGGAGGGCAGTCCGATCGAGATCGCCGCGGTGGTGGTGTGGCAGGTGGTCGATTCTGCCGAGGCGCTGTTCGAGGTGGACGACTACGAGAGCTTCGTGCATGTGCAAAGCGAGGCCGCGCTGCGCCAGATGGCGACCAGCTACCCCTATGACCTGGACGATTCCGAAGCTCGCATCTCGCTGCGTAGCCACTCGCAGGAGATTTCCGAGCATCTGCAGAAGGAAATCCAGGAGCGTCTGGCGCGCGCCGGGGTCAATGTCAACGAAGCGCGCATCAGCCACCTCGCCTATGCCTCGGAAATTGCCGGCGCCATGCTGCAGCGTCAGCAGGCGGCGGCGGTCATCGCCGCACGCACGCGGATCGTGGAGGGCGCCGTCAGCATGGTCGAGATGGCCCTGGCGCGACTGGCGGAAAGGAACGTGGTCGAACTCGACGACGAGCGCCGCGCCGCGATGGTCAGCAACCTGCTGGTGGTGCTCTGCGGCGACCGCGGCACGCAGCCGGTGGTCAACACGGGTACGCTGCACCAGTAGGGGCATGACGACCAGGAAGCCCTTCCCGCTGCGCCTGAGCCCGCCGATACTGGAGGCGGTGCAGCGCTGGGCTGACGACGAGCTGCGCTCAGCCAATGCGCAGATCGAATGGGCCCTGCGCGATGCCCTGCGTCGCGCAGGGCGCTTGAAGCGCAATCAACAGGCGGAGACGCCTGATACCGACGAAGGTGCCGAAGAATGAATACGCAACTGATGTTCCTGACCCTGCTTGCTCTGGCCTTTTCACTTCCCGCAGGCTCCAGTGAACCGCTCTCCGACTCGATCCTGGCCCAGCGCGCCACGGCGCTTGTCGAACAGCTGCGCGACGGCGATTTCGAAACGCCGCAAAGCGGCTTCGACGAAGCCATGCGCGCCGCCCTGCCGGCTGATCGCCTGGCGCAGACCTGGCGTGGCATTGAGACCCAGGCAGGGAAACTCCTGGACATCGAGAGCTCCGGCGCCAGTGACAAGGGCGCGTATCGCATCCACCATGTCGACTGTCGCTTCGAACGCATGCCGCTGGTCGCCGACGTCGTATTCAGCAGCGACGGGGCGATCACCGGGCTGTTCTTCCGCCCCGCTGCGGCGCAGCCCTGATCGAAAAGTGTGACCGGGTCCACAGTTTTCTCACGCAAAGGCATTCACCATGATCCCGAGACCAGCACTCCCAACTGAACCGGTGGACCCCCTCCCCGCCCCCGCGCCGGTTCAAGGTCTCTGCCCGACGGCGACGCGGCCCTCCACCGCGTCGCCGTTCATTTTTGGGCGTCCCGAAGCGGCCACCGAGATGCGGGTGACGACTCGATGATCGCCATCGAACTCGACCTGCCGCAGCCGCGGGCCTACGTCTGGCTCTGGCTTATCGCGATGCTGCTTCCGGTCCTCGTGATCGGCGGCCTGCTGCTTTTCGGGCCTGAGGAGGTACGCACAGCGCCGACCGCTCTGATGGGCCTGCTCCCTGTGGCCGCCATCACGGCTGTGCTGCACGGCTTCATGCGCCGTCAGCGCGCCTGGATCGAAGCCGGCGTGCTCCACATCGTCACCACGTTCTACCATCGGCACGTTCCGCTGTCCGCGCTGAACCTTGATGACGCGCGCGTTCACAGCCTTCCCAATCACCCCAGGTGGAAACCTTGGCTGCGCAGCAACGGATTCGCCGTTCCCGGCATGGTCAGCGGCTGGTATCGGCTTCCTCAATGGCGCAAGGCCTTTGCCGCCTACGGTGATCCGGAGCGGGTTCTGTGCATCGACGCGGGCGAGTTCGCGCTGCTGCTTGGCGTTGCCCACCCCCAGTCAGCACTCGACAAGCTGCGCCGCGCACGAGGGGAATCGGCGCGGTGAGAGGTTTCCTGGAGCCGTGGGACTGTCTGCTCAACGGCGCAAACCTGCAGCTCGAACCCCTGACCGAACGCGGACGCTTCCGGGTGCGGCGCAAGGACGGCGGTGCGGTGATCGGCGAAGTCATCGCCGCCGATGCCAGACAGGCGATTTTTCTGGCGGACAGCGTCTCGCATTCCCGGGAGAGCGCCGAAGTGCTGCGCATCCTGCGCCCCTGGTTGAACGCGAACGCGCGAATGGTCAGCCGCGTGTGTCGACGCGGTGCGCAGCTTGGTCGCGGAGCGCGTCGCCGACGTCATCGTCGCCTGGGGCTGGGTTCTGATGAATGCATCGCCGCGGGCGTCTGGCTGGAGCGATTCGGAATCGCTGCGGACCATATCTCGACAGCGGGCATTGATCCGATGGACGAACCGGCACTGCTGCATCCGGTCGGATATGACCGCAGCGGACGCAGCCACTGGCTGGAACCGCGAGCGGCGCAGGCGTGGCACGCAATGCGCAGTGCCGCAAATACCGATGATGTCAATCTGGAGGTCGTCTCCGGATTCCGCAGCTGCGCCTACCAGGCCGCCATCTTCCGTCGCAAGCTGGCCCGCGGCCTGAGCATCGAGCGGATCCTCGAGGTCAACGCGGCGCCAGGATTCAGTGAACACCAATCCGGGCGCGCGCTGGACCTCACCACGCCCGGCTGCCCGCCTGCCGAAGAGGCGTTCGAGAAGACCATGGCCTTCAGCTGGCTGCAACGGCGCGCTGCCGACTTCGGATTCGTGCTCAGCTATCCGCGCAACAATCCGCAGGGCTTCGTCTACGAACCCTGGCACTGGTGCTGGCGCGGCTGAGCGCGAAAGCCGCACTCAGCCTGGGTCGACTACCGGTCAAATCGATCCCTGATCAGCAATGCGCCACAGCAGCATCGAGGCGCAGGAGCGAAACGGACCCCAGACCGCGCCACGCGCCGCCAGCTCGCGCGGACTCGGCATCGCCTCGCTCCCGTCGAGCACCTGCGCCCCCTTGCGCAAGCCGAGGTCGTCCAGCGCCAGCACGTCGGGCCGACCGAGCGTGAAGATCAGCAGCATCTCCACCGTCCAGCGTCCGATGCCGCGCACCGCTACCAGGCGCTCGATGATCGCTTCGTCATCCATGTGCTGGAATTCGCGTGAAGCCGGCAGCTCGCCTCGCAGACCGCGGGTCGCCAGATCACGCAACGCCAGGGTCTTGTTGCCCGAAACGCCGCAGGCGCGCAGCTCGACATCGGTCAACCGCATCAGCGCGTTTGCGTCCAGCCGCCGGCTGCTCGCCGCGGTCTCCACGCGTCCGACGATGGTCGCAGCCGCCTTTCCGGAAAGCTGCTGGTAGAGGATGGCACGCGCCAGCACGTCCACGGTGTCGAAGGTTCGCCGCCAGCGGGATGGAACCTCCAGCCCCGGCAGACGCCGCAGCCATTTCGCCATCGCGGGGTCTTCGCGTCGCAAATGGCGACGACCCGCGTCAAGGTCGAATCCGCGTGCAAATCGCATGGTTGCTCTCCTGAACGAAAGCGGCCGCCGAAAGGCGGCCGCTTGGTTCACGAACGGAGCGGAATCCGCTCCCGGACTACTGCTTACGGCGTGAAATCGATGACCATCACCGAACCCGCCAGCGCATTGTCGACGCCGATGTCGAGCGGTTTGTAGGCATTCACCAGCCAGCGCGGCAGCTGGCTGATGTAGGCAGGACCTGTATTGATGTTTCCGCTCTGGCCGCCCGGAATGATCTGCATCGCCACCGGCGGATCGGTCAACTCGCCGACAAAGCGGCGCACCGGGCCGCTGCCGAACATGAAGCCGTTCAGGCTGATGTTGCGGGCGTTGTGGCTGGAGGCATCGACCGCCTCGAACCCGCCGGCACGCGCCACGCCAGGCAGGCCCGGGCCGACATCGGCAAACGGGAACGGATTCGGTCCGGGAATATTGAACGGCCCGCCCAGCTGGTGGCTGAACACGATGCGGTGCAGCTTGCCCCAGCGATAGTCGTCAAGATTGGTGGAATTGGCGAATGCCGGGGCGAATTCGTCCGACGCCAGCTGATCGAGCGCATCGGCCAGACTCTTCAGCAGCAGGAAATCGCGCGCGGCAGTGGGATTGGGGGCACCCGGCGCGGGGAAGAAATTGACCCCGCTGACACCCATGCCCTGTCGCTGAGGGAAGGTGTCGAGATGGTGTTTCAGGGCGACGAACGCCTGGCCACCTCCAGGAAGACGACCGCCCAGACCCACCTGGGTCAGCGCCGCATCCACCGTGTTGCGAATGGCATAGGCGCGCCACAGGGCATAGATGGTAGCCGCGGTGCTGTTGCGGATCTCATCTTCGGTCGGCGGCGTGCCCGGCATGCGGAACGGATCGAAGCCTTCCACCAGACCGGTGGGCGTGGAAAAGTCCCACTCGGCCAGGCGTGCCACGGCGTCCTGGACGCGCTGTTCCGACGCCAGCGCCGATACAGGATCCCAGGCAGCGATGTCGTCGGAGTTGAGGAAGGCGTCCAGCAGGTAGGGCAGCAGCAGTTCGGCGTCGAGCAGCTGGTTGTTGGCCTGCAGCGCCATCATGTCGGCCATGGTGAACTTTTCGCCGCTGGCGATCTGTGCCTGGATTTCGCGATCGATACGGCCCATGCGCATGCCGTTGGCGTACCCGGCGTTGAGGTAGTAGAGGCCACCACCGGGACGCAGCTGGTTCAGCGGGTTGTTGTCGAGGTTGGTGCCGATCGGATCGTTGTTGGCATTGGCGATATAGCCCGAAGCCGGATTGACCGACTGCGGCAGCTCGCTGAAAGGCAGCACCTCGAAGCCACGCACCTGGCCCGGCTGCGGGTTCTGGGTCGGCAGCCAACCGTGGCGAAGCGCTCCGGTTCCATCACGAATGAGGAATGGCGGGACGCCGCCCGCAGGCGCATTGAGGTTCTGGAGGTCGTCTCGTACCGGCACATTGACCGGAGTGAAATAGGCGATGTTGCCCTCGACGTCGGCATAGGCCCAGTTCTGGGAACCTACGTTGAAGGTCTGCAGCGCGGCGCGGAACTCGTCCAGGTTGCTGGCACGGTTGACGGCACGCACGGTGTCGATCTCGCCGGTGGCGCGAAAGCCCATCCACGCCACCGAAAGTCCTGCCGCACCGGTGATCTGCAGCACCGGCCCGAAGTTGCGGCGCGGCACCAGAACAGTCACGCCGCCGTTGGTGTAGCCGATGCTGTTGCTGCGGCGCACGTCGTCGGCCACGCCGTTGCCGACGTTGTTGACGAAAAAGCTCTGCACCACCCACAGCACCGGCTCGGGCACGCCGCTGTGCACGGTATGCGTCGGCAGCCCGTAGGTGTTCACCACGAACTGCTCCTGGAACACGTCGGTGATGTCGATGGGGTTGACGGTGAGGCCCCAGCAGAACGTGGTGGTGCAGCCGAGCAGCGGCAGCGGCGTGCCAGGGGCGAGCAGACCTACGGTATCCATGGGCGCGGCAAATCGCGGATCATCCGAACGGATGTTGGCCTCCCAGAACAGCGTGGGCGTTTCCAGGGACAGATGCGGGTCGTTGGCCAGCATCGGTTTGCCCGAGGCGGTGTGCTGGCCGCCGATGAGCCACCAGTTGCTGCCCTTGGGATTCTCACGACGGCTCAACTGGGAGACGATCCAGGGATTGTCCTTCACGCTATCGCGCAGCGACTGGGCGAGGTCGATGGTGGTCTGGTCGACCGACGCGTCAGCCCACCAGGGCTGGCCGGACTTCGACTGCGCCGCGGCGCCGGGCTGGAAGCCAGGCAAGGTGACGCGGCCGTCGGCCGGCGCTACGCGGAACACGTCCTCGAAGAACAGGGCAGCGCCGTTGAACCCCACGGCCTGACCGGTGGCCTGATAGGTGCCGAAGCTGATGGTGTTTTCGATATCGAGGTCGAAAGACAGCTGGAAAGCCAGCAGCTTGCCGACCACCAGCGAGTCGACCGGGTGCCAGGGATCGGCCGAGGTGATCTCGAGCGGCGCGTATTCCGGCGGAAGCGGTGCGTTGGCCAGCCAGAAATTGACGCCGTCGGCATAGGACTTGAGCTGCCCACGCAGGTCGCTGCTGGACGCGGCCCAGGTTTCCCAGGCGGCACGGCGCAGACCGAGGGTGCGCAATTGGATGTCGTTGCTCAATGCCGGGGCGCCCACCAGCTCCGCCAGCTGGCCGCTGCCGACCTTGCGCAGCCGGTCCATCTGCCAGAAGCGGTCCCGGGCATGCGCCCAACCGGTCAGGAATGCAGCATCGAAATCGTTGGCGGCGACGATGGTCGGCACACCTTCTGCGTTGTAGGAAATGCTGCCCGGTGCGGAAAGCACGGGCGCAGTTATGGTGTTTGCCGAGGCCGATGCGCCTGCCAGAATGCCGAGCGCGAATACCATGCCGTGACGCCAGTGCGCCACACCTGAATTGTTGGACATTGTTCCCTCCCGTTAGAGCCGACCGCCGGCGAATGTAACGCCTGCGACATATTGGACTGCACCGGGGGAATATACGCCGCCGTATGGTGCAGGCCAAGCACCGTGTTTCCTGACGCGCCGGGGGCTACGCAGATCAGTGCAGGAGAGCGTTGGCCTCCTCCATGAAGGCCTGCAGTGGATCCGGCACGCGCTGCCGCTGCGCCGCACCGGCATCGCGCGCTCGAACGGCACAGTCGGCGTCGTCGAGCAGCTCGCGCAGGGCCGCCAGCACATCCGGTCGTCGCGTCGCCACCGGTGACATCACTCGCGCCAGCCCGGACGCCGCGGCGGCCCGTGCTGAAAGAAAGTGTTCGGTGTGCAGCGGCAGCAGCAGCGCCGGCTTGCCGAACTGCGCGGCCAGGGCATGCACGCCGCCGCCGTGGCAAAGCACCACGTCGACATCGGGCAGCGTGACGCCGAGGTCCAACGGCGCCGTCGAATATGCCAGGTGCGACGCGCGCTTGAGCCGGTTCTCCGGAATGCCGTCGTGGAAGCACAGCACGGCGCAGTCGTCGAGTCGCTGCAGCGCACCCAGCACGCGGTCGAGATGCTCGTAGTCGCGGCGCAGATAGGCGAAGAGGCGCCTGGAAAAGGTGCCTGCAGGCCACTCTGGCGCCACCCCCGGATGCACGACCTGACCCAGGTAACGCACCTTCTCGCGCGGCCCGCGATAGTCCAGCTCGGACAGGATCCGGAACAGGTGTCGGTCGGCCGAAAAGCCCTCGTGCAGGCTTTCGACGGCGTCGAGCCCATGGGCGCTGCGCGCCTCGTTGAGGTGCGCGAGCAGGTTTTCGGCGCGGCGCTCGCAGGCCGCAGCATCGACGCGCTCCCAGTCGCGAAACACGCCCCAGGCGCGCGCGTCGCTGGCGTGAAAATAGTGCACGAAGTCGATACAGGGCAGCAGGCCGGCGGCGCCCGCCAGGGCCATCTGCGCCGCGTCGGCGATCAGCAGGTCCGGCTTCAGCGCCACGACCATTTCGCGCCAAGCATCGAACAACGCGGCGAAGGCTTCACCCGAGTGGCCTGCGGATTCGTGCCAAAGGACATCGGAAAGGGAGCTGAGCTGGCCAGGAGGGATCACCACACCGGGAAAGAACGGGGCCGCCATCAGGCGCGCATTGCTCCCGGCAAAGCCGCGCCGCAGGCGCAGCAGGTCACGCGCCGTGGCGATGACTTCGTGTCCGTCGCCGAGCAGGCGGTCGGCCACGCTGCGCAGGGCGGTCACATGGCCCAGTCCGTGGCCCAACTCCCAGGCGATCAGTATGCGCGCCATGGATTGCCGCGATGATCGGTCAGACGTTCAGGCCGCGGCGCAAAAAACGCCGCGGCCCGCCCCGCTCGAAGTTGCGGGCTCAGCGCGCGCGCAGGGCGAATGCGCCCACGCCCGCCAGACCGCCGAGAAGCAGCAGTACGCCGAGCATGCTGTTCATCGGCACGGGAATGGCATCGGGGACGCCGGTTCCCGCCGGGACTCCGGTTCCGGCTACGCCGACCTCGGTGGTTCCCGGGCCAATTCCGAAAACAAGGGCAGTGATCTCGATGGTGCCCGGCTGCGGGCCCAGCGCAGTCGGCTCGAAGACCACGCCGATTGTGCATGGACTGGAAGTACCTCCCGTGTCCGGACAGGTCCCGCCGCTGCGCGAATATCCGGGCGGAAAGACAATGCTGATGATGTCCAGGTCAAAGCCCCTGACCGACGTCGGCCCCTGACCCGCCTCAACGGTCAGCAACTGCACGGCGCTGCTGGTATCGACCACCACGTCTCCGAAGTCGAGGGGGTCGGGAGTCACGACCGGACCGGCATAGCCGGCCAGTGCAGCGGTGCTGACTACGGCCGCGCCGCAAGCGACTGCTGCCGCCCACCGCCGGTATGTTCCGCGCGATCTCTTCTTCATTCTGCCGGTACTCCTGTTCTTGTGGGCCTGGGTCGCATTTGATCAAGACGCATGGGCGTCTTGACGGCAGGAGACCGCACTCCGAGGTCGCCGTGCCGCCCAGAAGTGTAGCAGCGATCCAAATCGCAGCGTTTCGACGCTGGTGCTCGTTGCACGGTACCGACCAGTTGCGCGGACAGAGGCGACCGCCACTCCCCAAGCCCGTTGAACGAATCGCTGTGTGACGTTGGCCATCCTGTTCGCCAGGTCGCGAATGCTACCCTTGACGCCGCCGCTGCGAATTCCCACCGCCAATTCCCGAAATATGAACTACGCAGCCACACCCGCCGTCATCGCCCCTGCAGCCGCGAGACGGGTGCTTGTGGCCGCCTACAAGGGCGGCGTCGGCAAGACGACGCTTGCCATCCATCTGGCGGCGTGGTCGGCGGCCCAGGGTATCGATACCGTACTTGCCGACTGTGATCTGCAGCATGCTGCCGTCGAATGGGCCGCACGTGGGTCGGGACCGTTGCGCGGCAAGCTGCGTGTCGTGGAAGGCGCCGATCCCCTGCAGGGCGTCGGTCAGAGCTGGAGCACGCACGTCTCGCCGCTGGTGGAGCGCGTCATCATCGACACGCCTGCCGGACTGCGCCCGCACCATCTCAGCGCCTACGTACGTCGCTGCGATGCGATCATCGTTCCGCTGCAGCCCTCGTCCATCGACGCTGCGACCACTCGGCGTTTCGTCACCGAGCTGCTGCGTATGCCGGAGGTCCACCAGCGCGGCGTGCGCATAGCGCTGGTAGCCAACCGGGCGCGCGCGCGAACCGTTTCACTGCGCAATCTGGGCGACGAGGCCGACAGCTTCGGTGCTCCGCTCATCGCCTCCATACGCGATGCCCAGGCCTATGTCATGACGGTCGCGCTGGGGCGTAGCCTGTTTGATGTCCCCTCGTCCAGACTCGACCATCTGCGCGAGGAATGGGCACCGCTGATCCAGTGGCTCGGCTGGTCGGGCGTCGCAGACACGAATGCCGCGAAGGTGCAGCCGGCCACCGTCTGAAACGCCCCGCGA
>CAZGKE010000026.1:0-4838 GCA_964526035.1 uncultured Gammaproteobacteria bacterium | reverse complement strand
TCATGGGCTTCAGAAGGTCGTCCATACGTTTGTTGATCGCGCCCCACTTGAAAGCCGGAATCTGGAAAATCCAGCCTTCGGCACGCTGGTTGAAGGATTCGACCTCTGCCGCGACGCGGGCGCTCATATCGACCTCCGGTGCCTCTGCATCCTGCTGAGTGCCGTCACCATCGTCAGCGGTCGATTCGTCGGTCGTCGAATCGGGTGTGTCGAGAGGCGGTTGCTTGATGATCTCCGCAGGCTCGACAAGTGTCGCCCGCATGCTCAACAGGTGAAGGTCGTCTTCGCTCCAGATCTGCATGGCGTAGCGGCGACCGTCAAAGGTGTCGTAGGTGAGACCGATAGCGTCTTCGGGCACATCGACATCGGCAGCACTTCGGACGTCGTCCAGACGCAGCGAGGCAAGAAATCCGGCGAGACCGTTGGCGACGAACTCCGAGCTCAGCTCACGCCCTGTCGGCACGTCGGAAATTTCGAAAACGCTGGCGGCTTCGTCGGCCTTGCTTGCCCGGATCACCGCACCATCACCATGCACCAGCTCCAGCCTGCGCACCTGGCTGGAGGGCACATCGGCAATGTCGCGTCGAAGCCATTGCGTGGGGTCGGTATTCAACGTCAGGTCGGCGTTGGCGAGCCAGCTCTGCGCATCCTCGGGCATGCGCACGAAGGTGCCGCTGCCCTGACCGTTGTAGCGACCGACGATCAGGCTGCGTTCCGGATCGACGCCGCGAACGGTCACCAGCATGCTGCCGGCGTCGGCAGCGGCGGGATCCTCCACGCCGATCTGCACGTAGTTTCCGGGATTGCTGGTCTTGGGTTCGACCAGACGCGACTCCGCCAGCTTCAGCAGGTACTCGCGCAGCCGGGTCATGTCGGCGGGGTAGCCATCACGCTGCGCGACGCCCCAGGCGCCTTCGTTCAGCTCGACTTCCAGCACGGTCTCGCCACCGCGACTCACGGCCAGGGCGCTGGCGCGGTCAAGCTGCTCGAGCAGACCCGGCCACAGCACCCCACCCGGCGCGGTGTCCACCTGCGGCTGGCGCACCTGGCTGCTCCACAGCGCCAGCACCACGGCCACCACCGCGACCACGAGAAGAACCCTGAGCTTGTGCGCACTCATGCTTGTGCTCCTGTGGCCCGGCGGCGACGGCGCACCCGCCAGGCGGC
Source organism: uncultured Gammaproteobacteria bacterium (assembly GCA_964526035.1). Taxonomy (GTDB): domain Bacteria; phylum Pseudomonadota; class Gammaproteobacteria; order Xanthomonadales; family BPKI01; genus DAOMOD01. The sequence continues at coordinate 3,671 of CAZGKE010000026.1, read as the reverse complement.
AAAGCCGATGGCGGCGAACGTCAGCAGCAATGGCATCAGGCCGATGTTGATGATCTTCAGATGGGTACCGAGCGTCTCTATGTCGGCGTCGAGCTGGCGTCTTACCTGGCGCAGTTCGCGGCGGATTCGCAGCTTCTCTTCCTGGAAACGCTGTAGTTCGACCCGCTGCTCGGCGGACAGCACCAGCACCGACGCCTGGTCCTTGCCGCTTTGCAGCTCGTTGACACGTCGTTCCGTTTCGTCCAGTTCGGCCTGAAGCTCCTGCTCCTTGGCACGGAAGCGTTCGTCGGCCTGCCGCTTGAGATTGTCGACGGTCGTGAACGGTCGCGTCGACACTGCGCGTCCGCGCACTGAAATAAGTGCCGAGGAGCCGGTCATGTTGTCGACCGCGTTGACGATGAAATCGCCATTGTTGGCGAATGCATTCCTGATGCGTTGACCAAAGAAGGGCGTGACTTGCACCCACAGACGATCGGTCAGCAGGTCGGTGTCGGCCACCACCACCATCTGTACGTCCGCAGCCGACTCGGAGAGATGGGCGTCGCCGGCGCGTTCCGGAAATGCCGACGCCAGCGTGCCGCTCAGCCGACCTGCAAGCACGAAGTGTTCGGCGGCCGGCGCAAACTCCTGCAGCAGGCTGGCGGGATCGGCGGCCAGGAAACGCAGGCGGTCGGCATCGGCCGCCATGGCGTCACGGCTCGACTGCACCAGCGGCACCAGTTCCAGACTGGAACTGTCGCTGACACGAAGATGCCCGACACTGGCCATGTTCAACGAGGACAGCTGCGCCGATATCACGTCCTCGTTGTTGAGCTGCGTCGGCCCAAGCCCGAGGATGGCGGCATGGCGCTGTGGCGGGCGCCCCGGTGCGACGTTCACCGCGAGCGCAGTGCCGCGATCCAGCACCACCTGCTGCGGGTCGAACTCGATACCCCAGGGTCCGAACAGACGGGCAATATCCGAACTGCGGTTGGCGAACATCGCCGATGCCGGATTCTCGGGATCGACAGCACTGTCGTCGGTCTCGGCAAACGGATCGACGAAAGCCACCAGGCGCCCACCGCGCAGCACGAACTGATCGATGGCGTACAGCGTGTCCTCACTCAAGTCTTTTGGATGCACCAGCATCAGCACCTGCACGTCGCCGTCGATCTCCGTGGTTCCGTGATTCAACTCGCGCACATCGAAGATCTGCTGCATTTCCGCGAGCACGGCCCAAGGTTCGCGCATCTGCCGGCTGGCGGGATCGAATCCACCCGTCATCGGAGCGCGACTGATCACACCGACCACCGGACGCACCGGCTCACCCAGCGAATGGATCAGCTTGGCCACGTCGTATTCGAGGAAGGTTTCCTTGTCGGGCTGGAAAAAGGGAATGGCCGACTGTCCGTCGGTCGCATTGGTCCCCGCCAGACCGAAGAACACCGTTTCGCCGGCACCGCCGACCGGGACCGCCTGCAGGCCGTAGCCAACGGCACGCTCTTCGTCTTCCGAGAACGGCAGGGGATCGATCACGCTCAGCCTGACCTTGCCCCCCGAAGCGCCTGCCACTTCTTCCAGGAACTCCCGCACGCGCTGGGCGTAGCTGCGCAGAAACGGAATGTTCTCGGTGCCGCGATCGGAGTAGAAGAAGTACAGGTTGATCGGCTCGTCCAGTTCTTCCACTACCTGACGCGTGCCGTCGGAGAGGGTGTAGAGCCGGTTCTCGGTCAGGTCGAGGCGCGCCCCGCGCAGCAAGCTGTTGGAGAGCACGACCAGAGCTATGAAAAGTACGGCCAGCACCAGCAGCGTGCCGCCGGTTAGGGATTGTCTTTGCAGTGCATTCATGGTTTCAATCGGCCTTCTTCAGATCGATGACAATGGCGTTGGCGTACAGCCAGAAGCCGATCATCAGTGCGAAGTAGACGAGATCGCGCAGGTCGATCACGCCCTTGCTGATGGAGGCGAAGTGGGTCAGGAAGCTCAGCGAAGCGACGGCATCGACCAGGCCCTGCGGCGCCCACAGCCGGAAGAAGTCGAGCACGATCGGGAACCCGGCCAGCAGGAAGACAAAGCACACCACCACGGTCAAGATGAAGGCCACCACCTGATTGCGGGTAGCCGCCGAGATGCAGGCACCGATGGCGAGGAAGCCGCCGGCCATGAGCAAACTGCCGAGATAACCGGCCACGATCGCGCCGTTGTCTGGACTGCCAAGATAGTTGACCGTGATCCACAGCGGAAAGGTCAGCAGCAGCGCTATGGCGATGAACGCCCAGGCTGCCAGAAACTTGGCGAGCACCGCCTGCAGCATGGTCACCGGTAGCGTCAGCAGCAGCTCGATCGAACCCGATTTGCGCTCCTCGGCCCACAGCCGCATCGACACTGCCGGCACCAGGAACAGGTACAGCCAGGGGTGGAAATTGAAGAACGGCAGCAGGTCCGCCTGACCGCGTTCGTAGAAGTTGCCCAGGTAGAACGTGAAGCTGCCGGCGAGGATCAGGAAGATGACGATGAACACGTAGGCCACCGGCGTGGCGAAGTAGCTCGCCAGCTCGCGTCGGAACAACGTAAGGACCGGATTCTTCATGCGCGTGCCTCCGTGCCTTTGGAAGTGATCTGGCGAAACACCTCGTCCATCCGCCCGCGCTCGAGCTGCACTTCATCGAAGGCGAACCCGCGATCACGCAGCAGCGCGCTGATCGGCTCGAAGATGGCCTGGCCGGCGCGCGGAAACGCGGTGATGCGCTCATCCTGCGGATCGATCTCCACGGACGCCACCTGTGGCAGCGCCGCCAGCGCCTGGCGCACCGCCTGCGGGTCGCGCGCGGTCAGCGACACCGCCTGGTGGTAGCGCGAGCGCGCCTCCAGACCGCCGGGGGTATCGTCGGCCAGCAGGCGCCCCTCGGCAATGACGATGGCGCGGTTGCACACGGCATGCACCTCTTCGAGGATGTGCGTGGAAATCACGATGATCTTGTCGCGCGCCATCGCGTTGATCAGCGCGCGCACCTCGTGCTTCTGGTTGGGATCAAGGCCATCGGTCGGTTCGTCAAGGATCAGAACCGGCGGATCATGGAGAATGGCTTGCGCCAGTCCGACGCGGCGCTTGAAACCTTTGGACAGGGTTTCGATGGGCTGCGCCAGCACGCCCTGAAGGTTGAGCCGCTCGACTGCATTGCCAATGCGCTTTGCACGTTGCTCACCGGCAAGCCCGCGGATGTCGGCAATGAATGCAAGAAAGGATTTCGGCGTCATCTCGCCGTAGCTGGGCGCGCCTTCCGGCAGGTAGCCGATACGCCTCTTGGCCTCGATCGGCTGGCTCTGCACGTCGAACCCGCACACCACGGCAGTGCCTGCGGTCGGCGCCAGGAAACCGGCGATCATCTTCATGGTGGTGGATTTGCCGGCCCCGTTGGGGCCGAGGAAACCCAGCACTTGGCCGGGTTCGACGGAGAAACTGATGCCGTCGACGGCAATCAGCTCCCCGTAGTGCTTGCTCAGTGATTTGACTTCGATCATGTCCCCTCGATCCATCAATTGATTGCGCAGGGCGCAAAGGATGCCGCCAGTCCGCGGCGGACCGGTCGGCAAGCATCTCGTTTGATTTTCCCCGACACCCGGGTGCGTGCCTTCGGGCATGGGGTCGCCGAAGCCGAAATCAAGACCCCGGACGCGCCTGCGACCATCGG
>CAZGKE010000025.1:0-30234 GCA_964526035.1 uncultured Gammaproteobacteria bacterium | reverse complement strand
TCGGGTAAAACTGAGCCGTGGCGACACTGCCAGCCGAGCCATCATCGGGAAAAGTTGCCCGCTGGCTGGATCAGGGTCACGGCATGGTTTCTCATCCCGCCATCCGAACCCGCGCAAAGTCGATCTCACCCGATGAGACAAGCCTGCGCCAGCGTCCGCGGCATTCAAAGTCTGGGGAATCATCATGTCGTTGCCGTTGAAAACCGGAGCTGCCGGAACCCTGCCGCCGCCAGACGCGCAGGCGACCAGCCTGAGCGTCCAGAGCGATTGGCTCCCCGAAGACCGGGCGTCGACTGCGGTGGCTGCGCGCGAACCTGCCGACGGCGGCCGCCTCGCTGCACGCCTGCAGCGCAAGTATGCCGAGCGGATCACCGGCCACATCGTCCTTCCGGCACGCTCCGGCCGCTTTGCGCAGCTGCCGGAAAACCTTCCGCCCGGACTCGCCAACGCGCTCAGGGCTCGCGGTATCGCTCAGCTTTACTCGCATCAGGCCGAGGCCTGGACCGTGGCGCAGGCGGGGCGCGACATTGTGGTGGTGACGCCGACGGCTTCCGGCAAGACCCTGTGCTACACGCTGCCGGTGATTTCATCGGTGATCGAGACACAGGCCAGGGCGCTGTACCTGTTTCCCACCAAGGCGCTGGCTCAGGATCAAGTCGCGGAGCTGCTGGAGTTGAACAAGGCCGGCGACCTCGGCGTGCGCGCCTACACCTTCGACGGCGATACGCCAGGCGACGCACGCCAGGCGATCCGCCTGCACGCATCGGTGGTGGTCTCCAACCCCGACATGTTGCACCAGGGCATCCTGCCGCATCACACCAAGTGGGCGCAGTTCTTCGAGAACCTGCGCTACGTGGTGATCGACGAGATCCACACCTACCGCGGCGTGTTCGGATCGCACGTGGCCAACGTCCTGCGCCGGCTCAAGCGCGTGTGCGCGTTCTACGGTTCCAAGCCGCAGTTCATCCTTTGCTCCGCCACCATCGGCAACCCAAAGGGCCACGCTGAAGCGCTGATCGAACGCGAGGTGCACGCCATCACCGACAGCGGCGCGCCCAGCGGCGAGAAGCACGTTCTGCTCTGGAACCCGCCGGTGGTGAATCCTGATCTCGGCCTGCGCGCCTCGGCGCGCTCGCAGTCCAATCGCATCGCTCGCCTGGCGATCCGTGCCGGCCTCAAGACTCTGGTGTTTGCACAGACGCGGCTGATGGTCGAGGTGCTCACCAAATACCTGAAGGACGTGTTCGACCACGACCCGCGCAAGCCGGCGCGCATCCGCGCCTATCGCGGCGGCTACCTGTCGACCGAACGCCGCGCCGCCGAGCGCGACATGCGCGCCGGCCACGTGGACGGCATCGTCAGCACCTCGGCGCTGGAGCTCGGCGTGGACATCGGCAGTCTCGACGCCGTGGTATTGAATGGCTACCCCGGCTCGGTATCCGCCACCTGGCAGCGCTTCGGTCGCGCCGGTCGTCGCCAGCGTCCCGCGCTCGGCGTGCTGGTGGCCAGCAGCATGCCGCTTGACCAGTACATCGTGCGCCATCCGCAGTTCTTCGAAGGCAGTCCGCCGGAGCACGCGCGCATCCAGCCCGACCAGCCACTGATCCTGCTCGATCACATTCGCTGCGCCGCCTTCGAGCTGCCGTTTCTGTCCGGCGAACGCTTCGGGCCGGTCGATGCCGAGCCGTGGCTGGAAGTGCTTGCCGAGAGCGAAGTGGTGCATCGCGAAGGCGAGCGCTGGGAGTGGATCGCCGACAGCTATCCCGCCAACGCTGTCAGCCTGCGCTCCGTGGCCGACGGCAACTTCGTGGTGGTGGACCGCACCGGCGGCCGCCAGACCATCATCGCCGAAGTCGACTACTCGGCCGCCGCGCTCACTCTGTACGAGGGCGCGATCCACATGATCCAGTCGACCCCGTTCCAGGTGGAGCGCCTCGACTGGGAGGGGCGCAAGGCCTATGTCACCCGCACCCACGTCGACTACTACACCGACGCCATCGACTACACCCGGCTGAAACCGCTGGCGCGTTTTGACGGCGCAAAGGCGGGGCAGGGCACCGCGCACCATGGCGAGGTGCACGTAGTGCGTCGCGTCGCCGGCTACAAGAAGATCCGCTACTACACCCATGAAAGCATCGGCTACGGGCCGGTGACGCTGCCGGATCAGGAGCTGCAGACCACCGCGGTCTGGTGGCAGTTGCCGCAGCCGGTGCTGGAATCCGCGTTCGACTCGAAGCAGCAGGCGCTGGATGGATTTCTCGGCGCGGCGTACGCCCTGCATCTGGTCGCCACCGTGGCCGTGATGGCCGAGGCGCGCGACCTGCAGAAGTCGGTCGGCAGCGGCGACGGTGCCGGCATCGCCAGCGCAGACGCCGGTGGGCGAGGGCAGTGGCGTGCACTTGACGGCAGCCCGGTGCCGCCGCACCTGTCCGACCAGTTCACGCCCACCGTGTATCTCTACGACAACTTTCCCGGTGGTGTGGGACTGAGCGAGCCCCTGTTCGTGCGCGGAACCGAGATGATCGAACGCGCCCGCGAGCTGGTGCTAGGCTGCGACTGCCGCGCCGGCTGTCCCGCCTGCGTCGGTCCCGTGCTGGCAGCCGACGAGGATGCCGAGGAAACCCCGAGGGCGTTTGCCGTTCGCGTCCTCACGCTGCTTGTGGAAGCTACATGAGCGTCTTCGCCGAGCGCCTCGCGCGTCTCAGACAACAGGCCGGCCGCGCCGATGCTCGGCAACAAAGCCCGGCCCGGCGTGCTGTTGCAGAAGCTCCGGAAGTCGCAACGAATATGATGCAAGGCGCGTCGGGAGGTCGGTCCGTTCCACCGGTTCACGACCTCATCGTCCAACTACGCCGCCAGCTGGGCCTGCGTCAGCGCGCGACGAGGCGAATCACCTCCAGACCCCATCCCGACCGCGATCTCCCCGGAGCAGAGATCGCCCCTGGCCTGCGCTACGTCGAGGAACATTTCGAGTGGCTCACCGCGCCGCCCGAAGTCGACGCCGCCTTCGCGAGCCATGCGTCGATCGAGCGCCATCGCTTCCTGCACTTCGACACCGAAACCACCGGTCTCGCCGGCGGCACCGGAACCCGAGCCTTCATGATCGGCGCCGCCGACTGGAGCCCCGCCGGCTTGCGCCTGCGCCAGCTCACCATCACCGCGCTCGCCGCGGAGTCCGCGATGCTGCGGACGTTCGCCGATTGGCTCGACTCAGCGACGGTGCTGGTCAGCTACAACGGCAAGAGCTACGACGCGCCACTGCTGGCCACCCGCTATCGTCTCGCACGCCTCGAAAACCCGCTGTCGGGACTCATCCATCTCGACCTTCTCCATCCGGTGCGACGCCGCTGGCGCGGCGACTGGCCCAACTGCCGACTCGCCACCGCCGAGAACCGTCTGCTTGGCGTGGAGCGGGAAGACGATCTCCCCGGTTCCGAAGCCCCGCGCGCCTGGCTCGACTACCTCCGCGGCGGCAGTGCCCACGACCTGCGAAGAGTATTCGAACACAATGCCCAGGACCTGCGCAGCCTTGCCGGCATCCTGCTGCGTCTTTCGCGCCTGTAGGCATTGCCCGGTACCGAACCGGCGTCTGCAGCGCGCTTGGGACCGCCGCGAGTCAGGCGGTTGACGGTGCCATTGCACGGGAGGTTCACGCTGCTAGCATAGGCGGCACGTGTTCTTGCCAGTGGAGGCTGCCATGACCTCGCGTCACGATCCTGACGGTACGCGTCTTCCGATCAAGCTCGATTCCACCAGCAACGGCGAGTTCGTGCCGGTTCCGCTTGATCACTATCACCATCGCGCGCGTCGGCTCGCACTGGAAGAGTCGACCAGCCATGCACGTCGCCTGGGTCTTTCGCGACGCAGGTTCCTGATGTCCACCTGCGGCGCCGCCACCACGCTGCTGGCCATGAACACGGCCTACGCCGCCGTCGGCAAGCGCGGGGGCTACTTCCAGGTCGCCGCCGAGGCGGCGCTGGAAGCCGATGCCGCGCATGCCGCGCTGGCCGGTCGCGAGTTCATCTTCGATGTGCAGGGCCATTTCGTGAACCCGACCGGCGCCTGGACCCGCAGCCTGCCGTCCACCGCGCGCCCGCTGTCGGGCTTCGAGGCGGGCAAATGCGCGGCGGCGGCACTGCCCGGGAATCTCGACCGCCTGCAGTGCTTCGGCCCCGACGCCTTCGTCCGCGATGTGTTCATGGACTCCGACACCTCGCTCGTGGTGCTGTCCTTCGTGCCATCCACGCGCGAGGGCGAGCCCCTCACCATCGAAGAGGCGGCTGCCACCGCCGGCATCGTCGAGCGCCTTGAGGGCACCCATCGCCTGTACCTGCATGGTCGCGTCAACCCCAACCAGCCCGGCGACGTCGACGACATGGATCGCCTGGCCGAAAGTTTCGGCATCCGCGCCTGGAAGACCTACACGCAGTGGGGGCCGGACGGTGCGAGCGGCTTCTGGATGGACGACGAGCCGGGCCTGGCGATGATCGAGAAGGCGCGCAAGCTGAAAGTGCCGGTCATCGCCATCCACAAGGGCCTGCCGTTCGGGCGCAGGAGTTACGAACACAGCACCTGTGCCGACATCGGGCGCGTCGGCAAACGTTTCCCCGACGTCAAGTTCCTCATCTATCACTCCGGTTTCGTCACCGACCAGGCCGAGGGACCCTACGATCCGGCGCGCATCGACGGCATCGACTCATTGATCACCTCCATGCGCGAGGCCGGGCTCGGCCACGGCAGCAACGTCTACGCCGAACTCGGCTCGACCTGGCGCTTCATGATGCGCGACCCCGACTCCGCCGCACACGGCCTGGGCAAGCTGCTGAAATACCTTGGCCCGGACAACGTGCTGTGGGGCACCGACTCGATCTGGTACGGCAGCCCGCAGGACCAGATCCAGGCGTTTCGTACCTTCCAGATCAGCGAGGAACTGCGCGAGCGGCATGGCTATCCGGAGATCACCCCGGAGATCCGGGCCAAGGTGTTCGGCCTGAATGCACTGCGCATCTACCCGGTCGAGCGTGATGTGCTCGACCGGCACCTGGACAATGACGTCGTCGCGCGCGAACGCCGCGAGTACATGAACGACCCGGATCCGAGCTTCCTCACCCACGGACCGAGAACCCGGCGCGAATTCCTCAACCTCAAGGCCTGGGGTGGCTGATGCGCCGGCGCTTGCAATCACGCCCGTGAAGTTGTTCCATCTTCCAGGCAGACCCGCAACGCAGGGACAAGGAGAAGCGACATGACTCGACGTGTTTGGCCGGTGGTTGTTCTGTTTGTCGGCGTTCTCGCGAGCAGTACCGCGTGGTCCAGCGCGCGGGCACCTGAAATGCGGGTGCAGGGCAGCAGCGAGCGGCTGCCGCTGCTGATGACGCGCGTCGACGCTGATATCGCTGGCGTCATCGCCGATGTCACGCTGACGCAGATGTACCAGAATCGCGGCAGCGAAGCGATCGAGGCGGTGTATGTCTTCCCGGTCACGCGCCATGCGGCGGTTTACGCCATGAGTCTGAGGGTGGGCGACCGCGTGGTGCGGGCCGAACTGCAGACCCGCGAGAAAGCCCAGCAGACCTACGAGGTTGCGCGCGAGCAGGGCAAGACGGCCACCCTGCTCGAACAGCAGGACGCCGATGTCCTGCAGCTCAGCATCGCCAACATCCTGCCTGGCGACGATATTGAAGTGGAGATGCGCTACAGCGAGCTTCTGGTCCCGGAGGCCGGGCGCTACCGCTTCTTCTTCCCCAACACCTTCGGCGACGTCCGCTACGGCGGCGAAGCCGGCCGCAGCACGGAAATGGAGCTGACCTCGGATATCGAGGCGATTGCCTATGCGCTGGACGTCAACGTGAGGCTGGCCACGCCGGTGCCGATCCGGGTACTGGAAAGCCCGAGTCATCCGGTGCTGATCGAACGCGCATCGCCCTACGAAGCCGAGATCCAGCTTTCTGATACCGACCCCACCGCGGCGGCGCGCGACTTCGTGATTGATTTCAGGCTTGCCGGCGATGCCATCGAAACCGGGCTGATGGTGCACCAGCAGGACGGCGAGGGATGGTTCCTGATGCTGGCCGAGCCGCCCGCCAACGTGCAGCGCAGCGCCGTGGTGCCGCGCGAGTATCTGTTCCTGATGGACGTCTCCGGATCGATGGCCGGCTTTCCGGTCGATACCGCCAAGGCGCTGATGCGCGAGCTGATCGCCGGCATGCGTCCCCACGAACGCTTCAATGTGCTGCTGTTCGAGAGCCGCGTGCAGGCGCTGACGATGGGCGATTCGCTGCCGCCGACGATGGACAACCTCGAGCGAGCGATCAAGGCCATCGACAGCCAATTCGGGCACGGTGGTACCCGGCTGGTGCAGGCGCTGGAGGCCGCGTATGCGCTGCCCTACACGCCCGGCTTCTCGCGCACCATGGTGGTGGTCACCGATGGTCATATCCACGCTGGTCCGGAAGTGACCATGATGATCAACACCAATCTCCACAACGCGAACGTGTTCGCCTTCGGTATCGGTCCCAGTGTCAGCAACCAGGTCGTCGAACGTATTGCCAGGGCCGGGCGCGGCGAAGCGTTCCTGGTGGCCTCGCCGGAGGAAGCCACGGCCCAGGCTGACCGCCTGCGCGTGCTGATCGACCGTCCGCTGCTCACCGACATCGCTCTCGAGTTCGAGGGTGTCGAGGTATTCGACCTCGAGCCGGCGCAGGTGCCCGACGTCTTCGCCGAGCGCCCGGTGGTGCTCACCGGGCGCTTCAAGGGCGCGGCGTCCGGCAGCATCAAGATGAGCGGGCGCAATGCCGACGGAGCACACTCACAGACCATGCAGCTGCATGCCGCACCGGGCAAGCGTGCGCAGCCGGCGATCCGGCGTCTGTGGGCGCGCGAACGCTTGACCAGCCTGATGGACGGCCGCATCGAAGGCAAGGCACCCGATGACGTCGACGGACGCACCGTCGAGGCAACCGCACATGCGCTTCACTACGGTCTGCTGTCGCCCTGGACATCATTCGTCGCCGTACATGAGGCGATCCGAGCGGACGGAACGGCCGAACGTGTGGTGCAGCCGACGGCGCGCCGGGAAGTCCCGGTCGGGGGTGGCGTCGGCATCGCGCCGGCGCCAGCAATCATGACTAGGTCCATGGCGGCGCCGAGGGCAATGGCATGGCCCAGCGCCGAACCTTCGCCGACAATGGATCGCATCACCGCAACTGCAGCGCGGATCAAGAGAGCTGACGTTGAAGGGGCCGTTCCCGGGTCTCCAGAGCTGCCGACGTTGAAGGACGCCCTGCCCAGCGACGGTGACCGTATGAGCCTTGCCGGCCACGATTTCACCTGGCGCAAGGACCGCTGGCAGAGCGACGGGTGGCGAGAGGACATGACCCTGCTGCGTATCCAGCGCGGCAGCGAGGCGGCGGCGAAACTGCTGGCGATGCGGCCGGAACTGGCGTCCTTGTTCGCTCTTTCCGAGCAGGTGCTGGTGGTATTGAATGACCAGGCAGTTCTCATTGGACCGCTCGGCTTCAGCGACTATCCCGACGAGGTGCTGTCGAAACTGGCTCCGAAGGAATGAGCCCACGCGCGGCGGCCGCGTGCGTCAGGGGTTTTCTGCTGCCGGCGCTGCTGCTCGCGTGTGCGCCGCTATGGGCCGGCGACGGACGTCTTGTCATATTGCTGGGCGAAACCGACGGCTACATCGCCGCGGCGGGTCGCTACTGGAGCAGTCGCCTGTCGCCTCAGCACATCGTCCACGGTGTCGGCAGTCTTGCCGAACTGCGCCAAGTGCTTGCCACCCATCCTCGTCGCGGCGATGCGCCGTGGCGCGAAATCATCCTTGTCTCGCACGCCTCTGAATGGAGCGGACTGCCGCTGCCGCTGCATCCGGCGGAGGACGATGCCACGCCGGGCGCACTGATCGAAGCGCGCAAGAGCGGGTCGTTTCCTGCCCTGCGACCTTCGATTCTTGACGAGCACACGCGGATACGGCTCGAAGGCTGCGGCGTCGGCCGTCGCAGCGACGTTCTCGAAGCGCTTGCCCACCTGTTCGCTGCCGACGGCTCGGTACGCATCTCGGCATCCCCGCACTTGATCGCCTACCTGGAGGATGGCGCGGGCGTCGTCCGGCGCGCCGAGCTGGCCTATGTGACCCGCACGGTGCGCCATCTGCACACCGCGGAAGCCGCAATGGACGAACTTGCCTCCGAGCTGACTGCGGTCCTCGACAATGCGGCGCCCGTTCTCCTTCGCCGTGAACAGCGCCCAGTCGGCGTGCGCCTGCCCTTGCCGCAGGCCGTTGCACTGTCCGGACAGCGTCCCGAACGGATCGCGAACCGCTACCAGCCCTTGCGTCGCCGCCTCGACGAGCTGGGCTTCAGGCCCGGCCAGATGCACTGGAGCATCGAGTCCGACTCCTCGGGGTCGGGGACGGAGCTGGTCGGTCAGGCCTACATTCTGATCGTCAGCCAGGACCCCGGCTTGTCCGACGATGCCCGTGAGGCGCCTTGAGCATGACAGTCGGGTGTTGCGTCTGCAGCTGACTCGCCAACAACTGTAAACGGGGTTCTACCATGCAACCGCCCGTGAGTGAACGCCTGCACTTTCGGAACTGGACGGACGAGGACTTGCCGCTTGCACTCGCGCTGTGGGGTGACGCGCGAGTCACCGCGCTGATCGGTGGACCCTTCGAGGCTCAGCAGATCAGGGCAGGGCTCGATGCTGCGATGGAATCCCAGCGCGCGCACGGCCTTCAGTACTGGCCCTGCTTTCTGCGCGAAGGCGACAGCTTCGTCGGCTGCTGCGGACTGCGCCCGCGTCCCGATGCGCGTTGCCCGGAACTCGGCTTTCATCTCCTTCCGCAGTACTGGGGCCGGGGACTGGCACGGGAAGCGGCGAATGCCGTCATCGAGTACGGATTCGCCAACTTCGTGATCGATGGCCTGTTTGCCGGGCACCATCCGCACAACGTTGCCTCGGCTCGCCTGCTGCAGAGGCTGGGTTTCCAGCGCACAGGTGAGGAGCTCTATCCGCCGACCGGCCTGATGCATCCGACCTACCTGCTGGTACGAATCGGGACGCGGGCGTCGTGAAGCTCGCAACTCCGGGACCATCCGGCGCCGCGAAGCTTGGGCGCACAGTTGCCTCACGGCTCGACCGGCAGCGCATCCGGATCGTTGTTGGCGAACGTCGGCAGGTTGCGCCAGGGGTCGGCTGGAAAGGTGAGCGCCGGGTCGTAGTGAAAGGTATGGGTCGCTGCGCCATAGTCGCACAGCCCACTCACCCCCACGCACGCGTTCTCGAGCATCTGCACGCGGGCGACGCTGACCACATCCGCGCTCAGCGCGTGCCAGTCGATGCGCCGCGCATGCCAGCTCCGGCCCGCCTGCGCCGCTTCGACGGAGGCTCCGAAGGACACCGGCGCATCGGGTAGCAGGTAGACCACCGGGTCATGGATGTACACGCTGTCTGTCGTGGATCCTGAAAGCTGTGCGAACGCGTCATTCAACAGCGCGCCGCCGCTGGTGAGGGTCGCTTCGCGCATCCAGGTGCCACCCTTGATATAGACGTAGTCCACCGGCGCGTCGCCCATGCGCACCAGCTTGTGGAAAGACACGCGCACACTGTTGTCGATCAGCAGCAGGTTGTCACCGCCGCCGAGGCGGAAGGCCCAAGAATTGCGGTTGCCCGAGGTGACGATGTTGTTGTTGGCAAAGAGCACGTTGCGCGCACCCGAGCTGATCTGCGCCGCGCCATCGATCTCGGCGCCGAAGCTCACCGGCAGCACCCGTATGAAGGAGTTGACCACGGCGAAACGATCCAGCACCTCGCCCGCTCCCGGTCCTGCCGGCATGTTGAAGCCGATGCTGGAGCGACTGGTCGACGGCACCGCGCCGTTGTTGATGGCGACGCCGTCGAACACGATATCGGTCGACGGACCGATCGCCAGCACGCTGCCGACCTGGCCGCCGCGGATGCGAATGCGATGGCTGGGTGCATGCGTGGGACCCGGCAGGCTGCCGATCACAAGGAAGTCGATCACCACGGCGCTGCCCAGCATGACTTCGCAGTCGTGGACGTGGCCGAGATTCACTACGCCGATGCGCCCGGCGGCGGAGGGCACGTGCACGGCAGTCGCCCCCACTTCGCATTCGCTGCGCAGCTGGGCGCCGGCAGCGGTGCCGATGGCCGCCACGGTGACGCTGCGATTCGTGCATGGCAGGACCGGGGACTCGTAAGGACCCGCGGCGCCGCCGCCGGCACCGGGCAGGGTGGCGAGATCGAACGCCGGATACAGCGGGTGTGGTGCGATGTTCGCCTCGAAGCCGTTGGCGAAAAGACCCTCCGCGGCGCAGCCTCCGCCGCCTTGCGGAGTGGCCGCCGTCGCGGGTCCCGCGACGAGCACGCCGCATGCGAGCAACGCGCCCGCGGCCACCGTGAGCAGACTCCTGGCTCGCAACATGCCCATCTCCCCTCGTCGCGCAAACGGACGACGTCGATGCGAAGCCTACCACCAGCAAAGAACTTGGAATCGGGCCCACACCTTGGGTGCTATTGTGCGCCACCGTGATCGCAGATCGCCGAGTGCAGCAGGCAGAGTCATGACGAGTCCAATCCCCTATCCCATCGGCACACCCGGCATGCCGTGGGGCGATGCGGAACGCGCTGAATGGCTGTCGCACCAGAAGCGCCAACGCAGCTACGCCGACGAAGTGCTGAGCGTGATCGAATCGCTTGGCGATCGCTTCGAGCTGCTGGAGTACGGTCGGCTGGACTACGCCCCGGACAGCTATCGCCTGCTGGCCCTGCGCAGCCGCGACTGGCGCGACGACCTTCCTTGCGCGCTGGTGACCGGCGGCGTGCACGGCTATGAGACCAGCGGCGTGCACGGTGCATTGCAGTTCGCGGAGCAGGATGCCGCGCGCTTCATGGGCAGGATCAACCTTATGATCGCGCCCTGCGTCAGCCCCTGGGGCTACGAGCGCATCCAGCGCTGGAATCCGCATGCAGTCGATCCCAACCGGTCCTTCTGTACGGACAGTCCGGCGCAGGAATCCGCGGCATTGATGCGTCTGGTTGCCTCCGTCGCGGAGAGCTGGTTGCTGCACATCGACTTGCACGAGACCACGGACAGCGACGAGAACGAATTCCGTCCGGCTCTGGCGGCGCGCGACGGCAAGGCCTTCGAGCCCGGCGAGATTCCCGACGGCTTCTACACGGTCGGCGATGGCGAGAACCCGCAGATCTCCTTCCAGCAGGCGGTGATCGAGGCGGTGTCGACGGTCACCCACATCGCTCCAGCCGACAGCGAGGGCAAAATCATCGGGTCGCCGGTCGTGGCACCAGGCGTCATCCTCTATCCCTTCCGCAAGCTCGGCCTGTGCGCAGGCATCACCGGCGCCCGCTACACCACCACCACCGAGGTCTACCCCGACAGCCCACGCGCCACGCCGGAGCAGTGCAATGCCGCGCAAGTCGCGGCGGTGTGTGCGGCGCTGGAGTTTGCGCTTGAGGGCTGACTTCGCCGTAAACCGCCAGGCAACAACGGACTGTCTCCAATCAACCTCTCAGGTCGCAAGCTGATTTGCATGCCAAAGGAGGGATTCGGCGTCGAGCAGGTTGCACGAATCGTACGCCGCTGGCTTTTCGAAAATTCGGGGATCTGCATCAGTCGGGCCGTGATTCAGCAAACGCGGCGCTGTCCAATTCGTTCCCTTGCGGCCGATGAGCAGGCGGAAGAAGCGCGACCCTCATCCAGAATGATTCATCTACTATTCCTGCGGGATCCCGAACCCGCCACCGCCTGGCGTCCGGATCACTATGGTTTCGTTCGCAGAGACCTCGACGCTGGCGCAGCCCGCCAACGGCTCAACCTCCCCGTTTGCGCGTTCAATGGCATCTTCGCCAATGGCGCCCGGCTCGCCGCCATCCAGACCAAACGGCGCGATGCGTCGGTGCCCTGACAGCAGGGAGACAGTCACCGGCTCGAGAAAGCGGATTCTTCGTTCGACGCCATCGCCGCCGCGATGGCGACCGGTGCCGCCGGATGCGCTGCGGATCGCAAAGGATTCCAGGCGCACCGGATGCCGCCACTCCAGCACTTCGGGATCGGTGAGTCGGGAGTTGGTCATGTGGGTGTGGACGGCCGATGCGCCGTCGAAGGCGGGGCCTGCACCGGCACCGCCACACAGGGTTTCGTAGTACTGGTGGCGGTCGTTGCCGAACGTGAGGTTGTTCATCGTGCCTTGCGCTGCAGCGACCACGCCGAGCGCGCCGAACAGTGCGTCGACAATCACCTGCGAGGTCTCCACGTTGCCGGCCACCACCGCGGCAGGAAAGCGCGGGCTGAGCATGCTGCCTTCGGGTATGTGGATGGTCAGAGGCCGCATGCAGCCTTCGTTGAGAGGGATGTCCGCGTCGATCAGACAGCGGAACACGTAGATCACCGCCGCACGGACGACTGCTGATGGTGCGTTGAAGTTGCCCGCGTGCTGTTCGCTGGTGCCACTGAAGTCGATACTTGCGCTTCGTGTTGTCTGGTCGATGGTGACGGTGACCTGGACCGCGCTGCCGTCGTCCATCTCGTAGCGGAATGCACCATCGCGCAGGCGCTTGATGGCGGCGCGTACGCAGGCCTCGGCATGATCCTGCACATGGCCCATGTAGGCCTGCACCACGGCCAGCCCGAACTCATCAACCATGCGCGCGATCTCGGCGGTGCCGGTTTCACAGGCGGCCACCTGCGCGCGCAGGTCGGCGATGTTCTGGTCGATGTTGCGTGCGGGCCAGGGACCCGAAGCGAACAGAGCGCGTAGTTCCGGTTCGCGGAAACTGCCCTGGCCGACCACTTCCACGTTGTCGAGCAGCACGCCTTCCTCTTCGACGCGACGGCTGAAGGGCGGCATGGAGCCGGGTGCGATGCCGCCGATGTCGGCGTGGTGGCCGCGACACGCGACGTAAAACGGCACCGTGCGACCGCCGCGGTCGAACACCGGGCGCACCAGGGTGATGTCGGGCAGGTGGGTGCCGCCGTGGTAGGGGTCGTTCAGCGCGTAGACGTCGCCCGGCTGCATGTGGTCGCCGCGCGCACGCATGATGGCGCGCACGCTCTCGCCCATGGAGCCGAGATGCACCGGCATGTGCGGAGCGTTGGCGATCAGACCGCCCGTGCTGTCGAAAAGCGCGCACGAAAAGTCGCGACGCTCCTTGATGTTCACCGAGGCGGCGGTCTTTTCCAGTACCGCACCCATCTGTTCGGCGATCGCCATGAAGCGGCTGTTGAAGATTTCCAGCATGACCGGGTCGCAGACGGTTGCGACTCGCTCGCGGTCGCGCGCCTCGATGCGGGTCAGCAAGAGGTTGCCGGCCGCGTCGGCTTCGGCGCGCCAGCCGGCGTCCAGCCAGGTGCAGCCGTGGGCTTCAACGACCAGTGCCGGACCGTCGACCGGTGTGTCGGGGCGCAGTGCGCTGCGCGAATGCAGCGGGACTCCGCGGCGTGCGCCGCTGCACCAGACCTCTGCCGTCTGCACTTCGGCGTGGGTGGCGACTGCAGCCGCTTCCTCCCGCAGGCCAGCGTCCTCACTGGCCACGATCTCTACCTGCGCGGACTCGACGATCAGGCGGGCGCCCTGGATGGCAAAACCAAAGCGGTGCCACCAAAGGGCCGTGAACTGCCGGCGCATGTTGTCGATATCGGCGAAATCGACTTCGAGGGGGCTGTCGGTGCCTTCGGCGCGGACGAGGAGGCGCCGCAGCGTGCGGACTTGTGCCCTGGGGGTTGCGATGGGTGGTGCGAGACGGGCGGACTCGACCTGCGGTCTTGATTCGCGCTCCTTGCCACGACGGGTGGCGCTGTGACGCGAACCGACACCCTGCGCGCGCATGGCATGCTCGCCGTCGGCGGCCAGATCGTCGAGCAGGGCGGCAAGATCCTTGATGTGGGCATCTTCGAGTGGTGCCTCGACGGCGCGCTCGCGCATCAGGCGCAGGTCTGCGAAGCCTATGCCCCAGGCAGAGAGCAGGCCGGCATGTGGATGCAGCATGACCCGCTCGATGCCCAGCACATCGGCCACCGCACAGACATGCTGTCCGGCTGCGCCGCCGAAGCCGTTGAGCACGCAGCGCGTGATGTCGTGGCCGCGCTGCACAGAAATGCGGCGAATGGCAGCGGCCATGTTCTCGACCGCCACCAGGAGGAAGCCCTCGGCAACCTGCTCCGGACTGCGACCATCACCGATCTGCGCGGCCAGTTCGGTGAATCTCGCGCGCACCACGTCGGCATCCAGCGCCTGCGCCCCTTCCGGGCCGAACACATGCGGGAAATGCCCGGGCTGGATGCGTCCGAGCATGACGTTGCAGTCGGTGACGGTGAGCGGCCCGCCGCGGCGGTAGCAGGCCGGTCCGGGTGCAGCACCCGCGGAGTCCGGTCCGACACTGTAGCGGGCGCCATCGAAGTGCAGGATGGACCCGCCGCCCGCGGCCACGGTGTGGATCAGCATCATCGGTGCGCGAAGGCGCACGCCAGCCACTTCGTTGTCGAGGCTGCGCTCGAAGCTGCCGGCATAGTGGCTGACGTCGGTGGATGTGCCGCCCATGTCGAAGCCGATGGCACGCTCGAACCCGGCGGCTTCGGCGCTGCGTGCCATGCCGACCACGCCACCGGCCGGCCCCGACAACACGGCGTCGCGGCCGTGGAAGGCATCGGCCGCGGCCAGTCCGCCATTCGACTGCATGAACAGCAGGCGCACGCCGGGCAGCTCGGCCGCTACGCGGTCGACGTAGCGGCGTAGTACCGGGGACAGGTAGGCATCGACCACCGTCGTGTCCCCTCGCGGCACGATGCGCATCAGCGGGCTGACTTCGTGGCTGATCGAGACCTGGGTGAACCCTGCTGCGCGGGCGAGTTCGGCGGCACGTCGTTCGTGATCGGGGTAACGGTAACCGTGTATCAGCGCGATGGCCGCGGCCTGCAGTCCGCGCGCGTGCGCCGCTTCCAGGTCCCGACGCAGGCCGTCTTCGTCCAGCGCGCGCAGCACCTGACCGTGGGCATCCATGCGTTCGTCGGCCTCCACCACCTCGGCGTAGAGCATCTCCGGCAACTCGATGTTCAGCGCGAACAGACGCGGCCGCGCCTGGTAGCCGATGCGCAACACATCGGCGAAGCCGCGCGTGGCCACCAGCAGGGTTGGTTCGCCCTTTCGCTCAAGAAGCGCGTTGGTGGCGACCGTGGTGCCCATACGCACGCTGCGGATACACGCCGCCGGAATCGGCGCATCGGCTGCGACGCCAAGAATTTCGCGGATCCCGGCGAGCGCCGCGTCGGCATAGCGTTCCGGATTCTCGGAAAGAAGCTTGACGGTGCGCAGCGAGCCGTCGGAGGCGCAGGCGACGATATCGGTGAAGGTACCGCCGCGGTCGATCCAGAAGTCCCAGATGGTGTCTGACGTCATGAGGGGCATCGTAGCGGGTTGAGGGTGGGATCTGCTGATGCCACCGGGCGGGATGCGATTCATTCGCTGGAACAGGTCGGCGTCGCGTGTTGACATCTCGTGAATGTCAGTCGACGGCGTTCGTTTCCGCTTGTCGTGGTCGCGTAGGAGCGCACCCGTGCGCGACCGCGGAGCGTGGTCGTTCCTCTGTCTTCAGAATGCCCGCCTGTCGGCAGTTGATTGCTGTGTCGTCCATACCCGCTACGATTGGCAGATCAGACAGGACTCCAGACTCCCTCTGCGGAGCGGGATTCACATATGCCCAGCCAAGACAAGGAAATCGCTACAGCGGGTCAACATCCCGACGGCAAGGCCGCGGACCAACAGAAGGTCGTCACCCGTGCGCTGCGTCTTGGCCAACTGCTGGACACCGCGTTCCGCATTCCCGGTACCCGCATCCGCTTCGGTATCGATCCGCTGCTCGGATTGTTCCCGGGCGTGGGCGACGCGGTTGCAGCAGTCCTGGGCAGCTACATCGTCTGGGCAGCGTTGCGCGCCGGGGTGGGGGCGATGCTGATTGCGAGGATGATTGGCAACATCGCCGTCGACGCGATCGTCGGCGCGATTCCGATTGCCGGCACGCTGTTCGACGTGGCCTTCAAGGCGCATCGCCGCAACGCCCGGCTGCTCGCGCAGTGGTCAGGCAGTCCTGCTGCCACCGAGGCGCGTCAACGGCGTACGCTGTGGGCACTGGTGACCATCGTCGTCAGCATGTTGCTGGTACTTCTGGCGACGCTGGCGCTGGGTATCTGGGCATTGGTCAGCCTGATCCGAGCCCTCTGATCAGGCGTCTTGCGCGCGGATCGTGAAGCTGAAGGCCGCGAACACCAGCATTGAGCCTGTGTTGAACCCCGGGTTTGGCAAGACCATCGCCTGGCTGACTGTCGGTGCGTCGCCGTTCTCACTGCAGCAACACCCGTTCTCGATGTCCACGCTGGCGACCCGGCCAGATCGCCTGGAGTTCTTTGCCCAGCAATCAGGTGATTTCAAGAAATTCCTGTCCAGGGTCGAGGCCGGCAGCAGGACATGGCTGGAGGGGCCCTGCGGGGTGTTCACGATGAATCCCGGTGCCGGACGACGCACGGTGTTCATTGCCGGCGGCGTCAGCATGCGGCGCCTGCATTCCGAACGTTTCGATCTGGTCTGAGGGAGACAGAGCGATGGTCCACGAAATCGCCCGACATCTCGGCACGCTTGTTTCGCTCGTGTTGCTGCTGGTCGCCGTGGCGGTGGCCTTGTGGATTGCTGGATGAACGCCTGGTCAAGAGCGCCCCCATCCCAACCTTCCCCCGCAGGCGGAGGAAGGGGCCAGGTATTTGCGAAGGAAGGGGCCCGGCTTGCGCTTGATCGAGGTTGATTGCACGTTTACGGGGCATTCCCTTGGAGAGGTCGGACCTTTGCTGCGGCCGCGGGCCGCGGTCGCCGGCGCAGGCAAATTTCAACGAAATCGCACGCAATCTGAAAGACTACTGGGGCAGCCGCTGCCAAGGTACGGGCCTCCCCGACAAGGAGCAGGACCATGCCGATCACCCAGGCGCCGCGAACCCGCGGGTTTCATGGATTCGTTTCCGTTTGCGCCATGAGCGCATCGCTTCTGGCGGCGTCTTGCTGCGCTGCGGCGTCGGCTCAGGCGGCCGCGTCCGGTTCGGCCCCTAAGTCCACGCTGGGCACGGTCATCGTGGTCACCACGACCGACGACGACACCACCGTCAACGGCAACTGCACCCTGCGCGAGGCGGTGATCGCCGCCAACACCGACAGCGCCGTCGACGACTGTCCGGCGGGCAACGGCGTGGACACGATCGTGCTTCCCGCAGGGAACTACGTCTTGACCATTTCTGGCTCGAACGAGGGCGATGCAGCCACCGGTGACCTCGACGTTCGCGATGACCTGAGCATCGCGGGTGCAGGTGCAAGTGCGACCACGATCGACGCCAACGGGCTGGACCGGGTCCTCGAGGTCTTCGATGGATCCACCTTGACCCTGTCCGACCTCACGCTCACCGGCGGAAGTACGACGCAGGCCGGCGCCGGCATCCGCGTCGCGGAGTCGTCTTCACTGAACCTCTCCGGGCTACGCATCACCGGCATCGAGTTGGGCAGCGCGCTCTTCGTCCTCACGGGATCGACACTGACCATGACGCGATGTCGCATCGACGAGAATGAGCGCGGTGGAATAGTCACCCAGCCCGGTACGCTGTCGAACATCCGCGACAGCAGCATCAGCGGAAACGTGACCACTTCAGGCGGCGCCGGCATCAGCAGCGGCGGAGAGATGATCCTGGTCAACACCACGATCAGCGAAAATGCCGCCGGCTCCAGTGGAGGTGGCATCGCCAACAACGGCACTCTGCTCATGTACAACGTCACCATCGCCGACAACCTTTCCGGCACGGAGGGTGTGATCGGCATTGGAGCGGGTCTGGCCACCGCCTCAGGCTTCGCGACGGCGTTCAACTCCATCATCGCGGGAAACCAGGACATGACCGGGTTGGGCAGTCCGGATTGTCATGGCACCCTGGAAAGCGGCGGTTTCAATCTCGTCAGCGACCTGACCGGCTGTACCATCAGCGGACCTGCCATCGGCGACATCTACGGCGCTTCCGCGGTACTGGCGCCGCTGGGTGCCAACGGTGGCGGCACCCTGACGCATCGCTTGCTTCCAGCCAGCCCGGCGATCGATGCGGGCGATCCGGTGGCGTGCCTGGACGATGCCGGCTTTCTCCTGCACACCGACCAGCGCGGCTTCGTGCGCAGCGGCCGCTGCGACATGGGCGCCTACGAGGCGAATTCGCCGGGCAGGGTGCAGCTGTTCCGGGATGGATTCGAGGAAGGCTGATCGGCTTGCCGTCACGGTGACTCGAAGCAGTCGGCGCAACGATGCGTCGACGTCGGACCGATGCGGTGGGTGTTGAGTTTCGGGGCGTGCTTCCGGTGTCGCTGCGGTAGCGCCGCAGCAGGGTGCGCGGGCTGGTCATGCAGCGGCCCGCGTTTGCGCAGACGATGGCCGACGAGCAGTGCAAGTACCGCGAGCTTTCGTAGGTTGCGGGATTGAACAGCCGGCACGCTCGGGCGGGTTCATCGAGCCCACGGGGCAGCAGGTAGTGCGATCCAGTGGTCGGGTGCGGCATTCCGGATATCCATACAAAGTGGACATGCGCGAGCCGGCATCGCGGGGTTCTCAAGGTGCGCTGGGACGCGCGGCGCGGACCCGGTGCGGCGGCCGCTCCTCGGCGAACACCACCAGGCCGTCCAGCAGCTGCGACCAGTCGACGGTGTCGAGTTGGCCGTAGGAAAAGGCGTGTCCCGGGACACGTCCCAACGCCTTCAGCGTAGCGTGGTCGGCGTAGCGCAAGTCCGCCCCGTTCGCGCCAAGCACGTTGTACTCCAGGGAACCGGGCGCCGCCGGCACAATGGGCTGTGCGGCCATGCCCGCGCGCGCATGGCTGCCCGCGGCGGCGGTGAAGCCGATCACTGCGTAGGCTTCGCCGAGATCGCCATGCATGATGTCGCCCATGCGTTGCTCCCCCTCGACTTGCGCGACCAGACGCCGGGCCGTGTGGACCGTGGCGCTCCATACAATGATGCGTACATCGGCGCCGAGACGTTCGCGGTGCCAGCGCAGGTTGGTGGCCATGGTGTGGCCACGCCGGTCAAGCATCCTTGCGAAATCTCCACCCTGGCCTTCCATCATGGCGAGCTGGGTGGAAAAGTTGCGCGCCAGCACGCGTCCGACATCGTCCTTGGCCTCGCCGTCACTGCCGAGCGCCAGCATGATTTCTTCGGCACATGCGCGCAGCTCGCGGCGCGCAGCGTCGTCGTAGGGATGCTGCGCGTCATAGCGCCAGCCGGTAAGGCGGGTCAGCACTTCGCCGCATTGCTGGCGCCGCACCGGCTGCAGCGGTTGCACCAGACGATCAGGCAGCCGCTTCTGGGTGTAGCCCTGGGTCGCGCCGCCGATCTGCGGATCCAGGCCGAGCAGACGGATGCGTCCGGCCGACGCCTCCGTGGTCAGGAAGTCGACAAGCTCGTCGGCTTCGGCCATCGTTGACCACAGGCCGCCGATGGCATCGGCCACGGCTTCGCGAGTCAATACTCCCGCAGCCTGCGCCTCTTCCAGCGCGACGAAATCGTAGATCTGACTTTCGAAAGCGACCGCTGCAAAGCCGCACTCTGCGACCAGGCGACGCACCAGCAGGGCGCGCGTCTCGATGGCGCGCGCGCTGCCGTGACCGGCGTCTTCTCCGAGCGAGACTACCTCGCGGGCACAGACATCGGCGACCAGGCGATCAAGCTCGGGATGACCGCGAAAGCCGTTCGCAGTGTCCTTCGCGAACGACGCCTCGGTGGCAAACAGCGCGCCTGTGGCGAGCATGATCAGTGTGAATCGAGTGCTCACGGCTGGCATGAGTCGGGTCCTTGTGTGATCTTCGAGTCGAGGTGGACCGCCGCGCGGCGCCGAAGTTCTCGCGATGGCTGGACCCCTGAGTCCTGAAACCGCAGGATCCCTGGGGATTCGGGGAGCATGGATGTCCGGTTCTTTCGCTTGCTTTCGTAGCTTTGAACCAAGCAAGAAGCAGGACCTCATTCTCTGGCCTTGCTCTGCAGGAGCGCACTCGAGCGCGACCGGCACCCGCCTCGATGCGATGCATCGGTCGCGCACGGGCGCGCTCCTGCAGACCGCTTCTTGCGGAGTTCGGGTATCAGGGCTCTTGAAGGCCCTGCACCCGCCCGCGGTCGGGGGTTCGCGCATGGTGTCGTTTCGCTTGCCGGAGCGGCTTCCCGACCGACCAGGCGGCGCTGGCCGCCACCATGCAGGAGTTGATGCTCATGCAAGCTTCAAGCAATGTCCGGAGTCTGGCACTACTGCCCTTCGTGTTCGCGATCGCGCTGGTGGCGATGCCCGAGGCCCGGGCCGGCGGGCAACTCGATCCCGAATTCGCCGGCGGTACCGGCATTGCCAGCTTTCAGTTGAGCACCGGCGAGCGACCGAGCGACCAGGCGGCGGCAGTGCTGGTCGACAGCAGCGACCGCATTCTGCTCGTCGGCTTTCGCAGCACCGGCCTGGCGGACGCCGTGCAGCGCGACGCCGTGGTCCTGAGGCTGACCGGCGACGGCACGCCGGATCCCGAGTTTGGCACGAATGGCCTCAGCGTCATGGACTTCGATCTCGGCGGTGAGTCTGAAGTGGGCTTGGGCGTATTCGAAACCGGCGACGGCGGCTACCTGATCTGCGGCTTCGCACAGGACGAAAGCGGTGACCCGCTCGGTTATGCGCGCTTCGCGATCGCCAGACTGATGGCCGACGGCGGGTTCGACACCGGCTTCGGCGGCGACGGGAAGTTCGACTTCGCGCTGCTTCCCGACGGCCTGACGGAGAACCGGCCGGCGGGCTGCGCGCTCGCGCCTGACGGCAGCCTCGTCGTGGTCGGCGCGGCCATGAACCATGGCCAGGTGTTCGGCGAGATCGTGCTGGCCCGGGTGCTGGCCGACGCGAGCCTGGATCTGAATTTCGGTGACAACGGCATGGCGGTAGTTCCGCTGCCGGCCGACGAGTTGGCCAATGCCCGGGCGAGCGCTGTGCGCGTCGACAGCGAGGGCCGCATCGTGATTGCCGGGTACGCCGACAATCTGCAACCCCGGATGGGGCCGAATACCGACATGCTGGCAGTGCGGCTGCTGGTTGATGGCAGCGTCGACCCGAGCTTTGGCAACGACGGGATCCGCACTGTCAACTTCGACGCCGGCAATGGTGACCATGACTTTGCCTTGGGGCTTGCGCTGCATGGCGACGGGTCGATGCTGCTGGCCGGGACGGCGTTCACCACCGACAACGGCCTCGACATCGCGGTGGCGAAGCTGACTGCCAGCGGAGTTCCGGACCCTTCCTTCGGGGACAACGGCCGCGTACTGCATGGACTTGATCCCGGCAGCGGCTCCAACGAAACCGGGATTGGCGTGACGGTTGACCCGCTCGGCCGCATCTATATTGCCGGACGCGCGCCGGCTGGCCCAGACAATGACGATGCTGCGGTGCTGCGTCTGTTGCGCAACGGCGCGATCGACACCAGCTTCGGCGTCGACGGCTGGCGCGTGTTCGGCCTCGAACCTCCGCCTGAACCCAGCCTCGATTCAGCGCTGTCGATCACCCTGGACCGCCATCATCGCGTGGTCGCCGCTGGCTCGTTTCTTGTCAGCTTGGCCAACGAGGACTTCGATTTCATGGTCGCCAGGGTGACCACCGGTTTGGTGCACTACAACGGATTCGAGGCCGCAGACTGAAGCTGGCGCCGAGGTCGGCAGCACTGTCCGGCCGGCGAGCACCAGGCCCCTGCGTCCCGCGCGTCTTCCATGCGGGGCTCAATTCGGGCTCAAGCATGCGCCTTTGTGGTAGCGTCCGGTTTTCTGCCCACACTGCGGAGACTCAGATGCACCAATTCCTCCCACTGGCAAGCCTCGCGGCCGGACTGATTCTGGCAGCAGGGGCACTGGCCAATGACACTGCACAGAGCGCCTTGCGTGTCTATGTCGACCCGGAAACCGGTGCGCTTGTTTCCACGCCGGTGACCGAGGCGCAGCGTGCCGCAGCGGCAGCGGACACCACCTTCTCGCAGGACGCCTCGAAGACGGTCGAAGCTGTGGCTGCGGACGGATCGAAGATGTATATCCTCAACGGCCAGTTTGAGCTGGCGACGACCCTGCGCATTGACGCCGACGGAAGAAGGCTCGTCGAATGCGGGGACGCCGCCCACGCAGGCCTTGAGGTGATGGAGCACGCTCGCGCACACGCGGCGTCGATTGCCACGACCGATACCGATCGCTAAGGAGCCGAAAATGGAACTTGCCTCTACGATACGGCCGCTCGCCCTCGCTCTGCTCTTCGCGTCTACCGGAACTGGCGCCGCCACCATCACGATCGTCAACATCGATGGCGCCAACGAGGGTTTCAATGACAATACACCGGTCGCGCCGCTGCCGAGCAATCCTGGCACCACGTTGGGCCAGCAGCGGCTGATCGCCTTCCAGGCGGCCGCCGACCAGTGGGGCGCGCTACTCGTGAGCGACGTTGAAATTCGCGTGCGCGCGGCCTTCAATCCATTGACCTGCTCGGGCACCTCGGCTGTGCTGGGCTCTGCGGGTGCCACGACGGTGCATCAAGATTTCACCAATGCGCCGCTGCCGGGAACGCTCTACGCCGCGGCGCTTGCCAATGCGCTGTCCGGCATTGACCTGAACGGGGCCAACGAGGAGATCAACACCCAGTTCAATTCCAGCATCGACAACGGCACCTGCCTGACCGGTACGGCTGGCTGGTATTACTCCACAGATGCCTCCGACGCCACGCCGGCCAACCGCATCCCGCTGCTTCCAGTGGTGTTTCACGAACTTGCCCACGGCCTCGGCTTTCAGACCTTTACCAGCAATTCGACGGGCGCCTTTTTCAGTGGAACGCCAGACATCTGGACCAACTTCCTTTTCGACCTTGAAGCGGGCCTGAGCTGGCGCAACATGCCCAACAACGCCGCGCGTCAGGCCTCCGCCATCAACGATCCCGATCTGGTCTGGACCGGCCCCAACGTGACGGCTGAACAAAGCATCTTTCTCGGCAATCCACCCGCGTTGATCATCAACCTACCGGTAGTCATCGAGGGTTTGTACTCCGCGCAAGCCGCCGCTTTTGGTCCACCTGTTCCGGCCGGTGGTCTTCCGGGCAACATCGTCGAAGCATTGGATGGTGGCGGCGTAAGCACACTGGACGGCTGCGAAGCCATTACCAATGCCGCCGCAGTAAGCGGCAACATCGCGTTGGTGGACCGCGGCAACTGCAACTTCACCGTCAAGGTGATCAATGCCCAGAACGCTGGTGCGATCGGGGTGCTGATTGCCAACAATGCGGCCGGCCTGCCGCCGATGGGCGGTTCTGACGCCGCTGTGAGCATCCCCTCCATCGGTATCGAGCAGACGATCGGCAACGAGATCCGTGCCCAGCTGGCCCAGCCGACCACCGTCAGTGGTGAGTTGGGTTTCGACATGAGCACCCTGGCCGGATCCAACGGCGGGTTCGTGCGCATGCATGCACCCAACCCGGTCGTTCCCGGCTCGTCTGTTTCGCACTGGACGGTGGATGCCTTTCCAAACCTGCTGATGGAGCCATCGCTCAACACGTCGATCTTCGATGACGTGGATCTCACCGTTGCGCTGTTCCGCGACATCGGCTGGAACATTGCGGTGGGCTCGTTGGACGAGATCTTCGCGGACGGCTTCGAATGACGTCCCGTGTCTGGTGATACGGAGCTTCCAGCGCTGGCGTGATTTCTGCGCGCCAGATGTTCGGCGAGATCGTGCTGGCCCGCATGCTGGCCGACTCAATACTGGACACCCCGGCGTTTCCCCACCTACGATGCCGTTCGATCATGTTCGAAGGAGTGCACGTGATGACAAGGTTTCAAGTGGCCGCCGCGGCGGCGTGCCTCGTGTTTCCGTTTCAGGCGATCGCCTCTTTTCACTTCATGCAGATCGAGCAGGCGATCGGCGGCGTCGATGGTGATAGCAGCCAGCAGGCCGTGCAGTTGCGCCTGCGATTCGGCGGGCAGAACGAGGTCGGTGGCACGCGCATCGTTGCCTACGACGCAGCCGGGCTCAGTCCGGTGGAGCTGATCGTCTTTCCCTCCGACGTCACCAACGGAGCGGGGGGCGCGCGAATCCTGGTGGCCAGCCCCGATTTCGAGCTTGATCCCGACATCGCGCCCGATGCAGTCATGACCAGCACCATTCCGGCAAGCTACCTGGCGGCGGGTCGGTTGACGTTTCAGTTTGGCGACACAGTGTATTGGTCGTTGTGCTGGGGCGGTGACGACTACACCGGGCCCACCACAGGTTCCACCACCAACGACGCCGATGGCGAGTTCGGGCCCTGCGTCGCGGGTCCGCTGCCTTCGGCAGACGATCTTTCGCTGCTGTTCCAGGGCGAGGCGTCCGCGCCGAGCACCAACAACGCTGGAGACTACAGCCTGAGCGTCGGTCCCGCCGTGTTCACCAACAACGCCGGGCTGTCGGGAATGATCCCCGAGCCGCCGATCTTCGTAGACGGGTTCGAGAGTCCGCCATGACGCCCTTTTTTCCTCAACAACGCCCTTGAAGGTGCGCAGGGAGGGCGCCGCGCAGGACTTGCTCCAATAGCCCGGAGCCGAAGCTTGCTTTCGACGCATGCGCGGGCATTGATCGTGTTCTTCTCTGACGGCATCCCTCCACGATGACAAGCAGGCGGGTGCGACCGGCAAAACGCATCCCTGTGCTGGCAGTAGCCCTGTTCCTTCCGCTGGTGCTTGCCGCACCCGCGGTTTGGCTGGCGAAGCGGCACACTTCCGAACTGCGGTCCAGCAGGGTCGTCGTCGTGATCGTCTCCCTGACGCTTGCCGTGATCTACGTCGGGATACTCAGGCACCTGGCGCTCGATTCGCCATCCTTGGACGCGGCAGGCGTGCAAAGCCGATTGGACGAGATGCGTTCCAGGGTGGGCTGGCCCTTCGAACCACTGCCCATGCTCCCCAGCCGCGAGCCCCTCGCGCTGTATCTGGAGCGGGATCCATTCAAGCCATTGGAAACTCAGGGTGCAGAAGAGACCGGGACACCCTGATCTCAGACTGGTTCGGGATCAGTCGTCGCGGCGGCGGAGCCAGGTGATCAGCCCACCGCCGACCAGTGCGACCAGGGTGCTTGCCCACAGGCCCAGCACCGGCCAACCGCTGAACTCATGGCGCACGACAGCGGGGGTCAGCGATTCGGCGATGCGCAGCGATAGATCGCTGCCGGCGATATTCACCAACGAGCCCGCAAGGTAGCACCCGAGACCAATGCTGAGGACCGGCAGCCGGTAAGCCGCGTCCTTCAGCCAGCCGCGCAGCGTCTGGAGGCCATTCGCGCCGGACTTGCGACGCGCGTCCAGAAGGGCCTGGCTACGGGCGCTGAGCGGGATCGACGGCCGCATGGCGGTCTCCGTCGAGGCAGGCGCCGGGGCGGAAAGGTCTCCTGCGGCTGCCTCGGCAGTCGATAGCGCAGCGGCGGATGCCGCGTATTGCGTCGGCATCCCCGAATCCACCGAACCTGGCTGGGCAGGCGTCAGCAGCAGCGCCAGCCGCTTGTCCAACCGCTCCTGCCGCCTTCGGTCCTCGGCGCGGTGCAGTGCCAGCAGCAGCGGCAGCGACAACAGCAGTGGAATCCACGGGCCGGGCCGCGCGGTCTCCATCGAACGGCAGGGCCGCACCTTTTTCAACTGGCCGTGACCCATGAAGGTACTGATCACCAGGAGCGCCCGCTCAGGGACGTCGTTGAGGGTGCAAACCGGAATTGACGACGAGCGCGAATGCATCGCTGACCCCAGCCCCATCAGCAGACCGGCGCAAAGCACCATCCATGTCACCCGGCTCAGGCGGCGTGGATGTTCGGTCCGCGATTCGCCATCGAGGCCGAGCAGGGTTTCCAATCGGGCCGCCAGCGGGTCGAGTAGCGGCGACATCAGGATCGCTGTGGCTATCAGCGACGCCCAGACCAGCAGCCAGGGGAGCGCTCCCAGCGGCAGGAGCAGCAGCATTCCCGCCATGCCGAGCAAAGCGTAGATGATCTCGCTGGACAACAGGATCAGCGCGGGTGCCACGGCCGATGCGACCAACAGCCAGGTGCGTCGGTGCCGCGGCGGCGGATCGCTCGCTGCTTCGGTACGTGGGCCTGGGCCAAGCATCGCCGAATTCTACACATGGTCCGACGGAAGGCGGCAGGCAAGGGCCGTCATCGGCGCCGTGCTGGCCGGCTGGTTCATCTCACCCCAGATCGGTGTATGCACATCCAGTGTGGTGTTCCGCAATTACCTTGCCGAACTCGCTTGGTCTTCAGCCCCGATACTGCGTTGCTCGTCGTCCCCATAGCGTTGCTATGCCTCCTCCTCGCGCCTTGTCTCGGAGCCGAATCCGCAGCGCGATTTCGGCAACCCAATCTAGCAGAGCAGGGCGCTCTGCCGGAGCGCCTCGCGATAGGTGCGCGAACATGGCAACGTGGTGCCGTCGCGCATGTGGACACGCGCGTCTCCGCTGTCCAGCGGCTCGATCGCCTCGATCTGGTCGAGGTTTACCAGGAAACTTCGGTGAATCCGGGCAAATCGGGTGGTGTCGAGCTTCTCTGCGATCGCCGTCACGGTGCTGCGCAACGGGTAGTAATGGCCGCGCACACGCAAGTTGACGTAGTTGCCTGAAGCCTGCAGCCACTCGATATCGCGCGCGGCCAGCAGGAACTCGCGGCCAAGCTTGCGCACCAGGAAGCGTTCCGGGCGCTCCACCGGATCCAGAGGTGGGCCTTCGTCGGGAGCATCCAGCAGTCGTGCCTCGCCCTGCCAACGACGCAGCAGCAAGCGATAGAACTCGATCACCAGCAGCAGCCCGGCATAGGTGCGGGCATCCTTCAGGTACTCGTAGAGCAGTTCGGCACGCCAGTTGCCGAATTCGTAGCTGCTGCCCATGAAAGCGTAGGCCAGATTGCGCAGGGCGACCATCCCCAGCACATGAATCAGGCAGACCACGACCGTGGCGGCGATGTGCCAGGGCAGCATCCGCCGCCAACTGTCCCAGTGCAGCGGGAAGCGGCGCGAGAATGCGGCGATGACCGGAATCAGCGCGGCCCAGATCAGCCCGCTGCTGGTCTCCCAAACCCAGGGCTCCCAGGCCTCGATGCGGGCATCGAGACCGGCCCGCGCAACGTCCATCGACACCGTCAGGCTGTTGGCGGTGACATTGACCAACAGAAAGAGCAACCAGAAACCGATCTCGAAGCTGCGCCTGAATGGCAGGAAGCGTTCGTAGGCCGTTGCCGTGGAAGCAGTCATGGCAACAATTCTAGCGAGTGGGGCTGCGGTGCGCTCACGACTCATCCCCACGCGCCCACGGCTCATCACCGACCGCGTCCGATCAGTCACTTGCCGTTTGCGGAGTCGACGCATGGGCGGCAGGCTCGACGTCAATCATTGACACCTGGAGTTCACCGACATGCAGCGCCGCCACGACCTCGACTGGGTGCGCATTGCCGCCTTCGGCCTGCTGATCCTCTATCACGTCGGCATGTACTACGTGAGCTGGGGCTGGCACATCAAGAGCCCGCACGCCGGCCCCGCACTGGAACCGCTGATGATGATGAGTTCACCGTGGCGCTTGTCCCTGCTGTTCCTGATCTCGGGAGTGGCCACCGGCTTTCTCATGTGCAAGCAGCCGTCGGGATTCCTGCGCTCGCGCTCCTGGCGACTGCTCGTACCCCTGACATTCGGAATGCTGGTGATCGTGGCGCCACAGAGCTACTACGAAGTGGTCGAAAAGGCGGGTTTCGATCAGGGCTGGGCGACGTTCTACCAACTCTATCTCGCTGGCGATCTGTGCCGTGGCGATGAGTGCCTGATCACGCCGACCTGGAACCATTTGTGGTTCGTCGCCTATCTGTGGGTTTACACCTGCCTGCTGTGGGCGCTGCTGCGCTTCGCGCCACGTTTGATGCACCGGTTTGCGGCGGTGGTCGACAGGCGACTTTCAGGATGGGGCATTCTCGTCTGGCCGCTGATCTGGCTGTTGCTGGCGAGAACGCTGCTGGTCGGGCATTTCGAATCGACCCACGCCCTGGTCGATGACTGGTACAACCATGCGCAGTACTTCCCGCTGTTCCTGCTCGGCTTCCTGATCGCCCGCGCCGAAGGGATCTGGGATGCCATTGAGCGGTTGCGCTGGCCGGCGCTGCTGCTGGCCACAGGCGCATGGGCGTACGTTGCGTGGTACTTCTCCACCTTCCGTGATGCGCCGCCGCCCGAGACGCTGCGCTACCTCCAGCGGGCCCTGTGGGCGGTGCAGCAGTGGTCTGCAATTCTTGCCCTGCTTGGTTTCGCCCGGCGCCTGCGGCCCGTCGACAGCCCCGCGTTGCGCTACCTGTCTCAAGCGGTGTTCCCGGTCTACATCCTGCATCAGACACTGATCATCGTGATCGCCTGGCACCTGCGTCCGTTCGCACTTTCACCGGCGGTGGAGGGCCCCATCCTGATTCTTGGCACGCTGGCCCTATGTCTCGCCGGCTTCGAGACGGTGCGCCGGGTCCCGCTGCTGCGGCCGCTGTTCGGGCTGAAGCGCGTGCGGCGCGATGAGCCCGGGAAGCTGTGCGAGGCGAGGTGAGGCGGGCACTACGGCTCGAAGCCGTCGGCAAACACGGCTTCGAAGCTGATGATCCACGCCGATGATTCCCGGCCCGCCACGAGCAGGGTCGGACCGTCGGCAGCGATCGGTCCGAACACGTCATCGAGCGGCGTGCCGTCCGCGCGAAGCACCTCCACGCCGACCGGTGATCCTGTCACGGCTTCGTATGGATAGTGAAAGACCCGCCGGGGCGGGGTGTTCGGGTTGAATGTGCTGCGCGGTGCGCTGACATAGACCCGCCCCAGGGCAAGGGCCACGCCAACGCCGTGATAGGCATTCTCCACCAGCGGCGTTTGCCGATACAGGCGTTTCTGCTCATTGAAGGGGGACCAGCTCCCGGATTGGCGCCTGAAGCCCAGGGCCGCACCGGCGAAGGGTGTGAGGGGTGGCGTGGTTCCCGGATTCTGAGGCATGCCCACAGCCACCAGGTCAGGGAGTCCCGGCTGGTCGACCAGAACAGCGACCGAAGCCCCGAAGTGCTGATTTTCGGGCGCTGCCGATTGCACTGAGCCCAAGAGTTCCCCGCGAGTCCAGGTGCCCGCGGAACTTCTGGTGAACGGGTGAACAAGGCCACCGATTTCACCGAAATTGTTCCCGACGAGCGGCTCACCGACCACCACCGTGTCGCCATTGACGTCAATCGATCTGCCGAAACCGGTCGTGATCGGACCTACATAGCCTCTGATCCATGAATATTCCCGCGTCCAGACGCTACCGGAACGCTCGAAGATCTCCACGAAGCCCGAGGCCGCGTCGGTCACGATGGTCGGATCGCCCACGGCAACGATGTTGCCGTCGATACCGACGCTTCTGCCGAAGGATGTCTGAGCGAGGTTGAACAGAGGCGCGAGCGTGGCGGCGAGACCCCAGGCGTGGGCGCCGCCCGCATCGCGCCGGTAGACATAGGCGCGTCCGACGGGGCCGAGAAACGTGTCAACAGCGCCCGGCATTCCGACCACCATCCAATCGCCATCGATGGCCAGGAAAGCTCCGAAAGCATTGGGGTTGATCACCCCGGCAGGCGGGGCCAGTTTGCGTATCACACCCCAGTTGCCAGGCCCGCCGGCGTTGCGTTCGAAAACGTTGATCACGCCGGTAGTGCCGATGACGGCCGTGTCGCCGCTGATACCCACGCTACGTGCCTGCCCTCCGTCGGGCTGCAGCAGAATGCCTTCAGGCAACGTGGTGTCATAGGCGTAGAGAAAGTCACACGGTATCGAAACGCCGCTGCCGGCGGGCGCGCAATTTCCCAGGCTGTCCTGCCCCTCAGCAAGACCGACGAAGTTGCCGACCACCGAGGTGCCGGCCTCGGTCGTGGTGAACTCGATGGTCTGGATGGGGATGCGCGAATTGAAGCCATGCCCGGTGGCCAGCGTACCGTGGGTGCTGGTGAGTCCGGCCATCAAGTGATCGACGCGACCGTCGGCGCTCTTGACGCGCATGCTCATCGCCTGACCGACCGCGACCGAGCCATAGGTTGTGTAGAAGGCGTTGATCGGTGGACTGAAGCGGATGCTCAGCGTCGTACCGTTGTCGACATAGGC
>CAZGKE010000024.1:10792-30816 GCA_964526035.1 uncultured Gammaproteobacteria bacterium | reverse complement strand
GTCCCTGTGGCCACGGGCGCGCGAGCATTTCCGGCGCCTGTGCGACCTGCCGGAGCCTGAACGCGGCGTTGCGCTCGGCGAGCTGGCCGTCGAAGACGCGGCGCTGGCTGCGTACGTGGCCGAACTGATCGCCAATGACAGTCAGGCCGATGACGACTTGTGCGCAGCCGTCGAGAACCTTCGCGACGATTTCGAGGAATCCACGGCTGCACCCACCGAGCGCACCGCCGGTTCGTGGCATCTGGAAACGCTCATAGGTCGCGGCGGCATGGGCGAGGTGTGGCGGGCGCGGCGCAGCGACGGCGGCTTCGAGCAGGTGGCCGCACTCAAACTGCTCAAGCGCGGCATGGACTCGGAGGTGCTGCTCGACCGTTTCCTGCAGGAGCGCCGGATCCTCGCGCGCCTCGAACATCCCAACATAGCGCACCTGCTGGACGGCGGCATGACCGCATCGGGTCGACCGTTCTTCGCCATGGAGCTGGTCGATGGACAGCCGATCAATGAGTTCGTGAAACAGCACGACCTCGACGTCAGAACGCTGCTGCGTCTGTTCCTTCGCATCTGCGCAGCGGTCGACTACGCACACCGGAACATGGTCATCCATCGCGACCTCAAGCCCTCGAACATCCTCGTCGACAGCGAAGGTGAGCCCAAGCTGCTCGACTTCGGTATCGCCAAGATGCTGGTGGAAGACTCCGGGGACTCCACGGTCACGGTGACCCAGATGCGTGCCATGACTCCGGCCTACGCCGCGCCCGAACAGGTTTCCGGTGACCCGGTCACCACCGCGACAGACGTCTACGCGCTGGGCCTCATCCTCTATGAGTCGATCACCGGCGCTCTGCCCGCCCAGCGACGCAACGCAGCAGATCGCGATGCACAGAAAACCGGCGAGGACATCACCATCCGTCCAAGCCAGGCGCTGCGCCGTAGCGGCGCCGAGGGCCCAGCGCTGCGCCGCGCGCAACGTATTGCGCGCGAGGTGGAAGGTGATCTCGATGCCATCGTGCTCACCGCGCTGCGTCATGAATCGTCGCGCCGCTACCCCTCGGCAGCTGCGCTCGCAACGGACATCCGCAACCTGCTGGACGGCCGGCCGGTGTCAGCGCGCGGGGACTCGGTGGGCTACCGCCTGCGCCGCTTCGCACGACGAAACCGTGCAGGCGTGGTGGCCGGCGCCCTGGTTCTGAGCGCACTGGTAGTTGGACTGATGGCGGCGATGTGGCAGGCGCGTGTGGCCAGCCTGGCGCTCAAGCGCATGGAGGTCGAGTTCGTTCGTGCCGAGCGCGAATTTCAGCGCGCGGAGGCCGCCAAGAGCTTCCTGATCGGACTTTTCGACTACGCCAATCCAAGTAACGCCCAGGCCGATGCCACCCGCACCGTGCACGATCTTCTCTTGTCCATGGAAGATTCCATCGCCACCCAGCTCGCCGAACAGCCGCTTGTCCAGGCCGAGATGAGGCTGGCCCTGGCATCGGCCCTGCGTGGCTTCGGAGAACTGGACGCAGCTTTCCAGCTCGTCCAGACCGCGGTGGCGCAATTGCAGTCGGAAGCTGAGGTTCTCCCGGTGCTGTTGGCCCTTGGCCTGCATTCCAAATCCGCGCTGCTGACGCAGAAAGGTGACCTGTCCGCTGCGGAACCGCTGGTTCTGGAGTCGATCCGGATCCTCCGCAGCTTGCCGCCGACGTCCGAGAACGCTAGCCGCTTGCGCGCATCCCGCACTACGCTGGCATTGATCTACAACAGCACGGGACGCGAACCCGATGCCCTTCGGCTGCGCCGGCTCGATCTCGAGGAACGCAGCCGGGAGCTGGGCGAAACCCATCCCGACCTTGCCACGTCCTGGTACAACCTCGGCATCGGCCATATGCAGGCGGACGACTACCCACAGGCGTTGGATGCGCTGCGACGGACCGAGATGATCGTCGCACCGGATGCCTCCCGCGCCTCACTCCGCTACGTCTATCTGTGGGCGGCATTGACCATCGCCCACGACGCCCTTGGCAACACCGATCGTGCACGCGGGTATTTCATGCGCGCCTGGAAGATGACCGGTGAGCATTTTGCGGCTCACCAGGCTGCCAACGCATTCATGAACCGTCTCGCAGCCCAGATGGCGTTGGGTCAAGGTGACATCGCTGCGGCGGAAGCCCCGGCGCGGAAAGCGTGGTCACTCGCCAGCGGACCGGATCAGACCTTGATCGCGCATCCTCTGATCGCGATCCTGCTGGCGACTGGGCGTGCTGTCGAGGCTGGAGAGGTGGCCGAGGCTGTCGCAACATTCAGCGCCTCGCAGCGTGGCGAGGGTCACCCGCTCACTGCTCACATGCGTTGCGCTGTAGCGCTGTCGAGATGCCTTGTTGCATGTGATGCCGACCTGCTTGAGGAGATGGAATCGAATCTGGAGCCTCTGCGCGGCTCACAGTACCGCCGCCACTATGCGCAGGCTCTGGCATGGTTGGCCGTTGCCCTGCGTAGCAGCGACCCCGTGCGCGCGCAGAAGCTCGACGACGAGGCCGAGGCAATCCTGGGATCGATCTTTGCAGCCGACCATCAATGGGCTCGATCGTTGGCCGGGGCTCGCTGGATCGGGAACGTCGACCCCACCGGCACCGTCGGGACCGGCCAGCCGTGAAACCACCGGTTTCGAAGGAGGACAACCAGGGTGACGACCCAATGGCCACCGTGAACTGGTCCGGGACTATCCCTGATCGCCTGCGGCGGCCGGGTGCAGCCACCATCAGCCTGACAGGCGCGGGTTCGCGCACTGAGGACCCTGGGCGTGCAGCGCAGGACAGCCCACCGGTCTCACGCTACGTCATCGTCGGTGAAGCCGGCAAAGGCGGCATGGCCGTGGTGCACGTGGCACGCGATACCGAACTGCTGCGCAAGGTGGCGCTCAAGGCGCTGGCGGCGGACGCGGTGGACAGCGAGGACATGCAGGCGCGCTTTCTGCGCGAGGTGCAGATCACCGCGCAACTCGACCACCCGCACGTGGTACCGGTGTACGCGCTGGAAGTGGCGGAGGACGGCGTTCCGGCCTACACCATGAAGCTGATCGAAGGCCGCACGTTCGCGGAGTTCCTGGACAGCGCGCTGGAGTCTCACCAGCACGGCCGTCAGCCTGACGACACCCACGCGCTGCCCGCGCGCCTCGAGCATTTTCTGAAGGTGTGCGATGCCGTGGCCTACGCGCACAGCAAGGGCGTGGTGCACCGCGACCTGAAGCCGGCCAATGTAATGATCGGCCGCCACAATGAGGTGTACCTGATGGATTGGGGCATCTGCCGGGTGATGGGCGAATCCGACGATGCCACCCTGGCAGCGGCCGCGACACCTTCGGGCAGCGACGCCGGGACCACCCAGGCCGGCGCCGTGGTCGGCACGCCGCGCTACATGGCGCCGGAGCAGGCGCAGGGACGCGGCGATGACATCGGTCCGCATACCGACCAGTGCGCACTCGGCCTGATGCTGCAGGAGCTGGTCACGCTGGGCGCGCCTTACGGCGGACGCACCGCATTCGAAGTGCTGGAGAACGCCGCCCATGGACGGATCAATCCGATGGCGCCGGCCTGCAGTGGAATTGCGGTGCCGCGGGAGCTCAAGGCCATCGTTGCGCGGGCCACGGCCTACGATCCGGATCGGCGTTACCCGAGCGTGCGCGCCTTCGCCGCCGACATCCGCCGCTATCTGCGCGGCGAGGCAGTGGAGGCGCGTCCCGACAACCCCTGGCAGGTGGCCGCGCGCTTTCTGTCAAGGCATCGCCAGCTGGCGATGCTGGCGCTGCTCGGCGTCATCGCGACGGCCGCCACGATCATCAGCCTTTTGCTGTGGCAGCACGAGCGCGAACTGCACGCACAGTTCGAACACGATCGACGCATCGGCGAACTCATCGAGCGGGTAGTCCGCAAGGGCGACCGTCTGCAGACGCGCATGCTGATCCTGCAGGGAGAACTCGACGCTCTTGCAGCGATGGCTGCACAGCTGGTCCAGCATGGCCGCGAGAGCGAGGACCCCATCTACTGGGCGGAGGATTTCCGGCGCGCCGAAAGCATGCCCGCCGACTTCCGTGCACGGCCCGGCTATGCGGATCCGGTGAGCCTGCAGCACGGCGCCTGGATCGCCGCACCCGACGTCGACCGAGAGGCGGTCAGCGGCGAGATCCGTCGCGTGCTGCACCTGCGGCGCTACGCCGCCGAACTGTTCGAGCACGTGCGCGAGGTCATGGGCGCGGTGGGTCCGGCTGAAAGTCAGGTCGCACAGAGCGGAGTGGCAGAGTTCCTGGTGGCACTGGAGTCCGGCGTCACCTACCGCTATCCGGGGCTGGCCGAAGTGCGTGATGGGTTCGATGGGCGCACCAGACCATGGTATCGGGCGGCGCAGGACAGTCGACGCGCGGTCTGGGGTCGGCCGTTCGTCAGCGCGGTCGACGGCGCCGTCAAGCTGCCGGTCAGCCACGCCATTCGCGATCCAGGCGGTCCGCTGCTGGGCGTCGTCTCTCTGACGGTCA
This sequence comes from uncultured Gammaproteobacteria bacterium, assembly GCA_964526035.1. Taxonomy (GTDB): domain Bacteria; phylum Pseudomonadota; class Gammaproteobacteria; order Xanthomonadales; family BPKI01; genus DAOMOD01. The sequence continues at coordinate 26,306 of CAZGKE010000024.1, read as the reverse complement.
AACTCAACAACCTGGTGCGCAACCTGCAGAGCGATCACGCCGGTTCGGCGGTGCGCGAGGTGATGCTGCTCGACGCCGATGGACTGGTAATAGCGGCCGCCTCGATGCTGAGGCCACAGGCGATGGATGGCGACGAGCTGAACCTTGTGCGATTCGCCGATCCGCAGCTGTTCGAGCTGCTTGAAGAGCGCGACGTCGGGCATTTCGAGACAAACGCGTTCGGCAGGCCGGAAATCGTGGCCTTCGACCGGGTCGATCCGCTGGGCTGGGTGGTGGTGGCCATCGCCGACGCCGAGGCGCTGCTGCAGCCAGCGCCACCGTAACGCCTCGCTTCCGGTGGGTTCCTGCCGGAGCATCGAAACACCCGCCCATGCGCGGCGCTACGCAAACCCCTACAATATGCGCCGCCTTCACGCCCGCGCCCGCGAGGATGCGTGCGCCAAGGGAGGGAAAATTTCCAGGAACCTGCCCGCTCGACGGCCGCCAATTGAGTTGAGCGCAGCAAGGCGCAGTGTCGCGATTCGAGAATGTCGCGCAGCGATGGCTGCGGACGTCCTCAAGTGCAATGCTGCGCTGCCGACAGGCTGCACCGAAGGGCAGACATCGAATCCACGTTCAACCTCGCCGCCGAGCTCGATGTGGCGGGTCCACCTACCCCAATCCTTTCGCGGAGTCGCATCCCATGCTGTTCGAAACGCTTGCCACCACCGGCCACGAGGAAGTCATTTTCTGCCACAACAAGGACGCCGGCCTGAAGGCGATCATTGCCATCCACAACACGGTGCTGGGTCCGGCGCTGGGCGGCCTGCGCATGTGGCCCTATCGCACCGAACAGGATGCCCTGGATGATGTGCTGCGCCTCTCCAAGGGCATGACCTACAAGGCGGCGGTCGCCGGGCTCAACCTGGGCGGTGGCAAGTCGGTGATCATCGGTGACCCGTCCAAGGACAAGTCGGAAGCGCTGTTCCGCGCGCTTGGCCGCTTCGTCAATTCGCTGAACGGCCGCTACATCACCGCCGAGGACGTCGGTATCGACGTCAACGACATGGAATACGTACTCAAGGAAACCGAGTTCGTGACCGGCGTGCATCAGGTGCACGGCGGTTCGGGCGACCCGTCCCCGTTTACCGCATACGGCACGCTGCAGGGCCTGCTTGCCTCGCTCAGCCACAAGTTCGGCGACGAGGATGTCGGCAAGTACAGTTTCGCGGTCCAGGGCGTGGGTCACGTCGGCTTCGAGTTCGTCAAGCTGCTGCGCGAGCACGGCGCCAAGGTGTTCGTGACCGACATGAATCAGGTCGCGGTGCAGCGCTGCGTCGACGAATACGGCTGCGAGGCAGTGGGACTGGACGACATCTACGACTGCGACGTCGACGTCTACAGCCCCTGCGCACTCGGCTCCACGGTCAACGAGCAGACCCTGCCCCGCCTCAAGGCCAAGGTCATCTGCGGCGCGGCCAACAATCAGCTGGCCACCGACGAGATCGGCTACGAGGTAGAGAAACGCGGCATCCTGTACGCCCCCGACTACGCGGTAAATGCAGGCGGCCTGATGAACGTCTCCATCGAATTCGACGGCTACAACCGCGAGCGTGCCATGCGCATGATGCGCACCATCTACTACAACCTCGGCAAGATCTTCCAGATCTCCAGACGCGACGGCATCCCCACCTTCAAGGCCGCCGACACCATGGCCGAAGAACGCATCGCCTCGATCGGTCGCATCAAGCTGCCGCACATGGGCAATGTGCCGCCGCGCTTCCAGGGTCGGATGCGCGGGCAGTAAGGGACGACCCATGCGCACCTTTCCGCTTGGTGAAGAACTCGATGCGCTGCGCGAGGCGGTGCGCCGCTTCGCCGACATCGAGATCGCTCCCCGCGCCGCCGCCATTGACGAAGCCAACGAGTTCCCGCAGGACCTGTGGCCGAAGCTGGGCGAACTGGGTCTGCTGGGCATCACCTTGCCGGGCGAGTATGGCGGTTCGGAGATGGGCTACCTGGCCCACCTGCTGGCCATGGAAGAGATTTCGCGGGCTTCGGGCTCGGTGGGCCTGAGCTACGGCGCGCACTCCAACCTGTGTGTGCAAAACCTTTATACCAACGGCAACGAAGCGCAACGACAAAGATACCTGCCCGGCTTGTGCAGCGGCGAGCACAAGGGCGCGCTCGCCATGAGCGAGCCGGGCGCCGGCTCCGACGTGGTCGGTTCGATGGGCTGCCGCGCCGAGAAGAAGGGCGACCGCTGGGTAGCCAATGGCAGCAAGATGTGGATCACCAATGGACCTGAAGCCGACGTGCTGGTGGTCTACATGCGCACCGCCGGCAAGGACAGCGGCAGCCGCTGCATGACCGCCTTCATCGTCGAACGCGACATGAAGGGATTCTCCACAGCACAGAAGCTCGACAAACTCGGCATGCGCGGCTCCAACACCTGCGAGCTGGTGTTCGAGGACTGCGAGATTCCGCAAGAGAACGTGCTGGGCGAGGTCAACCAGGGCGTCAAGGTGCTGATGTCGGGCCTGAACACCGAGCGCCTGGTGCTGAGCGGCGGTCCCATCGGCCTGATGCAGGCGGCTCTCGACATCTCGCTCGCCTATGTGCGTGAGCGCCGACAATTCGACCAGCCGATCGGCGCCTTCGGCATCATGCAGGCCAAGATTGCCGACATGTACACCGCCCTGCAGTCGAGCCGCGCCTACGCCTACCAGGTGGCGCGCGACTACGACGCCGGGCACAGCTCGCGCGTGGATGCGGCAAGCTGCCTGCTGCACGCCTCCGACGCCGCCGTGCAGGTGGCGCTGGAGGGCATCCAGTGCCTCGGTGGCAATGGCTACATCAATGAGTATCCGACCGGCCGCATCCTGCGTGATGCCAAGCTCTATGCGATCGGCGCGGGCACCAACGAGATTCGGCGCATGCTGATCGGACGCGAGCTGTTCGAGGGAAGGGGCTGAGCTGAGGGCCTGGGCCCTGGGCCCCAGGCCCTGAGCCCTCCACCCCAAGTCCCGGCCGATCCACCCTACAATTCCCGCCATGTCCGAAATCACCGAGTATCTCGCGAGAGTCCGGGACGGCGACCAGGGCGCTCTCGACGGCGTGTACGAAATGCTCTACCCCGAGCTCAAGCGCCTCGCGCAGGCGCGTCTGTCGCGCATGGCACCCGGCGCGACATTGACGCCGACCGCGCTGGTCAACGAAGCCTACCTGCGCCTGCATATCGGCGATGGGCTGTGTCCTGCCGACCGCCAGCACCTGATGGCCTGCGCTGCCCGCGCCATGCGTTTCATCCTGGTCGACGATGCGCGCCGAAAGCATGCGGCCAAGCGCGGTGACGGTCTGGCCGAAGTGACGCTGACCGATACCATCGCCGAGGACAGCGCCGGCAGCGCCGACCTGCTCGACATCGATCGCGCGCTGAATCTCCTGGAGGAGATCAATCCGGCGCATCGCGAACTGGTGGAGCTGCGCTTTTTCGGCGGCCTCAGTGAAAACGAGATCGCCGAGATGCGGGGGGTCTCCACGCGAACCGTGCGTCGCGACTGGCAGCGCGCCCGCGCGCTCCTGCACGCGCAAATCGAGGGCAGCTGAACCAGGCACTGCCTTTCGGCAAGCGGACAGGTGCGGCGAATGCCGCGACCGGCGCTGCATGCCGAATGCTCTCGACTGCTGCCGCGGCTACCCGGACTTGGGGCGCAGCAGCCACTTGTGCGCCATGCGACGAATGGATACGTCGATGGTCTGGTCGTCGGCCAAGGCTACGATGTCGCGCCACGCCATGCCGCGCGACTCGTGATTGATCACGGCACTGGCGCCAGGTGGCGCGCGCATCATGTAGCGCACATCGTAATGCCAATGCTCGGCCTCGCGGCCGCGTTCGGGGATCCGGTGGCGGTCGAGATCGAAGATGTGGAGGTCGACCTGCAGACCTGTGATGCCGGTCTCCTCCTCTGCCTCGCGCAGCGCCGACGCCGCGAGGTCCGCATCACCATCGGCATGGCCACCGGGCTGCAGCCAGCGGCCCAGCTTGCGGTGGTGCAGCAATAGCGCGCGCTCTCCGTTGGCATCGACCAGCCATGCGGAAGCGGTCAGGTGGCCGTGGGCCAACTCGCGGTGCAGACAGTCCGGGTGAGAGGCAACGAAGGCACGGAACTGGTCGGCCACCTTGCTCTCTTCTGGATGGCGCATGCCGTAGTGGGCCAGGGCATCCAGAAGCGGCACACGCGGGTCATCGGCGGGCACGGACAGCGGGAAAGTGGACTCGGAACGGTTCATGCTTGTCAGGGCAGTGGGGCCACCGTATGGTACGCCACCATCCCGGCGGGGGAGCCGGAGGGGAGCCTGTATGACCGAAAGCCAGCAGCCGCGCGCGCCGTCCCTGGTCGACGCGCTCATTCCATTGGGCGTCTTGATCGTCCTGCTGGCGCTTTCCGTTTACCTGTTCGGCGACGATTCCTCCTACGGTGCCAACCAGATCGCCCTGCTCCTTGCGATGGGCATCGCCGGGCTGGTGGGCTGGAAGAACGGATACCGCTGGGAGCACATCCAGGAAGCCATGGTGCATGGCCTTGCACTGGGTACCGGCGCCATGTTCATTCTGCTGGCCGTCGGCGCGCTGATCGGCACCTGGATCCTCAGCGGCACCGTTCCCTCGCTGATCCACTATGGACTGGCGATCCTGCATCCGAGCTTCTTCTATCCTGCCGCCTGCGTGCTGTGCGCGCTGGTGGCGCTGTCGATCGGCAGTTCCTGGACCACCGCCGGCACCCTAGGCGTGGCGCTCATGGGTGTGGCCGTGGGTCTCGGCATGTCGCCGGAAGTGACCGCCGGTGCGATCATTTCCGGCGCCTATTTCGGCGACAAGATGTCGCCGCTGTCGGACACCACCAACCTGGCCCCGGCCAGCGCCGGCAGTGAGCTGTTCAGCCATATCCGCCATATGATCTGGACCACCGGTCCGAGCTTCATCATCGCTCTTGCGCTGTTCACGGTGATCGGTATCCGCGGCGGCGACGGCAGCGATGCCGGGACGCTGGCAGCGCTGCGCGAGGCCATCGATGCGCAGTTCAGCGTCGGTGTGCACCTGCTGGTCCCGCTGGTGCTGGTGCTGTGGATGGCGTGGCGCCGCACCCCGGCATTTCCCACCATCTTCATCGGCGCCCTGGCGGGCGCGCTGTTCGCGGTGCTGTTCCAGCCGACGCTGACCATCGCTGCGGCGGGCAACGACGCGCTTGCAACGCCGCTGGCATTGCTGGCAGGGAGCTGGAAGGCGCTGTCTGCCGGCTTCGATCTCGATACCGGCTCCGAAGCACTGAACAAACTGCTGCAGCGCGGCGGCATGGCGAGCATGCTCAACACCATATGGCTGATCATGTGCGCGCTGTCGTTCGGTGCGGTGATGGAGCGTCTGGGCATGCTCGAGCGGCTGATCCGCAGCGTGCTCGCGGCCGCAAAGAGTACAGCGTCGCTGATCATCGCCGTGCTGCTCACCGCCATCGGCGTCAACATCGTCGCTGCCGACCAGTACATCGCCATCGTCCTTCCCGGTCGCATCTACCGGCTTGAATTCGAGAAGCGTGGACTGGCGCCGGTGAACCTGTCGCGCGCGCTGGAGGATGCCGGCACCATGACCTCCGTGCTGGTGCCGTGGAATACCTGCGGCGCCTACATGGCCGCTACACTTGGCGTAGCCACCTTCGCCTATCTGCCCTACGCTTTCTTCAACCTGCTGAGCCCGCTGGTGGCGGCCGCCCTGGCCATCGCCGGCTTCAAGATCCTGCGCGCGGTCGAAGTCGACCAGACCGCGGACATCCGCAACGCCTGAATCCGGAGGCCACTTTCCCGATGAATCCCAGAATTGCTCTTGCATCCCTCTGCATGCTTCTCGCACCCCTGGCGCAGGCACAGGAACCGAGCGGCATCGACCAGGCCATCGAGTCCTGGGTGGCGCCGATCCTGTTGCCGATCATCCGCGCAGTGTTCTATTCGGTGCAGGTGGCCGAAGGCATCAACCTGCCGCTGATCGTGGTTTGGCTGGTGATCGCAGCGGTGGTGCTGACGGTCTACTTCCGCTTCATCAACATCCGCGGCTTCGGCCACGGTTTCCGGCTGATCCGCGGCGACTACTCCAACCCGAAGGACACCGGAGAGGTCAGTCACTTCCAGGCGCTGTCCACTGCCCTTTCCGGCACCGTCGGGCTGGGCAACATCGCCGGCGTGGCGGTGGCCATCACCCTCGGTGGCCCGGGCGCCACCTTCTGGATGATCGTGGCCGGCGTGCTCGGCATGTCGACCAAGTTCTGCGAATGCACGCTGGGTGTGAAATACCGTCGTGAAAATGCCGACGGCAGCGTATCCGGCGGCCCGATGTACTACCTGTCACGCGGACTGGCCGAGCGCTCGCCCAGCCTCGCCACCTTCGGCAAGGTGCTGGCGGTGGTGTTCGCCATCTGCTGCATCGGCGGCTCGCTGGGCGGCGGCAACATGTTCCAGGCCAACCAGACCTTCCAGCAGATGGTCAACATCTCGGGAGGCGCCGACAGCTTCCTCGCCGACAAGGGATGGTTGTTCGGACTGGGCATGGCGGTCCTCGTGGGCCTGGTCATCATCGGCGGCATCAAGTCGATTGCGCGGGTGACTTCGCGCGTGGTGCCTTTGATGGCCGTGATCTATCTCGCCGCCGGCCTCTACATCCTGGCCGTGAACGCCGCACAGATTCCCAATGCCTTCAGCCTGATCATTGCCGGCGCCTTCACGCCGGAAGCAGGCTTCGGCGGCTTCATCGGCGTGCTCATCGTCGGCTTCCAGCGTGCCGCGTTCTCCAATGAGGCCGGCATCGGCTCCGCAGCCATCGCGCACGCGGCGGTGCGCACCAAGGAGCCGATCACCGAGGGCCTGGTCGCCCTGTGGGAACCATTCATCGACACCGTGGTGATCTGCACCATGACCGCGCTGGTCATCATCATTACCGGCATGTACCAGGGCGGAAGCGGTAACGGCGTCGAGCTGACCTCCAACGCCTACGCTTCGGTGCTCTCGTGGTTCCCCTACGTGCTGGCACTGGCGGTGTTCCTGTTCGCCTTCTCCACGATGCTTGCGTGGAGCTACTACGGCGAGAAGTCGGCCTGCTACCTGTTCGGCGAGTCGCAGCAAGTGCGGCTGGGCTACAAACTGTTGTTCTGTGTCTTCGTCATCATCGGTGCAGCAGCCAACCTCGGCATCGTGCTCGATTTCTCCGACGCGATGATCTTCATCATGTCGGTGCCCAACATCATCGGCCTGTACCTGCTGGCGCCGATCGTCAAGCGCGAGTTGGACAGGTACCTCGGAAAGCTCAAGTCGGGGGAGATCCAGTCGACGAGGGAGAGGTAGCGCTCCTGGGAGTCGGAACGCGCGTAGCGGGGAGCGGGGAATTGCAGGAGCTGCGAGAGCTGCGATCGTGCGCTTCGGTCGGAGCGTCTATCGCGGCTTTCGCCGCTCCTGCGCCGGCACCCTTGCATGCTACGGCTGCGGCGCCTCCTCGTCGCCGTCTTCTTCCACCTCTTCCGGCTCGATCAGGCCCTTGGGAAGCGGATTCTTCACCGGCGCGCCCAGCTCGCGCAGGCGCTCGACCTGCCTCAACAGGTTGCCGCGGCCCTGCGACAGCTTCGCAAAGGCATCGTCCCAGGCGCCCTGCGCGGTTCCCAGCGCCGAACCGACCTTCTGCAGGTCGGCGATGAACCCGTTGAACTTGTCGTACAGGCGACCGGCGCGTTCGGCGATGCGGTGGGCATTGCGGTTCTGCGTCTCCAGCCGCCACAGGTTGGCAACCGTGCGCAGCGTCACCAGCAGCGTACTCGGCCCGACCAGGGCCACGCGTTGGCGCAGCGCGTAGTCCTGCAGTCCCTGGTCGGCACGGATGGCGTCGTGCAATGCCGCTTCGACCGGCACGAACAACAGAACGAAATCCGGGCTGCGCACTTCGGGCAGTCGCGTGTAGTCACGCTCGGCCAGTCCGCGGATGTGGGCACGCAGCGATTCGACGTGTTCGGCAATGGCAACGGCGCGCTGCGTATCATCGTTTGATTCCGTGGCGCGCACATAGGCGGTGAGCGACACCTTGGCGTCAACGATGAGATCGCGCTCCTCGGGCAGGCGCACGATTGCGTCCGGTCGCCAGCGGCTGCCATCGTCATCCTTGAGGCTGACCTGCACCTCGAACTCGCGCCCGCGCTCCAGTCCCGAGGCTTCCAGCACGCGCTCGAGGATCATCTCGCCCCATGCACCCTGGGTACGCATGTCGCCGCGAAGCGCCTTTGCCAGGGCGCTGGCCTCGGTACTCAGACGCTCGTTGAGTCCCTTCAGTTGCTCGATCTGCTCGCGCAGTACGGCGCGCTCCTGGCCCTCCTGGCGATAGCTTTCGCTGACCAGCTGGCGGAAGCCGCCGATATCCTCCCGCAGCGGTTTGATCAGCTGCCCGAGATGCTCGGCGTTCTGTTCGGTGAAGCGTTTCGACTTGTCCTCGAGGATGTCATGAGCCAACGCCTGGAAGCTCGCCTTGAGCTGTTCGCCGGCACCTTGCAGCAGGGCGAGCTTTTCTTCGGACGCCCTGCCCTGTGCCTCCAGTCGCGTCGCCAGCTCGGCATTCTGGCGCTCGCTTGCGCGCAGGCTCTCACCCAGGGTTTCAATGCGCGCCTGCGACTCGGCAAAGGCCTTTTCCAGCGACGGAATCCGCTCCATCTGTCCCTGCTGGCGATTGACCTGGCCGACCAGGGTCTCCACCTGGCGTTCCAGCGAGCGACCTTCGTCCTCGGCTTCGTCCAGGCGCGCCTGCAGCGCCTCCAGCTCGCGCAGCGCGGCCTGGCGTTCGGCTGCAAGCGTCGCAACTTCAGACCCACGCTCGGCAAATCCCCGCGAGCGGCCGCCGCGCCAGGCCAGCCACAGCAGCGCAATCAGAAGCACCAGCGACACACCGGCGCCGAGGAGGATGTGATTCAGAGCAAAAGTGAACGATTCGGGCATGAGGGGCGTCCGGGCCGAGGCGAGCGGCCATTATCCATACCCGCGCGTCTCCACAGGTGAGACGGGAAAAAAGCCCTCGGTCCGCTTTGATCAAATCGCAGGTTGGGGCAAGCGCAGCGCTTACCCCAACCTACCGCGGCGTCGAGTCGATTACCCGGGCTTCTTGACCCAGGCCGCACACCAGCCGGCGGAGGCGACCAGCGCCCCGGGGAAGATCGCGCACGGCCGCCATTCCTCGCCGTCCGGACCCTGGATGAGGTTGCAGTTGTCGCAGCGCTGCTCGGCCTTGTGATTGGGATACTTGGCAGGGTCGACTTCGGCCGTGTCGTGCTTGTAGCCAAGCGCCATCGCGGTGGGATTGGATTCCTCCAGCTTCGGCGGCTGTGCCCCAGCAGTCGGGATGACGAAGCGTGCCATCGGCACTGCGGCAGCGCCGAACACCGCGAGCTTGATGACGCGGCGGCGTGAATTGCTGATATCGGACATGCTGTGAACTCCTGGCTATGGCTTGGAGAGAGACTCCAATTGTCGCAGACTAGTGCGGTGTTCCGGATATACCTTACCGATCTCGCTTGGTCTTCAGCCCCGATGCTGCGTCGTTCGGTCGCTTCGCGACTACGCGGCCTACGGCCGCTGCGCCTTCGCTTCGCTCGGTTGTCGTCACCATAGCGGTGCTATGCCTCCTCCTCGCGCCTTGCCTCGGAGCCGAATCCACGGTGCGATTTCGGCAACCTGTATCCAGAACACCACACTACCATCCCGATTGTTCACGGTCGGTGCATTGACTTCACCCCAGGATCGGCACTGTTGATGAACGAGAATCGTTTCCCCGGCCTGCGCGCCTGCGCCGAGCTGATCGCTGCCACCGGCCGCGAGCTCGCTGCGCTTGGCTGGACTCCGGCGACCAGCAGCAACTTCTCCATGCGCCTCGATGCGGCGCATGCCGCGGTTACCGTGTCGGGGCGCGACAAGGGCCGGCTCGACGCCGATGATGTGATGGTGGTCGATCTCGATGGCCAGCCGGTCGACACCGATGCGCGCCCTTCTGCCGAAACCCTACTGCACACGCAGCTGTACGCCCGCCACGCCGAGGTCGGCGCCGTACTGCATACCCACTCGCGCGTGCAGACGGTGGCATCCCGACTGTTCGCCGAGGCCGGATCGGTGGAACTTTCCGGTTACGAACTGCTCAAGGCATTCAGCGGCATTCCCACCCACGCCACCGCGCTACGCGTGCCGGTGTTCCCCAACACCCAGGACATGCAGGAACTGGCTGACCAGGTGGAACGCCGGCTGGACAGCGGCGAGCCATGCTTCGGCTATTTGATCGACGGGCACGGCCTGTATGCCTGGGGTCGCGACATGGCCGAAACACGACGCCATCTGGAAGCCTTCGAATTTCTGCTCGCCTGTGAGCTTGACCTGAGAAAACTACGCCGATGAGCCGACTGCGCATATTCAACGAATCCGATCCTGCCACGCCGCTGTTCGAGAGCAGCGACCACGCCGCCATGGCCGAACAGCTCAAGACCATCGGCGTCCGCTTCGAGCAGTGGCAGGCCGACGAGCCGGTAGCGCCGGGCGCCACCCCGGAAGCGGTGATGGCCGCCTATCGCGCGGACATCAACCGGCTGGTGGCGGAAAACGGCTTCAACAGTGTTGACGTGGTGAGCGTTGCGCCCGACCACCCGCAAAAGGATGCAATGCGCCAGAAGTTTCTCGAAGAGCACTTCCACAAGGAGGACGAGGTGCGCTTCTTCGTAGCCGGCTCCGGGCTGTTCACGCTGCACCCGGATGAGAGGATCTACGAGATCCTTTGCGAGGCGGGCGACCTGATCGGCGTACCGGACAGCACCCGCCACTGGTTCGACATGGGGCCCAACCCGAGCTTCATCGCGATCCGCTTCTTCACCGAGGCGGACGGTTGGGTGGGACATTTCACCGGCACCGACATCGCGCAGCGCTTTCCGCGGCTGGAAAACTAGCCCGAGACTACCATGCCCATCCGCGCCATCCTCACCGACATCGAAGGCACCACCAGCTCGATCGCCTTCGTCAAGGACGTGCTGTTCCCGTATGCACGCGCGGCATTGCCTGGATTCGTCGCCCGACATGGCCAGGAGCCCGAGGTGCGGCGCTGGCTTGATGCCGCCGCACTGGACATCGGGGGCGTCGTCGATGACGACTGCATCGTGCAGCTGCTGCAGCAGTGGATCGATGAGGATCGCAAGCACACCGCGCTCAAGGCCCTGCAGGGGATGATCTGGAAGGATGGCTACAGCCGCGGCGACTACACTGCGCACGTCTACCCCGACGCACCGCGCAAACTGCGCGAGTGGCACGATGCCGGCCTGCAGCTGTACGTCTACAGCTCGGGTTCGGTGGCGGCTCAGAAGCTGTTCTTCGCGCATACCGACGCCGGTGATCTCAGTCCGCTGTTTTCCGGCTACTTCGATACCGAAATCGGCGCCAAGCGCGATCCACAGTCCTACGCAGCCATCCTTGAAGCCATCGACATGGATGGCCCGGAAGTCCTGTTCCTCTCCGACATAGAGGCCGAACTCGACGCGGCCGCCGCGAACGGCATGCGCACCGCCCTGCTGGTGCGCGATGGCGACCCTCCGGCGCAATGCCGCCATCCGCTGGCGCGCGACTTCGACGGGGTCGTCATTGACTGAATCCGTCAAGACGCTGCGCTGGCTGCTGCTGTCCACATTCGGGCTGCTGCTGCTGGTCAGGCCCCGCTTCATCGACCCGCGACGCGTCCGCCCGGGGCACGTCGTCGGCGCTGCGCTGATCTTCGTGTTGGCGGTGTCCGCGGTCGATGCCTGGCTGGCGCAGCCGCCGCTTCGATTCGAGATGTGGGGCGTGCTGTCCATGATCGGCGTGCTGGCGCTGGTCGGCGTGGCGGGACTGGCTATCGCTGGTCTGAGTCGGCGCCCCGCGTTGCGTCATGCGGTGACCGCCATGCTGCTGCTGACGCTTTCCGCGCAGGCGCTGCTGCTTCATGCGTTGCGTGCCACACTCAATCCCGACTGGCGCTGGCTGGTTCTGATCGCTGGCGTGTGGGTGCTGCTGGTGCTGTGGCGACTGCTCGACGGGATCGATCCGCGTTCGAACCGATGGCAACGCCTTTCTGCGACATTGGTCGGGACGACGCTGGTCATGGCCACACTGGTACTCTTGCCGCGCTGGCCGATCATGGACACCGACTGGGAGGTGGCCTACGGCTCCCGCGAAAATGACACGCCGGAGTGGCCACACTTCGATGCCGAGCGCCTGATGTACCAGCAGCAGGCTCGCGTCGACACCGCGCTGGATGCATTGGCGGCTCAGCGACCCGGAACGCCCGACCTCTACTTCCTCGCCTTCGGTGCCGACGGCAGCGAGCGCGTGTTCGCGCAGGAGGCGGACTACGCTGCGAAACTGATCGCACAACGCTTTGACGCCGAGAACAGAACCCTCGTACTCGGCAACGATCTGCGCGCGCCGGCAGAACGCCCACTGGCATCTCTGAGCAACCTGCGTCATGCCCTTGCCGGCCTCGGCAGGATCATCGATACCGACGAGGACATCGTGTTCCTGTTCCTCACCACGCACGGCAGCGAAGATCACCGTCTCCACGTGAACCTGCCGCCGCTGCCGCTGACGCAGATCGCGCCGTCCGACCTCCGCGATGCGCTCGACGACGCCGGGATCCGCTGGCGCGTGCTGCTGGTTTCGGCGTGCTATTCGGGCGGCTTCGTCGAGGCGTTGAGCGATGCCACCACCCTGGTGATGACCGCTTCCCGTGCCGACCGCAGTTCCTTCGGCTGCGGGCCCGAAAGCGAGATCACATGGTTCGGGCGCGCCTACTTCGCCGAGGCGCTGAACGGTACCGGAGATCTGGTGGCCGCCTTTCACGTCGCCCGTGACTTGATCGGCGAATGGGAAGAGGCTGAGGATTTCACCGCCTCGGATCCGCAGATCAGTTCGACCCCGCTGATCGAAGCCAAGCTGCGCGCCTGGTCGGACACCATCGAGCCGGGGCCGGCGCTCGCGTTCGAGGGCGCGACCGACAGTGCTTCCACGACAGCCGCGCAACGCGACGACGAGTTGGAGTTCGGCGAACGCTAGTCAGTCATCCGAAGGCGGCCACGGATGCAGGTCGGTGGCCATCACCTGCAGCGCACTGAGCGCCGTGTGCTCTGTCAGCCATGGCGAAAGCAGGATCAGCACCAGCCACACTGTGCCAAAGCCGAGCACCGCCATGTCGCCGCGCGACCATCGACCCAGCCAGCTGGTGGGCATCGCCTCACCTTTACCGTTGTGACGTTTGCCGCGCGTCGCGACGGCGCGCACCACCTGGGCTGCATCGTCGACGGTGAGCAATGCCCCGCGGAGCACACGCTGCCATGCGACAAAGCGGGCGCCAGCCTGTGCACCGGAGCGCGCCACCGTACCGATGCCCGCAATGCCGAACAGTGTCTCCATGTAGACGCCCAGCCACAGCGCGAACAGGATCAGCGCCAGGTCGAGTTTGAGATGCCAGGTGATCGGACCAAACAATGGACCGGCATAGCCGCGCTGGCGCAGTGCCCACCACTCCAGCGCGCCGTGCGCGGCCACCACGGCCACCAGCCAGAAAAGCGAGATCCAGATACTGAGCACCACCGCGAGACCGATGTAGAGGGTAGTGAAAATCCAGCTGTCGTCGTGCTCGGACACCCAGCGCAGGAATACCCGCCAGCCATGGTCTGGCAATGGTGGTGCTGGAGGTGCATCGCTCATGAAGCAATAGTACCGGGGCCGGCGTACACACCGCAGCGGCCGATAGTCACCTGCGTTCGCTCAGCCGATGATCGAACGCCTTGCGAGCGCGCACACCGGTCGCCGGAAAGTCGCAGAACACCGCATCCACGCCCAGCGCGAAGGCCAGCACCAGTTCTTCCTCAGGGTGGGCAAACTGCGCTGCCAGCACGTCATCGCGAAACGTCCATGCGTGGACTTCGCGACCCGCGTCGTGCTGGCGATCGACCCAGGCTGCTGCGTCTGGAAGCAGCAGCAGGCGCTTGTCGACTGCGATTCCGGCGGCGAACTCCGCGGTGGCTTCAACCACGAGATCAAGCGCGGCGCGTGGCGCGGCCAGGTCGAAGCGTGCCAACGGAAACACCCTGAGACCCAGCGCACGGCTCACCCGCCGAAGTGCCTCGAACTCGAAGCACTGCACCCATGCGGGCGCGTCAAGACCTCGTATCCCGCGGCGATCAAGTACCGAAACCAGCAGCTCGACCACATCGATACCGCGCTCGGCAAACCAGCTCGGGTGCTTGAGCTCGGGATAGACCGGGCGCCCGGCCGCGGCGGCCAGATCAAGCACGTCTTCGAAATCGAGAATCGGGTGACGGCCGTTGTGGGAAGGATCGCGCTGCGCAAAAGGCTGGACCGCGTGCAGGCCACGCAGTTCATCGGCGCTGAACTGGTCGGACCACCAGTCCTCACGGCCATCGATGCCTGCGGCGCGGCGCTCCGCGTACTCGGCATGTGCATCGACGTCGGTGCTGCGCGACAGCCATGCGTCGTGACGCGTGAACAGCACACCATCGCCGCTCGGTACCAGATCGGGTTCCAGCACATCGGCGCCATCGGCGACGGCGCGCTCGTAGGCCGGGCGGCTGTGCTCGGGAAACAAGCCGGAGGCACCGCGATGCGCGATGATGCGAGTCGGTCTGCCGTCGAGCGTGCGCCAGGCAGTCACGGTGCTTCGACCAACCGGTAGCTGGTCGCCGAGCGCCAGCTGCGGCCCCAGCGATCGAGGACGTCCACCGTCACCTGATGCTCCCCCACCGGCAGATCGGTGGGCAGCGCGGCTCGCCACAGATGGGTCGAAGGCACGGCGTCCGGCACCCGTCCACCTGAGGGCAAGGTCGTCGCCTCGTCCTGGCGCACATTGATTGCACGCACCGCGGGATCGGGTCCGGACGCGGCGCGCATCGTCACCCATTCGCCAACGCCAACACGGTAGCGAACCTGGGTGCCCTCTTCTCCCAGAAAGACATTCACCTGCAATTGCGCGCTCGGGTAGCTGCCCTGGCGCAGCACTCGCGGCGCGTGCACGCGCATCACCTCCTCGCGGGGACGACCGGAGGCACGCCAGGTGGGAATCAGCTGCGCGCCATCTACATCGATCACGCCGAAGCCACGCGGCGTCCCATCGCTCATGATCGCGAGCGGGATACCTTCGGCGTCCGGCAGTCCGCTCCAGAAGCTTCCCGATGCCGCGCCTACCGTCCACTCCATGATCTGCTCGCCGCGCCAGCCCTCGGCTTCGCCGTGCCAGGCGATGCGCTGCTGGTGTGCGTGTCCGGCAAGGACCCTCACTGGACGGCCTTCAAGCAGTGCGTAGAGCCGCTCGCGGTCGGCAACGCGAAACGTCTGACGTCCATCCCTGTTGGTCATCGGGATGTGGCCCGCCACCACGATCTGCTGCTCGCGGTGTACATGGGCAAGCCAGTTTTCGATGAAGGCGAACTGATCC
>CAZGKE010000024.1:0-10692 GCA_964526035.1 uncultured Gammaproteobacteria bacterium | reverse complement strand
GCGAGCAGCCAACCCGTCCACATGATCTGCATCTTCATGCTGGAAGTATGGCAAAAGACCGCCGGCTCGCGCCGGCAGGTTTTCGGTTTTCGGTTTTCAGTTTTCAGACGGGGGAGCATGGGGGCTGGCGAACGGCGCGCCCTGCTCGTACCCGCGGCGAATGAGGCATGCTCGAACCAACCCAGTGGCACGTCCGCACTTCGGATACCCTCGCCCAAAGTCTGAAAACTGAAAACCGAAAACTGAAAACTGTCTCCCAACATGGACCCCCTCACCCAAGGCGTTGTCGGCGCCATCGCCGCACAAAGCACATCGAAGCGACGCGAGATCCGCATTGCGACGCTTGCGGGCTTTGCCGCCGGGCTGCTTCCGGACATCGACGTACTCATCCGCTCCGAAGCCGACCCGCTGCTGTTTCTCGAGTACCACCGTCACTTCACCCACGCGCTGGCATTCGTGCCGATCGGTGGACTGGTGGCCGCGTTGATCCTGTGGCCGCTCCTGCGCGGTCGACTGCCGTTCCTGCGCCTGTACCTGTTCACCACGCTCGGCTACCTCACCCACGGACTGCTGGATTCCTGCACCAGCTACGGCACCTATCTGCTGTGGCCGTTCTCTGATGCGCGCATCGCCTGGCACAACATTGCGGTGATCGATCCGCTGTTCACGCTGCCGCTGCTGGTGCTGGTCCTGGCGGCACTGAAATGGCGCTCGGCGCGAATCGGTCAGGCGGCGTTGGTCATCGGACTCGCCTACCTGTTGCTCGGCGTCGTGCAGCGCGACCGCGCCGACGCGCTGCTTGCGCGGGTTGCCGAATCACACGGCCACGTCATCGAGCGCGGGGGCGCCAAACCGACGCTTGGCAATCTCCTGGTGTGGCGCGGGGTTTACCAGCGTGAAGGCCGCATGTATGCAGTAGCGCTGCGTCCGGGACTGTTCGGTGCGGACCGCGTCGGCGAGATCGACAGCGCGGAAACCTTCGACATGGCACGCGACCTGCCGCAGCTTCGCGGCGACTCGCGACTGGCCGTCGACATCGGGCGCTTCGCGCACTTCTCGGATGACTGGCTGATGTGGGTGCCGGGCAGCCGCGAGATCGTCGGCGACTTCCGTTACGCCTTGCTGCCGGGGCGGGCGCAGCCGATCTGGGGTATCCGCGTGGACCCGACGCGCCCCGACCAGCACGCTCCCTACGTGACCCTGCGCGACGTCAGCCGCGGCGACTGGCAGCGCTTCACCTGCAAGATCCGCGGGAGCTGTATCCCCGAGTTTCCCCGCCCGCAGGACTGAGCCTCCGCAGGAGCCCACCCGTGGGCGACCTGGGCGAGGCCCGCTGGGCGACTCGCCTCGCCCACGGGTGGGCTCCTGCACGCACAGGGATGCCACCCCGTCGGGGACACATTCGCCCTCAGCGCGGCAGCGCGTCCAGCACCGCCTTCAGGTCATCCGGAAGCGGGGCGCTGAAGACCCGCTCGCCGCCGTCCTCACCCCACGGAAAGGCCAGCGCGCTGGCGTGCAGGAACAGGCGCTTCAGGCCGGACTGTTCGCGCAACAGCTTGTTGGCATCCCAGTCCCCGTATTTGTCGTCGCCGGCCACCGGATGCCCGGCATGCGCGGCGTGCACGCGGATCTGGTGAGTACGGCCGGTCTCGATCGACACTTCGTACAGGCTCGCGCCCCGATAGTGTTCGACCAGCGTGAAGCGGCTCAGCGAAGGCTTGCCCTCGGCATGCACGCTCACCACCCGTGAAGCGGCACCCTCCTCGCCGCGCTTGAGCGGAACGTCGACCGTGAACTTCGGCTTGCGCGGCGTTCCGATCAGCAGGGCCAGGTAGCGCTTTTCCACACGCCCCTCGCGGATCAGCTCCTGCACCGCACGCAGCGCCGGACGACGCTGCGCCAGCAGCAGCACGCCTGAGGTATCGCGGTCGAGGCGATGGACCAGTTCCAGGCTCGCCTCTGGCCGCAGCGCGCGCAGGGTTTCGATGATGCCGAAGGCGATCCCGCTGCCGCCGTGGCTGGCCAGGCCGCTCGGCTTGTTGAGCACCAGGAAGTCACGATCCTCCTCGAGAATGGCCGCCGCCACGTGATCGCGCTGCGCCTTCGATGGCGTGCCCTGCACTTCGCTGACGCCCTGGCGCACCGGCGGCAAACGCACCGTGTCCCCCGATTGCAGTCGCTGGTCGGCTTTGGCGCGGCGTCCGTTCACGCGTACCTGACCCGTTCTGAGCAGGCGGTAGACGTGGGTCCGCGGCACGCCTTTCCATTGACCCAGAAGGAAATTGTCGACCCGCTGGCCCTCCCGAGCCTCGTCAACCTCGACCAGTCGCACCCGCGGATTCTCGTCCGACTTGGAAATCACGATTGCTGGACCACCTAAACCCTTGTTATTATTTGGACTGCGATTCACGTAACCGCCCGGACATCGGTTTTCCTGCCGAGATCGGCGCGGTCACAGGGGCTCTTGCGATCGCCCCGCGCCGCGATCTCACCTTCGCCGCACCGCGCCGCCTGATCAGGCGCAGCATCGAACGTGCACAGATGGTAACGGCTCGGAGCGTCTTGCGTTCGGGTTTCCGATTCGCTGGGAGCCGTTTCCCGCGGGCACAAGGCCCAGAGGAAACGGACAGCCCGTCCGGCGCCGCGAGGTCCGGCCGGCCGATTGTTGATCGGCGCTCCCGCTGCAGGATCCAGACACCGCGCTTTCGCGCGCCTGGCCCAGCGGTACGAGCGCCATATGGAAACAAGACCAATGAAGAGAATGTTGATCAACGCAACTCAGCCGGAGGAGTTGCGCGTCGCCATCGTTGATGGCCAGCACCTTTACGACATCGACATCGAAACGCCCTCGCGCGAGCAGAAGAAGTCGAACATCTACAAGGGCCGCATCACCCGTGTCGAGCCCTCCCTGGAAGCCGCCTTCGTCGAGTACGGCGGCGAGCGTCACGGCTTCCTGCCGCTGAAGGAAATCTCGCGCAAGTACTTCCAGCCGGGCGTGAATCCCGACAAGGCCGGCATTCGGGAACTGGTGCGGGAAGGCACCGAGATCGTCGTCCAGGTGGACAAGGAAGAGCGCGGCACCAAGGGCGCGGCGCTGACCACCTTCATCAGTCTGGCCGGACGCTACATGGTGATGATGCCCGACAACCCGCGCGCCGGCGGCGTCTCGCGGCGCATCGAGGGCGAGGACCGCCAGGCCCTGAAGGATGCGCTCGACGAGCTGAACGTGCCCGACGATGTCGGCCTGATCGTGCGCACCGCCGGCGTCGGCCGCGAGGCCGAAGAGCTGCAGTGGGATCTCGATTACCTCACCCAACTCTGGCAGGCCATTGACAGCGCAGCGCAAAGCCGGTCGGCGCCGTTCCTGATCTACCAGGAATCCAAGCTGATCATCCGCGCCCTGCGCGACTACCTGCGCTCCGACATCGGCGAGATCCTCATCGACCAGCCGGACATCTTCAATGACGCGCGCGAGTTCATGCAGCAGGTGATGCCGCAGAGCCTGCGCAAGCTCAAGCTCTATGAGGACAGCACACCGCTGTTCTCGCGTTACCAGATCGAAACGCAGATCGAATCCGCGCACGAGCGTCAGGTGCGTCTGCCCTCCGGCGGTGCCGTGGTCATCGACCATACCGAAGCGCTGACCGCGATCGACATCAACTCGGCGCGCGCCACCAAGGGCAGTGACATCGAGGAAACCGCGCTCAACACCAACCTCGAGGCGGCTGATGAAATCGCCCGCCAGATGCGTCTGCGCGACCTCGGTGGATTGATCGTCATCGACTTCATCGACATGTCGTCGACCCGCGCGCAGCGCGCCGTGGAAGACCGCCTGCGTGATGCCTTGAGGCATGACCGCGCGCGCGTCCAGGTCGCACGCATCTCGCGTTTCGGGCTGCTGGAAATGTCGCGGCAACGCCTGCGTCCGTCCCTGGGTGAATCGACCCACGTGGTATGTCCGCGCTGCAGTGGTCACGGCACCATCCGTTCGGTGGAGTCGCTGTCGCTTTCGATCCTGCGCCTGGTCGAAGAGCAGGCGATGAAGGACAACACCGGGCAGGTACTGCTCCAGGTCCCTACCGACATCAGCAACTTCCTGCTCAACGAGAAGCGCCACGCGCTGGTCGAGATCGAGGCGCGCAACAAGGCGCCGGTACTGGTAGTAGCCGACGTCAACCTGCAGACGCCGCATTTCCGTATCGAGCGCATCCGTGCCAACGAGCTTCTGCCGGATGCCCCGCCGAGTTACGAGCGCCTGACCGAGACCGAACCGCTGGTCAGGCCCATGCAGGCCATGAGCGAAAGCGAGAAGCCGCTGGTCAGCGGGATTTCACCGGCCGGTCCCGCACCGCAACGCGATGTCGACACCGAGGTGCAGACGCCTTCCGCGACTGCACCGAAGCGCAGCGGCTGGTGGGCGCGCTTCATGGCGTTGTTCGCTGCATCACCTGAAAGCGCGCCCGCCGAGAAGCAACGCCCGACACCCGCCAGAAGCGCGCGTGCCGCAGGTCCGCGCAGCGACCGCGACGATCGCGACGCGCCGCGCAAACGTCGTGAACGCGGTGAGCGCAGTGAACGCGGCGACCGTGGCGAACGCGGCGAACGCGGCGATCGCAAGCGCGACAAATCTGCGCGCGGCGAAAGCGCTCGCGGCGAAGGCGGCAAGCGCCAGGGGCGTCGCGGCGACGCTGCCAAGGCGCCCCAGCCCGCCGCGACCGCAGGTGGCCAGCAACCGCGATCGCCTGCAGGGTCCAAGGACGAAGCCGAGAGCCGACAGACGAAGTCGCCCACTCCTGCAGCGCCAACGGCACCGGCCAAATCCGAAGTCGCGCCGCCGGTGCCAGCCACCCCATCCTCCGACGAGGCCAACCAGGGAGGCGACAAGGACGCAGCCGGCACGCGTTCGAGGCGCCGCGGCCGTCGCGGCGGACGTCGGCGCCGCAAGGGTGGAGATGCCGCAGGCACAACCGGTGAAGGTAACGCCACCCATACCAGCGGCGGCGACAACGACGGCAATACCGACAATGACAGTGGCGTCCAGGGAACTCAGGGAGCCTTGCCGCTCGACAACCGGGATCAGGATCGCGATTCCGACCGCACGCCGAGACGTCGGCCGGCGCGTGCCGCTGCTTCTGCGGAGGGGGATTCCTCGGTTTTCGAAGCGTCTTCGACGCCCGCACTGTCCACAGCCGACCCTTCGGACATGCCGCGCAGCGTGAGCGGGCGCGGATCCGATTCGCGCACGCTGGAGGCCGGCGACACTGCGCGGGCCGAGAAACCCGAACCCACGTTCTCCGATGCGCCGACGCCGGCTGCGCCCCCGGTCAATGCCAGCGCAACTGACAGTCCGCCGCCCCGTCAGTTCGAGGCAGCGCCTGAGCGGGCAACTCCGGTCGCTCCCGCGCCACAGGCCTCGGCGCCCGCCGCCGAAAGCCGTGCGGCACCGTCACCGGCAGCGCCGGAACCCGTACGGCGCATCGAAACTTCGCATGCGGAGGCGTCGCCGCCCACTGCGCGTGAGCCGCGCCCGGATCCCCGCCCGTCCGCGCCTGAAACGCCGGCTGCGGTGACTCATGCCAGTGCGCCGGAATCACCGGTGGCACCCAAGGTCGGGCCCGCGGTGCAGGAAAAGCGCGAGCCGGACATCCGTGCGCCTGCGACCGCAGTCACTTCGTCGTCAGAAGACAGCGGCAGCAAGAACGAGTGAGCCACTCGGTAACCCCGCCCAGGCGGCGGGGTTACTCGCGAACGCCGTGCTTGGTCAGCATCCTGGCGAGCGCCACGTTGTTCTCCACATCGAGCTTGTCGAACAGACGGCTCTTGTAGGTCTGGATCGTCTTCGGGCTGAGGTTCATCTGCTTGGCGATGTCCTGCTGACTCAGGCCTTCGGCAAGCTTCAAGGCCACCGCCAGTTCGCGCTTGGACAGCTCGTCGATGGGAGACGCGCGGCCGCTCAATCCGTCGAGCGCCATCTGCTGGGCGATATTGCTGGCCAGATAGCGCCGACCCTGGGCTACCGTCCTGATCGCCTGCAGCAGTTCCTCGGCAGGACCCGCCTTGGTCACATAGCCCAGGGCGCCCGCCTCGAGCAGGCGTTTCGGAAACGGCGACTCGGTCTGCGCGCTGACCACGACGATGCGGCAGCGCGATTTGCTGCGCACGATGCGTTCGGTGGCCCCTATTCCACCGATTCCAGGCAGATTGAGGTCCATCAGAATCACGTCGGGCTTGAGCGCCTTGGCCAGACGCACAGCCTCCTCCCCGCTCGCAGCCTCGCCCACGATCTCCATGTCGGGCTGCGCGTCCACGATCGAGCGCAAGCCTGCGCGCACCAGATCGTGGTCGTCCACCAGCATCACGCTGATCACGTCCACCTCTCCATTCTCGTCCCCGGGGCGCATGCTAGCGCATGGGGCGACCGGATGGAGAGGCGTCGTGACCAGGCCGCATTTCAGGCCTGCGGCTCGGCAAGGGCTTGATCGATCAGTTGCGGCCGCTGGGCACCCTCGACGCGCGAACCGGCCGTGCAGTCGAACGCCAGCCCCGCCCTGGAAGTGCTGTCCCGATGCATGGCGTCATCACGTGGCTTGATACAGACTCTGGCCATGCCCACCGAATGAGCCCGGAAGTCATGGACAACGAAGTCGAACTGGAGATCGTCCGCCGCCGCCACGGCGCTCCGTTTGCGGCGGATTCCGACGAGGAAACCGAAGCCCTGCAGCGCTTCAGCCGCTTCTTCTCGGACTTCAGCCCCGGACGCATCGAGAGTCTCCTGCCGCAGACCTACGCAGAGGACGTGGTCTTTGACGATACCCTGAAGACGGTGCGCGGCCTCGAAGCGCTGGCCCACTATCTCGGCGAAAGCGCCGCTGCGGTGGAAGCCTGCCGGGTGGAGATCGTCGACGAGGTCCGCGGTGGTGACGGCGACTATTTCCTGCGCTGGCGCATGATGATCCGCTTCAAGCGCTTCCGCCGCGGTCAGGACACCTGGTCGATCGGCATGAGCCACCTGCGCTTCAATGCCGAAGGTCGGGTGGTCTACCACCAGGACTACTGGAACGCGGCCGACGGCCTGTTCCAGCACATTCCCGTGATCGGATTCCTGATTCGCGCAGTCAAGCGCCGGCTTTGAGGGCGCAGCGACTCAGGATCCCGGTTCGGCGAGCAGGGCCTCGATGCGCGCCGAGAGTTCGGCGTCATCGGGCAGCACGCGGCTTCCGTAGTTGGCCACCAGGCGCCCATCGCGCCCGATCAGGTACTTGTGGAAGTTCCATCCCGGCGCCTGGCCCTCGGCGGCCGCCGCCAGACCACGGTAGAACGGATGCGCGGATTCACCCTTGACTTCGAGCTTCTCGAACATCGGAAACTTCACCCCATAGGTCAGGGTGCAGAACTCTGCGATCTCCTCTTCGCTGCCCGGCTCCTGGCCCATGAAGTCGTTCGACGGGAACCCCAGCACCGCGAAGCCGCGGTCTGCGTGCTCCTGATGAAGCGCCTCCAGACCCTCGTACTGGGGCGTGAAGCCGCACTTGCTGGCGGTGTTGACCACCAGCAGTACCTTGCCCTTGTACGCGTCGCACAGGCGGACGGAGTCTTCGCTGGCGAGGCGCCGGAATTCGTGGTCAAGGAGGCTGGCGCACTCAGCTCTGGCGGCGCCGGAAGCCATGAAAAACAAGAAGATGAATGCAGCATAGCGGGACATGGCAGGCTCCGTGGCCGGTTCGGGTGGCAGCCATTCTGCGCCCTGGCCGTCTGAATGCGGTGAAAAGGGGGTTGACAGCCTCAGTTTAGGTGTTATAGTTCGCTACAACACCTCTACGGTGTTACACCCCAGATGGAGACCGAGTCATGAAAACCACCGCCACCCTGACCGTAAGCGCCCTGTTGGCCCTGTCAGCCCTGTTCAGCAGCCCGGCCGTCGCCGAAGGCTACGACATCCGCCTGCAGGCGCAACGCGCCATGGAGTCGATCGCCCAGGATCAGCGTCAAGCGCTGCGCGACGGATCCGTCGGCATTCTTCGCGATCAGGCCCAGCAGGTTGCGTCCCTGGACGCGCCCTGGAACAGGGACTTCGTGAGCGGAGAGGCGACCAAGGCATCTGGCGATCTGGTCACCGCACCGACCGTTGCTGCCCCGGTCGCAGCGCCCGAGCAGCCGCGCCCGACCGTACGCGGCAGCAAATTCGGACTTCCCTACTTCTCCTTTGGCAGACTGACGTCGAGCCGCACGGACAAATAACCATGTCGATGACCTGGAACGATGCCACGCCGATCTACCGCCAGCTGCGCGACCGCGTGGTGGCGATGATCCTCGATGGCGTCCTCAAGCCTGGCGATCCGCTGCCTTCGGTGCGACAGGTGGCAGCGGAATTCCAGATCAATCCGATCACCGTCTCCAAGGCATACCAGCAGCTGGTCGACGAAGAGCTGGTGGAAAAGCGCCGCGGCCTCGGCATGTTCGTGAGCGAGGGCGCCCCCGCGCAGCTGCTGAAGTCCGAACGCCAGCACTTCCTGGAGCAGGAATGGCCGCTGGTGCGCGAACGCATCGAACGCCTCGGCCTCTCGGTCGAGGAACTGCTGGATCAACACGAGGAGGAGAGGGAATGAGCGCCGTCATATCCGCGCGCGGCCTGACCAAGCGCTACGGCAGGACCCGGGCTGTCGACAACATCGATCTCGATGTCGAAGCAGGACGCATCGTCGGCCTGATCGGCCCCAACGGCGCCGGCAAGACCACTGCGCTGAAGGCCGTACTCGGCCTCACCGATTTCGAGGGCGACCTCAAGGTGCTGGGCCTCGATCCGCACCGCCAGCGCTCCGAGCTGATGAACCAGGTGTGCTTCATCGCCGACGTGGCGGTGCTGCCGCGCTGGGCGCGGGTCTGGCATCTGATCGAGTACGTCGAATCCGTGCATCCGCGCTTCTCGCGCGAGAAGTGCATGTCCTTCCTCAACCGCACCAAGATCACCCAGAAGCACCGGGTCAAGGAGCTGTCCAAGGGCATGGTGGTGCAGCTGCACCTGGCACTGATCATGGCCATCGACGCCAAGCTTCTGGTCCTCGACGAACCCACCCTGGGGCTCGACATTCTTTATCGCAAGGCCTTCTACCAGGACCTGCTCAACGACTACTTCGACGAGGGCAAGACCATCGTCATCACCACCCACCAGGTGGAGGAGATCGAGCACATCCTCACCGACCTGATCTTCATCAAGGATGGTCGCATCGCCCTCTCGGCGAGCATGGACGCGGTCGGCGAGCGCTTCGTCGAAGTGATGGTCAAGCCCGAGCACGCTGACCAGGCCCGGGCACTCAGCCCGCTGCACGAGCGCCAGGTGTTCGGTCGCCACATTTTCCTGTTCGACGCGCCCGACCACGAGCGGCTGGCGGCGCTGGGCGAACTGCACAAACCTTCGGTGGCCGACATCTTCGTCGCCACCATGCAGAACGGAGTCAAGGCATGAACCGCTACCTGACCCTGGTCAAGCGCGAGTACTGGGAAAACCGCGGCGGCTTCCTGTGGGCACCGCTGGTGACCGGCGGCGTCGTCATCGTCCTTCTCGTAATGGGAATCCTGATCACCGAGGCTGCGGCTGGCCGAGCGCACGTGCAGATCGGCATGCTGAAGCTGGGTGATGCCCTGCAGGCCATGGACGGTCAGGCGCGGCTGATGTTCGGCCTGGGCGTCGACAGCGCGGTGGCGCAGGTCGCCTTCCTGATCGGTTTCGTGGTCTTTATCGTGGTGTTCTTCTATTGCCTGGGGGCGCTGTATGACGAGCGCCGAGACCGCAGCATTCTGTTCTGGAAATCGCTGCCGGTATCGGACAGCGAAACGGTGCTCGCCAAGGTGGCGTCGGCGGGAGTGGTCGCGCCGCTGATCGGATTCATCGCGGTCGTGCTGACTGCGCTGGCCTCGCTGATCGTGCTGTCGCTGTGGCTCGCCGTACGCGGCACGGGACTGGCCGGTATGGTGTGGAGCGAATCCCACCTGATCCGGGTGTTCCTGACCCTCATGGCAACCGTCCCCGTGGGCCTGGTGTTCGCCCTGCCCACCATCGGCTGGCTGTTGCTCTGCTCGGCATGGGCGCGCAGCAAGCCCTTCCTGTGGGCGGTGCTGATGCCGGTCGGTGCGGGCATCCTGGTGGGCTTGTTCGGGCTCATGCAGAGCCTGTCGCTGCCCAGCGCCTGGTTCTGGAAGAATGTAGTCGCACGCCTGCTGCTCGGCTCCTTTCCCGGCAACTGGGTGAGCTGGGAGACCATCACCCGCCTGGAGCGCAGCAGCGGCCCCGAAGAGGCGTTGAGCTTGATCAGCCCCGGTACACCGCTGGCTGCGCTGGCCGACCCGGCGCCCTGGATTGCGGCGGCCATCGGCATCGCCATGATCATCATCGCCATCCGTCTGCGCCGCATGCGCGAGCTGGCCGACTGAGCGCGACCGCACCGCTTCCGGCAACGGGAGCGGTGCGGCGGTGCGCGGCCGTCCCCTCGCATCGATGTTGCGCACGTGTCGCCCACGGGTGGGTTCGGCCGCTTCGCGTCTGCGCCGGGCTTCCCCCGGACCTACAAGAGCAGTGCCCTGTAGGTTCGGGCGAAGCCCGACGTAGCTGCGCAGCAGCCGAACGGCGAAAGCCGCGACCGTCCCTTCGTTTCGATGCCGTGCAGATGTCGGGCTGAGGCCCCTCCCACAAAGCCG
>CAZGKE010000023.1:0-32105 GCA_964526035.1 uncultured Gammaproteobacteria bacterium | reverse complement strand
ATTGCGGAACACCACACTAGTGGCCTGTAACAGGCCACCAGCACTCAGGAAATACCCTGGCAAATCCGCATGCTAGCCTTGCCGCCCCAGCCCCCTATGCGCGCACCATGAGCGATCTGCCCCTGTCCGACGTTCGCGATTACCTGCTGTCACTGCAGGAGCGCATCTGCGCCGCAGTGGCGCAAGCCGACGGTGCGGCGCGGTTTGGAGAGGACTCTTGGCGTCGTGAGGAGGGCGGGGGCGGCCGCTCTCGGGTGCTGCGCGATGGTGCCGTGTTCGAGCAGGCCGGGGTCGGGTTTTCCCACGTGAGCGGTGCCCACCTGCCGCCGTCGGCCAGCGCATCGCGCCCGGAACTGGCCGGGCGCGGCTTCGAGGCGATGGGCGTGTCGCTGGTGATCCATCCGCAGAATCCCCACGTTCCGACCAGTCATGCCAACGTGCGCCTTTTCTGCGCCACTGCATCGGGCCGGGAGCCGGTGTGGTGGTTCGGCGGCGGCTTCGACCTGACGCCGTTTTACCCCGTCGACGAAGATGTGCTGCACTGGCATCGGGTCGCGCGCGACGCCTGTTCGCCATTCGGCGGCGATGTGTATGAACGCTACAAGCGCTGGTGCGACGAGTACTTCCACCTCAAGCATCGTGGCGAGACTCGCGGCGTCGGCGGGCTGTTCTTCGACGACCTCAATGCGTGGGGCTTCGAACGCTGCTTCGAGTTCCTTCGTGCGGTGGGGGATGCCTACCTCGAAGCCTACCTGCCGATCGTCGAGCGCCGTCGCGATTCGCCATACGGCGAGCGTGAGCGGCAGTTTCAGCTCTACCGGCGCGGACGCTACGTCGAATTCAATCTGGTCTACGACCGCGGCACCCTGTTCGGACTGCAGTCGGGCGGACGTACCGAGTCGATCCTGATGAGCCTGCCGCCGCTGGTGCGCTGGCAGTACGGCTACCAGCCGGAGCCCGGCAGCGCCGAGGCACGCCTGGATGCGTACCTGAAGCCGCGCGACTGGCTGGCGGAAACGATCCCGTCTTGACGTCGCAACACGCCGACCAGGCGTGAATCATCTTGGAGCGGCGAAAGCCGCGATCAAACGTTGCATGCGAAGCGCTGATCGCGGCTTTCGCCGTTCGGCTGCTGCGCAGCTGCGTCGGGCTTCGCCCGAACGTGCAGGCAGGAGAGGCCTCAGCCCCGAACATTCGTGGGGGATCGAAACGGAGGGTAGAAACGGAACAGAGCTTCTACGAAGGAGTAGTAGAAGGGGCCATTGTGCGCGGCTAGCTACGCCAGAACGCCGGCGTCAGCAACACCAGCAGGGTGAACAGCTCGAGGCGCCCGAGCAACATCGCAAAGCCGAGCACCCACAGTGCGCCGTCGGCCATGTCGTTGTAGTGCGGACCGGCAATCGCGAGGGCCGGCCCGAGATTGAGCAGACACGAAGCTGCCGCCGACGCGGCGGTAACCAGATCGTGGCCGAAGGCGGCGATGACCGCCGTGAACAGGGCAAGGCAGACGATGAACAGCGTGAAGTAGGCGAGCACCGCGCTGGACACCAGAATCGGCACCGTGGCTCGCCCGACCTTGAGCGAAAGCTGGGCCTTGGGATGGATCAGCCGCACCATTTCCAGCATGCCCTGCTTGACCAGCACGATGATGCGGATCACCTTGAGGCCACCGGCAGTGGAACCCGCACAGCCGCCCACGAAGGCGACCAGGATCATCATCAGCGCCAGGTGGGCCGGCCAGTCGAAGAAGCCCGTCGTACCGAACCCGGTCGAGGTCAGATGCGAGACGGTATGGAAGACTGCATGCCGAAATCCGGTGACGGTGTCGGCATAGGTCCCCGCCAGCCATAATCCTGCGCCGGTGATCAACGACACAACCAGCGCGACACCCAGCATGACCTTGAGCTCGGTGTCGCGGTAGTAGTGGGCACTGGTAGCGTGCCGCCAGGCGTAGAAGTGCATGGCGAAGTTCACCGCACCCACCAACATGAAGGTCACCGCGATGGCCTCGATCAGCGGGCTGTCGTAGTAGCCGATGCTGGCGTCGTGGGTGGAAAATCCCGCCGTGGCCACGGTGGAAAAGCTGTGACCGACTGCATTGAACAGATCCATCCCGGCCAGCCAGTAGGCCAGCGCACAGGAGGCGGTGAGCGCGATGTAGATCACCCACAGGGTCTTGGCCGTCTCGGCAATGCGCGGCGTCAGCTTGGTGTCCTTGGATACCCCCGCCTTTTCCGCACCCATCAGCTGCATGCCGCCGATCTTCAGCATCGGCAGGATGGCCACCGCCAGCACGATGATGCCCATGCCACCGACGAAGTTGAGCATTTGCCGGTAGAACTTGACGCTGATCGGAAGCGAATCGATGGCGGTCATCACCGTGGCCCCGGTCGTGGTGATGCCCGAGACCGATTCGAATACTGCGCGCGGCAGATCGAGATGCGGTGGCCCCAACCAGAACGGCAGCGCAGCAACGAAGCTGATCATCAGCCAGGACAGTGCGGTAACCAGGAATCCGTCGCGGATGCGCAGCTCGTAGCGAGCGCGTCGCGCCGGAAACCACATCAGCAGGCCCCCGGCCGCCATCACCACGAAGCTCGAAAGAAACGCCCGTTCGGCACCATCGCTGTTGAACCAGGCGAACGCCAGCGGCGGCAGCATGATCAGCGATGCCATTCCGAGCAGTGCGCCGAGAATGCGCTGAATGGCTAACGCGCGCATGCCGACGGCCCTTGAATCAAAGATACGTCGCCGCGGCGCTGAACAGCGCCTCGACCTTGGGCAGCTGGCGCTTGTCGGCCAGGAACAGGATGACGTGGTCGTCGGGCTCGATGATCACGTCGTGGTGGGCGATCAGCAGCTGCTCGCCGCGGATGATGCCGCCGATGGTGGCGCCCGAGGGCAGTTCGATTTCCTCCAGGGCACGACCGACCACCTTGCTGGTGCGGCGATCGCCGAGCACGCGCGCCTCGATGGCTTCAGCTGCGCCGCGGCGCAGCGAGTGGACGCGCACCACGGCACCCTGACGGATATGCCCGAGCAGCGACGACAGGGTGACGATCTGCGGACTCACCGCGATATCGATCGGCCCACCCTCGACAAGCTCGGCGTAGGCCGGACGGTTGATCAGGGAAATGACCCGCTGGCAGCCCATGCGCTTGGCAAGCATGGCGGAAAGGATGTTGGCCTCGTCGTCGTTGGTGAGCGCGCAGTAGACATCGGTCTGGTCGATGTTTTCCTCGCGCAGCAGATCCTCGTCGGCACAGTCGCCGACAAGCACGATGGAGTTCACCAGGTCCTCGGCCAGCACCCGCGCACGTGCACGCGAACGCTCCAGTATCTTCACGCTGTACTTGGACTCGAGTGCCTTGGCCAGCGCGCGGCCGATATTGCCGCCGCCGGCCAGGAAGACGCGCCGCGCCGGCTTGTCGACGCGGCGCAGCTCGGCCATCACGGTGCGGATATCGCGCCGCGCGGCAAGGAAGAACACCTCGTCGTCGACCTCGATGACGGTGCTGCCTTCGGGAATGATGGCGCGGTCCTTGCGAAAGATCGCCGCCACCCGGGCGTCGACATCCGGCGGCATGTGCTGACGCAGATCCTTCAGCTCGTGCCCGACCAGGGCCCCGTCGGGGTAAGCGCGAACCGCCACCAGCTGCGCGCGACCGCCGGCAAAATCCAGCACCTGCAGCGCGCCGGGGTATTCGATGAGACGCTGCACATGGGCACAGACCAGCTGCTCGGGACTGATCGCCACATCGATCGAGGAGCGTCCCTTGTGCATCAGCTCCGGATGGGAGATGTACTCCACCTGGCGGATGCGCGCGATCCGGGTCGGCGTTCGATAGAGCGTGTCTGCCACCTGGCAGGCAACCATGTTGACCTCGTCCTGACTGGTCACCGCGATCACCATGTCGCAGTCCTCTGCGCCGGCGTGCGACAGCACGCTGGGCAGCGACGCGTGACCGAGCACGGTGCGCAGGTCGAAGCGCTCGCGCAGCTCGGCCAGCCGCGCAGCGTCGGTATCGACGACGGTGATGTCGTTGTTTTCCTTGGCCAGCGCGCCAGCCACCGAAGTGCCGACCTGGCCTGCGCCTAGAATGAGGATTTTCATGGTTCGACGGCCGGCAGTCTCGGCTCAGTCGTCCTTGGCCGACTTCAGGTCGATGCCGAGATCGCGGAGCTTGCGATAGAGGTGGGTGCGCTCCATGCCGGCCATTTTAGCCAGTTTGCCGACGCTGCCTCCTGCAGCGGCGAGCTGGCGCGACAAATAGTCGCGTTCGAACTGTTCGCGCGCCTCGCGCAGCGGCACGTCGACGGCGACCTCTGCCTTGCCGGCAAGCTGTGAAGGGACCTGTCCGAGCGCCTGATCGACCTCCTCGACAGCGATCTCGCCCTGCCCCATTACCAGCAGCCGCTGCACCAGATTGCGCAGCTCGCGCAGGTTGCCAGGCCAGCGGTACTGGCTCAGCCGATTCTGCGCGGCGACGGTGAAGCTCCGGTAGGGAAGGCCGTCGCGATCGGCGAAGAAGGTCGCGAAATGGCGCAGCAGTTCCGGGACATCATCGGCGCGCTCGCGCAGCGACGGAACGGTGACCGGAACGACGTTCAGCTGGTAGTAGAGCTCTTCGCGAAATCGACCCTCGCGCACCCATGCTTCCAGATCGCGGCTTGTCGCCGCCACCACCCGAGCATCCAGCGCCACCGGCGCGGCACCGTTGACGCGCAGCAGACTGCGCCGCTCCAGCGCGCTGGCCAGTCGGTGCTGCAGGTCGCTGTCAAGGTCGGCGATCTCGTCGAGGAACAGCGTGCCGCCGTTGGCTTGTTCCAGCAGTCCGTAGTGAACCTGGCCGGCATCCTCGGTGCCGAGCAACGCCGCTGCGGCATCCCGTCCCACCGAACCCGGGGCCAGCACGATGAATGGACCGTTGCGTCGCGGACTGCGGGTGTGCAGCCAGCGCGCCAGCGTTTCCTTGCCGGCACCCGCTTCGCCGCGCAGCAGCACCGGAGTGTCGTGCGCGGCCACCTTTTCGATTTGGGCGCGCAGCGACTGCAGTGCGCGGCCGACGCCGACCGGTTCGACCGGCGGCAGCTGGCGTTTCAGGCCCTCGTTCTCGAGGCGCAGCCGGTTGGCCTCGAGCGCGCGCTCGATGGTCAGCAGCAGCTTGGCCAGCGCGATCGGCTTCTCGACGAAATCCCAGGCGCCGAGCCTGGTGGCCTCCACCGCGGTCTCGATGGTGCCGTGACCGCTCATCATGATCACCGGACACGGCAGACCGCCCTGTTCGCTCCACTCGCGCAAAAGGCTGACGCCGTCGGTGTCGGGCATCCAGATGTCGAGCAGGACCAGATCGGGGCGCCGTCTGCGCCGCGACATGCGTGCCGCCTCGGCGCTTTCCGCGGTCTCCACCGCATAGCCTTCATCGACCAGGATTTCGCGCACCAGCTCGCGAATGTCCGGCTCGTCGTCGACCACCAGGATATGGGCGGATGTCATTCGGAAAGGGCGTGATGCCGCATGGCGGGGCGCACAAGCATAACGCTACTCCCATTCAGTGGCGCACCACCGGGATTCGCGGAGTCCGGGTGGCGACGGCACAGGGCGCTGTCGTCGCGCCCGACATGGCCGACTATGACAGCGCGGCAACCTCGGGAATCGGCTGGTAGTTTTGCAGCCAGGCCAGGAACGTCTCCTCGTCCATCGGCCGCGCCAGCAGGTAGCCCTGCACCCGTGTGCACCCCATGCGATGCAGAAGCTGAAGGGATTCCACGGTCTCCACGCCCTCAGCCACCACCGCAAGACCGAAGGCCCTGGCAAGATCGATGATCAGTTCGACGATGCGTCGGTCGGTCTCTGAGTGCACCATCGCCTGCACGAAGCTCATGTCGATCTTGAGCTCGTCCACCGGCAGGTCGCGGAACTGGCCCAGTGAGGAGTGTCCGGTGCCGAAGTCATCAATGGAGACGCGCACGCCAGCCTCGCGCAGGCTGCTCAGCATGCGCCTGGCCGCTTCCGGCGTGCGCAGCAGCGAGGTCTCGGTGATCTCGATCACCAGCTGTTGGTCGTGTTCGGCCCACAGACCCCGCGCCGTGGCCACCAGCTCCGGCAGCTCCGCGCTCTCGGCAACACCCGGTGGCACGTTGACAGAAACCGAGAGCGGCTGCTCGAAGAGCGGCCATTGCGCCGACTGGCGAAGTGCGGTGTTCACCGCCCATTGTGTCAGCGCACCCATGCGACGACTGCGCTCGGCCACCGGGATGAAGCTGCTCGGCGGAAGCACGCCGCGCCGCGGATGGTGCCAGCGCGCCAGCGCTTCGGCAGCGCATGGCTGCTTGCTGATCAGATCGATCTGCGGCTGGTAGTACAGCCGCAGGTCGCCGACTTCCATGGCCTCGTCGAGCTCGGTCTCGATCTGCCATGCGCTTGACAGCGCCTCGGCCTCCGGAGAATCGCAGACCGACCACGGTGCGCCACCGATCTCGCTGGCGTTCAAGGCCAGCTGGGCCTGGCGCAGCAGGGTTGCGGCATCCAGCGCGTGTTCCGGACACAGCGCAATGCCGATCGCCATCTGCGGGCGAACCGCGAGGTCACCGATGTCGACCGGTGCCTGGCTCAGGCTGAGCACCTTGCGCGCGGCCAGCACCGCGTGGCCGGCGTTCAGCAGCGACGGCAGCAGGAGGGCGAGGTCATGTTCGGCGCAGCGCAGCAGGCGATCGCCGGGACGCAGCATGGCGCCGACGGCGAGCTGCACGCGCTCCATCAGTCGCTCGACGGCGCCCGCACCGAGGGTCCCCAGCAGTCGTCGGGTATCGCGCAGGCTGATCAGAACCAGCGCCAGCCGCGAGTCGGTACGTTGACTGTGCTCGACGGCAGCGCGCAGCAATGTGTCGAGCGCAGGAAGGCCCGACACGCGCTGGCGGGCGCTGTCCTCGCTCAAAGATAGAGTTCCTCGGCACGAATACCGAAGGCACCCGGCGGCAAGCCGCGGCGAATGCCGACGATGCGGCCATCCTCGGTCAGCGGATCGTCCAGCAGATCCAGGGTGGCGAAGTCCGCGTAGGGCTGCTTGTCCGGATCGAGCAGCAGCATGATCTTCGGCTTCAGCCTGCGCGCGCCGTTCAATGACACCACCACCGCAACTTCCCCGGAGTTGAGCTCCACGAGGGTGCCGCTCGGATAGATGCCGATGGCCTGGATGAACTGCTCGACCAGCTCCGACTGATAGCGGTGTCCGCGGCTGCGATAGAGCAGCGAGATGGCCTCATGCGGCGCGTGCGCCGGCCGATGCGGGCGCACGTTGATGAGAGCGTCGTAGCAGTCGACCAGCGCGGCAATGCGGGCGAAAAGTGGAATCGCATTGCCGGCAAGACTGCGCGGATAGCCCTTGCCGTCGTGCCGCTCATGATGGCAGCGCACGATCTCCACGACCCGTTCGGGCAGGGCGCTGGACTCGATCAGTTCGAGCCCGAGCGCCACGTGCGTCTGCGCCTGCTGGAACTCGACTTCGTCGAAGCGTCCGGGTTTGTCCAGGAGCTCGTTCGGAAGTCGTGACTTGCCGGCATCCATGAGGATGCAGCCCAACACCAGGTCGTCGAGTTCCCGACGCCCAAGGCCGAGGTGCCTGCCGAGCGCCGCCGACCACACGGCGCTGCCGAGCGCGTGGCGATAGAGCGTATCGTCGCTGTCCTTGAATCGGGTCAGCCAGCCGCAGGCATTGGGGTTGCGCAGCACGCTGTCGATCATCGAGCGCATGCCGCTTTGCACCACCTTGAGGTCGAGGTTGCCGCCCTGCTGCAGTTCGCCGTAGAGATCCTGCAGGGACTTGGCGAACTCCTCGTAGACTTCGCGCGCCTGCGGTATCTCCACGTCGAGGCTGACGCTGTCGTCGTAGAAAGTGGTCCGCAGCTCGGCCAGCCAAGGCGGCGCCTGGGCGGGATCGTCGGCACGCAGCGGATCCACATAGCGCGCCTCCGGTCGCGCGCCGCGCTGGGTGTCGACAAACACGTGGGTACAGAAGCGCGTCAGGCGATCAATGTCGCCCTGACTGCGGATGGCGATGCCCTCGAGTGGAAACGGCGTCTCGATCCACGGACGGTCGAGCCTGGAGACGTACATCCCCTTGCGCAGACCCTGCACCAGAATTCTGACTTCGACACCGTTCAATGGCGCTCCTCTGTCTCGGCGGCCCCTCGCGGAAAGCGCCGGTCACCGCCCCGGGACCCCGACCCCGGATCGCGGAATCAGGCGGGGGGACACTACGCCGGCTGCACTCAATGCTGTGCCGACACGTTATACCAGACGGGCGCTGCCGGGCAGTCCAGGGCGCCGATGCGTCGCGTGAGGACCGGTTCAGAGGATCCCCAGCGGCAGGCGCAGCACAAAACGCGCGCCGCCTGCTGTGCGCGAATGGGCCTCGATCTGTCCACCGTGCTCTTCGGCAATCTTCTTGACCACCGCGAGGCCGAGTCCGGTGCCGCGCGCCTTGCTGGAGCGATAGGGCTCGAACCATTCCACGCCGAAGCCCTCGGGCAGACCCGGGCCGCTGTCGGCGATGCCGAGCTCTACCCATGTGCGACCGCGCAGCTCGACCTCGGCCGTGGTGACTTCGATCTGGGCCAGAGTCTGCTCCTGGCACGCTTCGATCGCATTCTTCAGAAGGTTGTGCAGCACCTGGCGCAGCCGCACCGGGTCGCCGCGCAGCGCCGGCAGCCTCGCCTGCAGCTGCCGGCCGATCCTGACCCGGTCGTCGTTGTCGTACAGATCCAGTACTTCGTCGACCAGGGCGTTGAGATCCAGAGGCTCGAGTTTCAGCGGCGGTGGGCGGGCGTAGTCGGAGAAGGCGTTGACCATCGACTTGAGCGCATCCACCTGGGCGACGATGGTCCGCGTGGAACGATCCAGCAAAGCTGCGTCATCGGCCTCGAGACGGCCGAGAAAGCGTCGCCGCAAGCGATCAGCCGCGAGCTGGATCGGGGTCAGCGGATTCTTCACTTCGTGGGCCAGACGACGCGCCACTTCCGCCCAGGCGGCTTCGCGCTGGGCGCGGTTGAGCATCGTCAGGTCATCGAACACCGCGACCAGACCTTCATCCTCGCCGGGCAGGATGGCGCCGCGCACCATCAGCACCTGACGTTCACCGCCGCGATCGAGAAGCACCTCCTGACGCCATTCGCGCGCACCCTCGATACGTCTGCGGTCGAGCATGCGCGCCAGCGGCTCGAGCTGCGGCAGGGCCTTGCCAAGCTCTGCCACCGGCTGATTCAGCCAGGGACCGAGATCCGTGCCAAGCACTTCGCTGGCAGCGCGGTTGAT
Source organism: uncultured Gammaproteobacteria bacterium (assembly GCA_964526035.1). GTDB lineage: Bacteria > Pseudomonadota > Gammaproteobacteria > Xanthomonadales > BPKI01 > DAOMOD01. The sequence continues at coordinate 22,792 of CAZGKE010000023.1, read as the reverse complement.
GGTGCGCAGGCTGCCGTCGGCATCCAGGCCAAGGACGCCCGAGGAGAGGCTCTGCAGCAGCGTGGTGAGGTACAGACGCTGCGCCTCGGTCTGCGCCTGGCTGTTGCGCACGCGCAGCGAAGCCGCCTGCAGCTCTTCGGTCATGCGGTTGAAGGACCGCGCAAGGAACGCCAGCTCGTCGCTGCCGCTCACCGGCAGCGGAGCGCCATAGTCGCCCGACGCCACGTGCTCGGTGGCCTTCGCCAGGCGACCGATCGGCGCCACCATGCGGCGCGCCACGCCGAACGCCGCGAGCACCGCCAGGAACAGCGACAGCAGCAGCACGAACGACAGAATCAGCGTGAAGGTGAGCTTCAGCGAGTCGCGCAGGAATGCCAGGCGGCCGTATTCGTGGACCGCGCCCTCGAGACGCCTGAGCATCGGTTCGGTGCGTGCCGGTAGTGGCGCCAGAAGCTGCGCATAGCGCTGCCCACCCCCGGCCATGGCGAAGCCGCGGACCACGCGCAGCATCAGGCGATCGCCAATCGGTTCGGCGGCCGCATAGCCGGCGCGTCCGCGCAGGGTCAGACGCACCGACTCGTCCGGAAGCGCAGGCAGGAACAGGCTGGCATCGGCCGACGCCAGTGCCGGCACGCTGCCGTCATCGGCAAACACCAGCCACTGCGCGCCGGGCGTCTGGTCGGCGGCGACATTGAGCGTCGATTGCCAGGCTGCCGCCGGCTCATCGGCGAGTTGCTCCACCACGGGCAACAGGCGCTGCTCGGCGTCGCGCAATCGATCATCAAGGTACAGGCGGCCCAGGCCCAGACCATCGTCGAGCGCCTCCTCGATGCTGACATTGAACCAGCCGTCGACGCTGGCGTGCAGGAAGCGCAGCGCGAACCCGTAGGTGACCGCCAGCGGCGGCACCACCAGCAGCACCAGCATCAGCAGCAGGCGACGGGTGAGTCGTGCGCCAGGCACGCCGCGGCGCACCTGGCGCACCAACTTGAGCAGGCGCAGCAGGATCACCACCAGCAGCAGGCCCAGCGCCAGCGCTGAAGCGGCGAACACCTGGGTGTAGACCTGATCGAGACGCACTGCGCCTTCCGCGGCATCGCCGGCGAGATACAGCGCCGAGCCAAGCAGGACCAGCAGCGCCAGCGCCGGCAGCAGCGCAAGAAGACGCTGCATCACGCCGCGCGCGGTGGCCATCGTGCCTCGATCTGCAGTCGCCAAGCCGGATCGAAGCGGGCCGGCAGGCGCAGCGGCGCCGGCAGGGCATCGATCACCAGGTTGAATCGCACCCGGTACATCTGTGTGGCGCTGCGCGGCAGCGGCAGGTCGATCTGTTCAAGCGCGGCAATCAGCGCGGCACGGCGCGCGAATATGCGCTCGCCCGATCCGCCTTCGCGCAGTCGGTAGCGCCGCGACAGCGGCAGGTACTGCGCTTCATAGCGACGAGTGACGAGCAGGCGACCGCCCCAGTCGTCGGTGCGCGCCTCCACCTCGAACACCAGGGGAACGCCTCGCGCCAGCGCCTCGCGCATGGTCGGACTCAGGCCCAGGCGCAGCTGCGCGGACAGATGCGGTGCGTCGGCAGTGCCGATCAGGTCGATGCGTCGCACTTCCGCCAGTGCGAGTTGCTCTTGCGTGACCTCAGTGCACGCCGCCAGAAGGAGCAGCAGGGCGCTTGTCGAGAGCGGCAAGAAAGAATCCGTCCATGTCCTGTTCGCCCGGCAGGATCTGGCGGCCGGCGCCGAGAGGCCGCCCGCTGTCGGCGGGCAACGGGTCGGCGGCGTGGGCATCGCTGTGGCGCGCGAGGAAGGCGTCGATCTGGCGGTCATTTTCGTCCCGCAGGACGGAGCAGGTCACATAGACTAGTCGTCCGCCCGGCCTGAGCATAGGCCACAGTGCCTCCAGCAGTCGCGCCTGCGCCGCCACCAGGGCAGGGAGATCGGTGGCGCGACGATGCAGACGAATGTCGGGGTGACGACGGATCACGCCGCTGCCGGAGCACGGCGCATCGAGCAGGATGCGTTCGAACGGGCGGCGATCCCACCAGGAAACGGGCTCGCCGGCATCGGCCACGCGCATCTGTGCCGACAGGCCGAGTCGCTGCAGGGTTTCGCGAACGCGCGCAAGCCGCAGCGGGTCGCTGTCGACGGCAAGCAGTTCGACCCCTCCGGCGGCGCGCTCCAGCACATGCGCCGCCTTGCCGCCGGGCGCCGCGCAGGCGTCGAGCACGCGGTCACCCGGCTGCGCGTCCAGCACCGCCGCCGCCCACTGAGCAGCGCCGTCCTGGACCGAGACGTCGCCTGTGGCGAAGCCGGGCAAGGTCGCCGGATCGACGCCGGACGGAAGCTTGAGCGCCTGCTCCAGGCCGGGACATGAAGTGGGCGCCATGCCGGCGGCCGCAAGCCGAGCCGCGTAGGCTTCGCGGGAGCCGCGCAGGGTGTTGACCCGCAGCCACAGCGGCGGCGGCTGCAGATTGGCCGCCATGATGTCTTCGGCCATTTCGGGCCAGTCGACCGCGAGGCGCTGGCGCAGCCATTCCGGGTGTTCGCTGACAACCTCCGCGTTGCCTCCCACCGCCGCATCGAGCGCCTCTTGCTCGCGCTGATAGCGGCGCAATACGGCGTTGACCAACCCCGCCAGGCGAGGAAGATCGAGCTCGCGCGCGGCCTCCACGGTGGCTGCTACCGCCGCGTGGGGCGCAAGTTTCAGGGCATCGATCTGCGCGAAGCCGGTGTCGATCAACGCTTCAATGACCGCCTGCCTGCGCGGCAGCGGACGTGACAGCAGCTGGCGACGCAGGGCCCGGTAGCGGAAGGCGTGGCGGAGGGCTGCCATCACCATGGCGGTGAGCAGGGCACGATCGCGAGGATCGGCGAGGCCTGCGCGCCGCGGGGCCAGCGCCTCGCGCAGCGAACGACCGCCATGGACTTCATGGAGGACCAGCGCGGCCTGTGCGCGCAACGAGGCGCCGGGCGCGCTCATCGGCGCAGGTCCGGACGGGCGTTGAGGTAGTCCGCGGCCGCCAGCGGCCGGCCGCCGGCGCGCTGCAGCCTCAGGATGCGCAGGACACCATCGCCGCAGGCCACGTCAATGCCTTGGCGGGAAGCAGCCACTACGCTGCCAGGTGCGGCGTCGACGACCGTGGCCAGCGCCTCGGCCTGATAGACGCGGACCGTCTCGCCGGCGAGATCGACGGTGGCCACCGGCCACGGCTGGAAAGCGCGCACGCGAGCCGCCAGCACAGTGGCTGAAAGCGCTGTGTTCAGAGCGGCTTCGGATTTCTCCAGCTTGTGGGCATAGGTGACCCCCGTGGGTGGCTGCGCAAGGGCCACAGGCAGGTCATTCCGGCGCAGGGCGTCCAGCCCTTCACGCAACAGATCGGCAGCCATTGCCGCCAGGCGATCGTGCAGGCTGCCCGCAGTCTCCGTGGCGGCGATCGGCGTGACTCGCCGGGACAGCACCGGCCCGGTGTCGAGTCCCGCTTCCATCTGCATCAGACACACCCCGGTTTCCCGGTCGCCGGCCTCGATCGCACGCTGGATCGGTGCCGCGCCGCGCCAGCGCGGCAGCAGCGAGGCATGCAGGTTCCAGCAACCGTGGACGGGAATGGCGAGCGTGCTGCGCGGCAGGATCAGCCCGTAGGCGACCACGATCATCAGGTCCGGCGTCAGGGCCGCCAGCGCATCCCGCGCGCCCGCTTCGCGCAGGCTCGCCGGCTGTCGCACTTCGATGGCGGCGTCCACGGCCAGCTGCTTGACCGGACTTGCTGCGAGCGCGCGGCCACGACCAGCGGGTCGGTCGGGCTGGGTGTACACGGCCAGCAACTGGTCCGGCCCATCGAGCAGCGCACGCAGGCAGGGAACGGCGAAATCCGGGGTGCCGGCGAAAACCAGGCGCAGCGGCTTCACCGCCTGCCGCTCAAAGGACGTGATCGGGGGTGAGCGCGGCCTCGGACGCCGCCTGGCGACGCTGCTTTTCCAGGCGCCGGCGCACCATCTCGCGCTTCAGCGACGACAGGTAGTCGACGAACAGCTTGCCGACCAAATGATCCATTTCGTGCTGGATGCAGACCGCCAGCAGCCCCTCGGCATCCATTTCGAAGGTCTCGCCCTGGCGATCCTGGGCGCGCACCCGGATGCGATCGGCGCGGGTCACGTCGGCAAAGATCCCCGGTACCGAGAGGCAGCCCTCCTGATAGACCTGGGCGCCCTCGCTGGTCAGGATCTCGGGGTTGACGAAAACCATGGGCGCGGACTGGTCGTCGGAAACGTCCAGCACCAGCAGGCGACGGTGCACGTCGACCTGGGTGGCGGCCAGGCCGATGCCGGGGGCGGCGTACATGGTTTCCAGCATGTCGTCGATCAGGCGTCCGAGGTCGGCGTCGAACACGCTGACCGGCGCCGCCCGGGTGCGCAGGCGTGGATCGGGGAATTCGAGGATGGTGAGTTTCGACATTCGTATATTGTAACCATCTGCAGGTGGGCCCCGGGGGATATGGGGAACCGATTTCATCGTCAGGACGTTTTGGGATACACTCCGGACTTGTGGGGAATCAGGGAATTGCCGGCTATGCTTAAAAAATTGCTTGCAGTTTTCGTGGGGTCGATTTTCGGGGCCTTGGCGACGCTCGGCGCGGTCGAGTTGCGCGATGGCCATCCCGACACCTACGTGGTGCAAAAAGGTGACACGCTCTGGGATATCGCCGGGCGCTTTCTTGATCGACCGTGGCTATGGCCGGAAATCTGGCAGGCCAATCCGCAGATCGAGAACCCGCATCTGATCTACCCCGGGGACGTGCTCAGTCTGGTCTATGACGCCGACGGACGGGCCCGCCTGGTGCGCGGCACGCGCAAGCTGTCGCCGCAGATCCGCTCGGAGCCGCTGGCTTCGGCGATCAAGCCGGTGGCGCTGTCGGACATCGAGACCTTCCTCAAGCGCTTCCGCCTCCTCGACGAAGAATCCTGGCGCGACCAGCCCTATGTGATCGCCATGGAGGAGAACCGGCTGCGCGCCGCCGAGGGCCAGCTGATCTACGCCATGCAGGTACCGGAAGGGGCGCAGGCCGGCCAGGAGTACGCCGTGGTGCGGCCGACCGCCGTGTATCGCGAGATCCCGGAGAACTACCCCTGGCATACCGCCGACCGCAAGCGCGTACGCAACGAGTGGGACGGCACCGACCGTGTCACCGTCAGCAGCGGGCTCTACTGGGTCTTCAAGAACCGTCCCTACCACGAGACCGTGGAAATCCTTGGCTACGAGGCGGTGGAGATCGGCGTGGCGCGTCTGGCCACGGCGGGCGAACCCGCATCGCTGCTGTTGATGTCGGCAAGCGACGGCGTTCGCGCCGGCGACATCCTGCTGCCGATTGACGAGACGCCCTTCGATTTCACCTTCTACCCGCATGTCGCCGAGCGGATTCCGGCCAACATGCGTGTGTTTGGCTTCACCGAGGCGCTGGCGGCCGTGGGGCCGAAGCAGGTCGTCGCGATCAACCGCGGCGCCCGTGACGGCGTAGCCAACGGTCAGGTCTACAGCGCCTTCACCGACGGCGAAGTCGTTCGCGACGACGTGCGTTACGCGCGCCATGACCTGCGGACGGTGTTCAAGCCGTCACGCGCCATGGTCGAACTGCCGCCCGACTTCACCGGCAACGTGATGATCTTCCGCACCTATGACCGCATCAGCTACGGTCTGGTGATGGACGGCATCCGCCCGGTCAAGCTCTACGACGAACTGCGGGCTCCCTACTGACCAGGATGGGCGAAGAGCGCGAGCTCGAAGCCTGGTCAATCCTGCTGCGCGCGCCCGGACTCGGGCCGCGCGGCCTGCGCGGGCTGATCGAAACCTTTGCTGACGCCCCGTCGGCGGTGGCGGCGCCGGAGCGCCGCCTGGCTGAGGCCGGCGTGCCGGCTGAGGCGCGCGCCTTCATCCGCAGCCCGGATCGCGCCGGCATTGAAACCGACCTGGCGTGGCTTGCCGAGCCCGGCCATCACCTGGTCCGCTGCGACAGCGAGGACTTTCCCAGCCTTCTGGCGCAATGTCCGCACCCTCCTGCCGCCCTGTACGTCGCCGGCGACGTCGATCTTCTGTGGCACCCGCAGATCGCGGTGATAGGCAGCCGCAACCCCACAGCGGCCGGCCGCGACCATGCGCGGGCCTTTGCCGGGGCGCTGGCTCGCTCGGGGCTGCTGATCACGTCGGGCATGGCCGACGGCGTTGACGCCGAAGCCCATCGCGCGGCGCTGGCCGCCGGCAAACCGACCATCGCCGTGGTCGGCAGCGGGCTCGACATCGTCTATCCGCGCAAGCATCGCGCGCTGGCTGCCGAGATCGCGGCTTCCGGTGCGGTGGTCAGTGAATTCCCTCTTGGCGTGGAGCCGCGCCCCGACCACTTCCCGCGCCGCAATCGCATCATCGCCGGCATGAGCCTGGGCACGCTGGTGATCGAAGCCAGCCTGCGCTCGGGGTCGCTGATCACCGCACGCCTTGCCAGCGAAGCCGGCCGCGAGGTGTTCGCCCTGCCCGGCTCGATCCACAATCCCCTGGCGCGCGGCTGCCACCGCCTGATCCGCGACGGCGCCAAGCTGGTGGAAACCGCCGAGGAGATCGTCGAGGAGCTGGGACCGCTGGCCGCGAATCTGGGCAACCTGCTGCGCGCACGCCTTGAGATCGACGCAGCGCATCCCCAGATCGCTGCCGGCACATCTGCGGAGGGAGATGACGACCCCGACTATCGCCGCCTCATGGACGCGCTCGGCCACGACCCGGCAACGGTGGATGAACTGGTCGAACGCAGCGGTTTGACCGTCGCGGCGGTATCCTCCATGCTGCTGGTGCTGGAATTGCAGGGACGGGTGGCTTCGGGTGAAGGTGGCCGCTACGTCCGCGCAGCCTGAAGCAGCGGTCCTTTGCCGCATGCGAGCCTCTAGCTGATGAAAGAAAACGTGCTCGACGTCCTGCTCTACCTGTTCGAAAACTTCATCATCGACGACCCCGAAAGCGGGCGCGACCGCGACTCCCTCCAGACCAGCCTCCTCGAGGCCGGCTTCAATCCCGCCGAGATCAACAAGGCCTTTGACTGGCTCGACGAGCTGGCCGAACAGCGTCCGACGGGCGAACTTGCCTTTGGTCCCGCCGGCCCGGTGCGGGTGTTTGCCGAGGAGGAGACCCGCTGGCTCGATGCCGAAAGCCGCGGCTTCCTGATGTTCCTGGAACAGAACAGCATCCTCGATGCCGCCCGCCGCGAACTGGTGGTGGAGCGCGTGATGGCGCTGGATTCCGCGGACTTCGACCTTGACGACCTGAAGTGGGTAGTGCTGATGGTGCTGTTCAACCAGCCCGATCAGGAAGCCGCCTGCGCCTGGATGGAGAACCACCTGTTCGAGAGCGTCGACGCCGAGCACTGAGGCCTCTGGAAAGCTTCCGGTCGGCCCGCTGCAGACCACCGTCCCGCCACCCCGACCCGCCACCGGCTATTGACAGCGCCGCTCAGGCATGAAATGTCTGAATAAAGGCGCGCCCGCGGGCGTGAAGGATTTCCACAACTACGGCGTAGCGCGGCCAGAGGCCGCGATCGCGGGGAACCCATGGCAAAGAACCTCCTGATCGTCGAGTCGCCCGCCAAGGCGAAGACGATCAACAAATACCTCGGCAAGGATTTCCAGGTGCTGGCCTCGTATGGCCACGTGCGCGACCTGGTGCCGCGCGAGGGCGCAGTCGACCCCGCGCAGGGCTTCGCCATGCGCTACGAGGTCATTGAAAAGAACGACCGCCACGTCGACGCAATTGCCAAGGCGGCAGCCAAGGCCGATGCCCTCTACCTCGCCACCGACCTTGATCGCGAAGGCGAGGCGATTTCCTGGCACATCATCGAGATCCTTCGCGAGCGCGGCCTGCTTGATGGCAAGGACGTGCACCGCGTGGTGTTTTCCGAGATCACGCCGCGCGCCATCCGCGAGGCCGTGGCCGAGCCGCGGCGCCTGTCGCACAACCTGGTGGACGCACAGCAGGCGCGCCGAGCACTGGACTACCTGGTGGGCTTCAACCTGTCACCGGTGCTGTGGCGCAAGGTGCAGGTGGGGCTGTCGGCTGGACGCGTGCAGAGTCCTGCGCTGCGCATGATCGTCGAGCGCGAGGAGGAAATCGAGGCGTTCATCCGCCGCGAATACTGGACCGTCGAAGCTGCCCTCAATCATCCCAAGGGCGATCTCGGCGCGCGCCTCACGCGCCTCGACGGGCGCAAGTTCGAGCAGTTCGACCTCACCAACGAGGCCGATGCGCTGGCGGCGCGGCAGCGACTGCTCGCCGCGGCGGGCGGTGTGCTGGAAGTGTCCGAGGTCACGCAGAAGGAGCGCAAGCGCCGCCCGGCACCCCCGTTCACCACTTCGACCCTGCAGCAGGAGGCCTCGCGCAAGCTGGGTATGGGCACCAGCCGCGCCATGCGCATTGCCCAGGGCCTCTACGAAGGCGTGTCGCTCGGCGAGGAGGGCGTGCAGGGCCTGATCACCTACATGCGCACCGATTCGGTCACCCTCTCCGGCGACGCGCTCGGCGAGCTGCGCGAGGTGATCACGCGACAGTTCGGCAAGGATGCGCTGCCCGAGCAGCCGAACTTCTACAAGACCAAGTCAAAGAACGCCCAGGAAGCGCACGAGGCGATCCGCCCGACCTCCGCGGTGCGCACGCCGGCCAGCTTGGCGAAATACCTCACGCCCGACCAGCTCAAGCTTTACGAGTTGATCTGGAAGCGCACCGTGGCCTGCCAGATGGTTCCGGCCACGTTGAGCACCACGGCGGTGGAGTTCGCCTGCGGCAGCGAGCACAGCTTCCGCGCCACCGGCACCACGGTGATCGACCCCGGCTTCCTCGCCGTCTATGAGGAAGGTCGCGATCAGAAGGGCGCCGAGGACGAAGACGAGGGCCGCCGGCTGCCGCCGCTGGTCAAGGGCGAGAAAGTGCCGCTCAACGACATCGTCGCCGGCCAGCATTTCACCGAGCCGCCGCCGCGCTTCAGCGAGGCCAGCCTGGTGAAGGCGCTGGAGGAGCATGGCATCGGCCGTCCCTCCACCTACGCGGCCATCATCCAGACCCTGCTCAACCGCAAGTACGTCGAACTGGACAGCCGCCGCTTTCGTCCCTCGGACGTCGGTCGCGCGGTGAGCAATTTCCTCGCCAGTCACTTCACCCGCTACGTCGACTACGACTTCACCGCCAAGCTCGAGGACGAGCTGGACGCGGTGGCGCGCGGCGAGGAGGACTGGGTACCACTGATGCAGCGCTTCTGGGATCCCTTCAAGGCGCTGGTCGACGACAAGATGGAGTCGGTGGACAAGGGCGAGGCCACCGGCGCCCGCGAACTGGGTACCGATCCCGAAAGCGGCAAGCCGATTTCCGTGCGTCTCGGCCGCTATGGGCCGTTCGTCCAGATTGGCACCCGCGACGACGAGGACAAACCGAAGTTCGCCTCGCTGCGTCCTGGCCAGAGCATGCACACCATCAGCCTGGAGGACGCCCTGCATCTGTTCCTGCTGCCGCGCGATCTGGGCACCGCCGACGACGGTGAGACCATCAGCGTCGGTATCGGCCGCTTCGGCCCCTTCGTGCGCCAGGGCAAGCTGTACGCCTCGGTCAAGGGCGACGAGGACCCCTACACGATCACCCTGGAGCGCGCCCTCGAGCTGATCGAGGAAAAGAAGCGCTTCGAGGCCAACCGCATCATCCGCACCTTCGGCGACGGCAGCCTGCAGGTGCTCAACGGCCGCTACGGACCCTACGTCACTGACGGCGCCAAGTTGGCCAGCGTGCCCAAGAACCGCGAGGCGGCCGAGATGGACGAGGAAGCCTGCCGCACCCTGCTCGCCGAGAAGGGCAAGCCGGTGAAGAAGCGCGGCGCGGCGAAGAAGGCTGGAGCGAGAAAGGCGCCTGCGCGGAAGGCTGCAAAAAAGGCCCCGGCGAAGAAGGCTGCCAAGAAGGCGCCGGCGAGGAAGGCCGCAAGGAAGGCCACGAAGAAGGCCAGCCCCAAGACTGCCGCGGAGAAAGCCAGTTAGTCCGGGTCGCTTGGCTGCACGCGCCTGCATTGAGGTAAAAGACGAGGCCCGCATTTGCGGGCCTCGTCGCTGTGTTGCCCTGCAACCCCCGTCTAGAAGTCGAACTGCGCGCGCAGATACCAGAAGCGGCTGCCCGGCATGTCGTAGGTGGAGGCGTCATAGCCGTTCAGCGAGCACGACAGGCAGATCGGCGGCTCCTTCTCCCAGAGGTTCTGCACGCCCAGGGTGAGCCGGGTCCCGCGCAGCCACTCGAGGTCCCAGTTGAACTGGGCGTCGTGGAAGGTGGTGCTGCCCAGCTTGTTGGTCCCCGCGGCCTGGTTGCTGCACACCGGGAAGGCAGCGGTCGGACCGCAACTCTCGGTCAGGTCACTGATGTGGCGCAGCATGTACGACGCGCTCAGCGCGCCGCTGCTCCACAGGAACTCCAGGTTCGAGCTCCATTCCGGGATGGCGCTGTTGTTGACCTCCACGCCAACGCCCTGCGGCTGCCTGGATCCATCTCCGGCAATCGCATCGAAGTCGTTGACGAAGGTGTTCTGCCAGTGAATCCCGAAACGGCCCCAGTCGGTGTCCGGCAGACCCCAGAAGATGTCGAAGTCGAAGCCGTCGGTTTCGATGCTGCCGAGGTTCTGCAGTCTATTGTTGAAGCTCTGGATGGCACCTGTCGCGTTGCGCGTGATGCCCTGACAGAACGGCGAGGTCGAATCGCCCGAGGCGACGCAGTTGTTGAGCTGGGTCTGCGCGTCGATCGGGCCGATGGCGCCATCCAGCTCGTGACTGTAGTAGCTGAACTCGATGTCGAACCGACTGGCCCAGCTGGAATCGACGGCGAACGCGGGGCTCCACACGAAGCCGGCGGTGATGCTGTCCACCGTTTCCGGATCGAGCAGTGGATTGCCGCCGGTGATGATGCCGATCTGCGAGTTGGGCTGTTCGTAGCCTTCCGGCACGCCGAGGTTGCGGCACGGGGTGCTCATCGGCTCCAGGCCCGAGCAGGGATCGGCGATGACCGCATCGAAGCCCGAGGCCGAGCCGAACAGCTCGCCGATCGACGGTGCCCGGAAGCCTTCCGCGAAGGTGCCGCGCAGCAGGAACTGGTCGGAAAGCTGCCAGCGCAGGCCAAGCTTGCCGGTGGTTTCGCCGCCGAAGGTCGAGTAGTCGGAGTAGCGTCCGGCCACGCTCAGATCGAGGCGCTGATCGCCGTCGGCATACAGCGGCGCGTTCAGCTCGACGTAGAACTCGTCGACGTCGTACTCGCCCTGCGTCGGCGAGGACACCACGCCATTGTAGTCGCCGGTCACCGTCAGATTGTCCGGCCGATAGAAGCCAGCCAGCTTGCGATGCTCGACGCCGGCGGCAAATGCCAGCGACCCGGCCGGCAGGTCGAACACGTCGCCGCTCAGGTTGGCGGAGATCACTTCCAGATCGGTCTGGCTCTGGTCGCGGACCACTGGCTGGATGAAAGCGAGCATGGCCGGCGTGATCGAACCATTGCCGACCACGTTGAGCGGGACGCAGTTGGGATCCGCCTGGCAATCCGCCAGCGGGCCCATCGCCTGCGCGATGCGACGACCGTTGTAGCTGCCGAAATTGGTCTGGTCCGAGCGGTTCTCCGAACGCACGTAGTTGAGATCCCAGTACATGCGACGACTGCCCGCGTCGAACTCGCCCTCAAGTCCGGTGGCGATGTACCAGGTGTCGGTCTCCTGGAAGAACAGGCGCGGACCGCCTTCCAGTGGACGCCGGCCGAGCAGCAGCAGCCCGCCGGCGCTGGCGTCGAGATCCACGCCGAACGGATTGAAGTTGTCCGCCGACCACAGCAGGTTGTCCATGAAGAAGTTGGTCGGCACCAGCGGACCGATGAAGAACGGCTCGGGCGCCGCCCGGTTCAGCGACTCGCGCTTGTTGTACAGGCCCTTGAAGTACCAGGAGACGCTGTCGTTGATCTGGAAGCGCGTCTGGCTGAACAGGCTCTGTCGCTTCGACGGCGTCAGCAGCAGGTTGAACAACGCATAGTTGAAGCGATCTGCGTTGCCGAAGCAGTGGAAATCATCGCTACGCTCGCAGCCGGTCTGATTGAAGTCATAGGTCGGACTGGCGACGCCGGCATTGGGCACCAGATCCATGACGGTGCCGGTGCGCGGGTCGAGAAAGATGAAGCGTCCTGCCGGGATCGCCGAGCTGCCGAAGGCCAGGCCGGTGCCCGGAATCGGCAGGCTGGACTGCTCGCGGTCGCCTGATTCGATCCCCTTCTGCTCCACGAAACTGGCGCTCATGAAGAACGAAAAGCGCTCGCCGCTGCCACCAAACGCCAACTCGGCGTTGCTGGTCTCGCCATCGCCCTCGCTGAACTCGCCGTAGTAGACGGTGGCCTGCGCGCCATCGAAATCGCGGCGGGTGATGATATTGACAACGCCGGCGATGGCGTCCGAGCCGTAGATCGACGAGGCACCATCCTCGAGGACGTCGATGCGCTCGATGGATGCCATCGGGATTGTATTGAGGTCGGTGGCCGCACCGACACCCGAGGCCGAGGATTCATTGACCCAGCGCAGCCCGTCGACCAGCACCAGCACGCGCTTGGAGCCGAGGTGGCGCAGATCGACCTGCGCGGAACCGGCGCCCACGCCGCCGCCGTCGGGCGGGAACCCGAAGTTGCCGCTGGAGTTGAACTTGGTATTGAGCGCCGAGCCGGCGCCAGTGAGTCGCTGCAGCAGGTCACCCACTGAGGTGATGCCGCTGCGTTCGATATCGTCACGGGTGATGGTCATCACCGGTGCCTGACCTTCGATCTCGGCTTTCTTGATGCGCGAACCGGTGACCTCCACCCGGTCGAGTTGCCGCGCTTCGTCATCCTGTGCCTGCACCTTCGAATCCGGCGCCGAGACAGCCGCGATCGTCAGGCATACGGCCATGCACAGGCCGTTCCTGTTTACTGCGTTCATGGATTGGTCTCCCCAATGGATGTTGCCCGCCGCGGCGACTCCCCTATCAGTCGGGCACGGTGGCGACATTTGTAATGAAAATGTGAGGATGAAACAAGTACCCGATGGCGAGCGCCAGGACGTCATGGCGCCTCGACGCGAGCAACAGCGCGCCAATCAGCGGGCTTCGGCGACCAGTCGGCGCACGTCGGCGCGCAGCGCTGCAGCATCGAAAACGATGCCGTCCTTGATGACGAGCTTCACCCCGCCGACCCGCTGCGCCTGGTTGTCGGCGTCGAGGCGGACATGGCCGGTGCCGTACAGCATCTTGAGATTGGCCAGCGGATTCTCCGCAAGCACCACCATGTCGGCCAGCTTGCCCGGCTCGATGGAGCCGACCTGCGCTTGCACGCCGAGCGCCTCGGCGCCGGACAGGGTGGCGGCGCGGACCACTTCCAGCGGATGGAAGCCGGCCTCGCGAAGCATCTCCATCTCCTCCACGTAGCCGAACCCGTAAACCTTGTAGATGTAGCCGGAATCCGATCCCACGGTGACGCGTCCGCCGCGGTTCTTGTATTCGTTGACGAACACCATCCAGCGCCGGAAATTGTCGCGCCAGGCGACTTCTTCCTCGGTACCCCAGTCGAAGAAGAAGCTGCCATGGGCCGCGCGGCTGGGCTGGAAGAACGCCCACAGGCTTGGAAGTGTGTAGTCGTCGTGCCAGTCGGCGTTGCGGGCGCGCATCACGTCGCGGGTGGCCTGGTAGATCCCGAAGGTCGGATTCAGCGTCAGATCCAGTGACAGCATTTCGGACATCACCGCGCGCCACTTCTCTGACTCCGGCTGCGCGGCCTGCGCCCACAGCCGGCCCGCTTCGGCGAAACGGTGCTGCTCGTTCATGTAGTCGTAGTTGGCCGGGTAGTTCTGGATGACCCGGTCATCGAACAGCGCCTCGGGAATCCCGTACCAATGCTCTACGGTGTGCAGGCCCCAGCGTGCCGTGGTCAGCGCGTGGGTGCGTACCACATCCATCTGTGCGTGATGTGCGGCCGAGCGCAAGCCGAGTTCTGCGATCTCCTCAAGCGCCGCCTGGAAGATGTCCGGGCGGTAGCCGAAGAACTTCACGCCCTCGGCGCCACGCTTGGCCACGTCGCGCACCCAACGTCGCGCCTCGTCTGGATTGCGGAATGGCCGCCCGTGGCCCTGCCCAAAGAACACATAAGGGTGGATACGCGGCGCAGTGATCGTGTTGCGCGCGCTGCGCGCCTTTTCCGACAGGCAGAAGTCGAGACCGTTGCCACACCCCGGATCGCGCACCGTGGTGATGCCGTGGGCGAGCCACAGCTTGTACACATATTCCGCCGGCGTTCCCTGCTGTGCGCCGCCGATATGTCCGTGCATGTCGACGAAACCGGGCAGCACGAAGTGTCCGGACAGGTCGATCTGATGGCCGCCTTCAGCAAGCTCGGGACGACGCGCCTCCTCGATGGCCATGCCCGGATAGCCGACGCTGCGGATATCGACGATGCGGTTGCCCTCGATGACGATGTCCACCGGCCCCGACGGCGGCGCGCCGGTGCCGTTGATCAGCGTGGCACCACGCAGGATGAGCTGCGGCCATGGACCCTCGCCCTCGCTGCGTTCGGGCGCAGGTTCGATGGCAGCGTGGGCCCATGGGGCGGCAAACAGCAGGAAGACGAATCGGAGCATGGCGAATGGGATCCTGGCGGGCGTGGCTTGGTGTCCTGAAAGCAGCAATGGCCGTGACGAATGATCTTGATGTGCGGCGCGCTCGCGGCTTGCGCGGCTGAGCTTCGGGGCACGCCATCCTACCCGCGCAAGCGCGCCCTGGCGCGCCGCAGGAAGTACACCAGCCGCCCCAGGCGGCCCCCGGTCAATGCCGCCTGCGACTGCTCCAGCTTCTTCTGCATCTCCGTCAGGTCGCGGTACAGGCGCTGGTTGTGCATGTCGCGGCGCTTGAGCAGGACCCTGAGCGACTCCACATCGTCGGCGTTCAGAGTGTGCCCGGCGACAAGATGCTCCGGCAGAGGACGGTCGACGTAGATGGTCGAGTGCGTGTCAGCCAGCTCCTCGGGCGGGCGCTCTTTCGAATAGAAATACAGGGCCACCGAGCGCCGCGATTGGTCCTTGCGGCCCTCCGGCAGACTGATGCGCGAAAAGCCGTGCCAGCTCCACTCGGTGGTTTCGAAGATCACCGCCCGGTTGAACAGCGGCGTGACCCGCCGGATGCGGTCACCTTCCGTGCGTGGATCCTTGTGCAGGTCCAGCGAGCCACCCCAGGCGTCGTCCCATTCGGGATTGAGGTAGACGATCAGGTTGAGCCGCCGATGCCAGGCTTCCAGCGGATGGCGGTTGAAGTCCACATGCGGATCGAGATCCTGTCCCTCGCGGTTTTCGTGGGTGCCGCCACCGAAATAGCAGGGATCGTAGATGAGATCCGGAATGCCGGTGATGTGCCCGATCAGGTCGAGAAAATCGCGGCGCTGGATCAGGTCGTCGAGCATGCGGTAGGGCTCACCGATCTCGCGGATCGCCTCCACCACCGCCTTGCCCCCGACCTCACCTGCCTCGTTGAGCGCGCGACGCACATCGAACGCGGGGAAGCCATCAAGGATGGCCCGTGCGTAGTCGTCGCGGAAGAATCCGTCGATCACCACGTGCTTGAACGGATCTGCCGTCCGGAAGGCCTCGGCGAACGAATCGCGGCGTTCGCGGACGGCGGGACTGAGCAGCTCGAGGGAGGTGTCGCTCATGGGGGCATTGTAGGGTGAAAGGGCTTGGGGCTTGGGGCCTAGGGCCCAGGCCCTGGACTCAAGCCCTAATCCGCCGGCACCGTCCGCGACGCCGCCCAGTCCCTGAGCGCCTGAACCTTCTCCGCCATCACCACCGACAGCGGGCGCGTCTGTGCGAGTTCTGCAAGGAGCATGTCGGTATCCAGCGGGCGGCTGGCGGCATGCGCGGCATAGAGGCCCGAGACGACGGCCTGTTCGATCTCGGCGCCGGAGAAGCCTTCGCACTGCGCTGACAACGCGGCCACGTCGAAGCGTTCTGGTCGCAGCTCGCGGCGCTCAAGGTGGACAAGGAAGATCGCTTCGCGCACTTTTGCGTCGGGAAGGTCGACGAAGAAGATCTCGTCGAAGCGGCCCTTGCGCAGCAGCTCCGGCGGCAGCTGGTCGACGGCGTTGGCGGTGGCGACCAGGAAGATTGGCGCCTTGCGCTCAGCCATCCAGGTGAGCACGAAGCCGAGTACCCGGCGCGACACGCCCCCGTCGGAATCGCTCTGCGCCAACCCCTTCTCGATCTCGTCGATCCACAGCACGCACGGCGCCATCGCCTCGGCGCTCTTCAGCGCCTCGCGCAGGTTGCGCTCGGTCTCGCCGTGGTACTTGTTGTAGAGCACGCCGAAATCCATGCGCAACAGCGGTACGCGGAAGCCGCCGGCAACCGCCTTGGCGGCCATGCTCTTGCCGCAGCCCTGAACGCCCAGCAGCAGGATGCCCTTGGGCGGGTCGAGTTTTGCTGCGCTCGCCTCGCCCAGGAACACAGGCCGCCGCATCTCCACCCAGCGCTTCAGGCGCGCCATGCCGGCCAGCTGGTCGGGGTCGCAGACTTCGTACTCGAAGTGCAGAAGTCCGTCGCCATCGAGCAGGCGGAACTTGGCCTGCGCCACTTCGGGAAGATCGGCCTGGGTAATCGCGCCGTCGTTGTGCACGATCTGACGAATCACCTTGCGCGCATCGCCAAGCAACATCCCGCGCAGGTTGCGCACGATGGCCTTGAGCGCGGCGCCGTCGATTTCCACGCGACGGCCGCCATTCTCGCGCGAATACGCAAAAGCCTCCTCGCGAATCAGCTGACCGAGGCGCGCATCATCGGGCAGACGACCCTCGACGTGGGTGGCCAGCGACTTGAGGTCGTCGGGCAGCTCGACCTTGGGCGCGATCATGACGATGGTGTGCGCCGCCGTGCCCTTGCGCATGCACACCTCGCGCAGCAGCCGCAGGTTCATGGCGTAGCGCAGGAATGGATGGAAGTCGAGCAGCAGAAAGATGCCGCGCTCGGACATCTCGTGGATCGAGCGCAGCGCCTGGCTGGCGTCGGTGCCCTGCGGACCCTCGGCGGGCATGTCCATGTCCAGGCGCTCCAGGCCGCGGGTCAGGCTCCATTTCCACAGCGGCCGCCAGGTGAGGCCGATCACATGGCGGAAGGCATCCACGACCAGGGCTTCCTCGCTGGTCTCGATGACCAGCAGTGGATGTCCGGCGCGAATCAGTGCGGCAAGGTCGTTGTGGTCGAACATGTCCGCTCGGCTGACGGGGGCGCACATGATAGCGTTCGCGTCCGATTTCACGAAGGCCTCAGTGTCAATGCGGCATAAACCCAAGACGATGCGTGCCGCGCTGCTCCTGATCCTCGTCCTGCTGAGCGCCAACGCAACGGCCGAAACGGCGCGCATGCTCGAACGCGAGCTGGCGCGCGTCGCCGGAAGTCGCGAGGTTCCAGGCGCGGTGCTGGTGGTGGCCACGCAGGGCGAGGTTGTCTTCGTCGGCGCCGCGGGGTTTGCCGATCGCCGTGCGCGCACGCGTCTGGACGCCAGCACGCCGCTGCCGCTGGGCGAGCTGACGCGGGCTTTCACTGCGGTTCTCGCGCTCGATCTTGCCGCCGCCGGCATCGTTGACCTGGACGCCAGCATCGAACCATGGATCGACGTCGGAGAAGTCGAGTTCGATCCCTCCGCCATCACCCTCCGCCAGCTCCTCAGCCACCAGGCCGGCCTTCCTGCAGCGCGACTTCAGGGCATGTACCGCGAGCCCGACCAGGCCGCGCACGCCGATGCGGCGCTGTCGGCGGCGGATTTCTATCTCAGCCTGCCTCAGGGCCTGCTGGTGTCGACCTCGTCGCTGGGCTACACGCTGGCCGCGCGCGTTCTGGAACGCGCGGCGGACAGTGACTACGCCACGCTGCTTCGGGAGCGCGTGCTGCAGCCCCTTGGCATGGACGACACCGGCTTCGTCGATGCCCTGACGCTGCCACCGACACACCGCGTCGGCAGACCCGAGCCCGGATTGATCGCCCGCGATCGCGCCGCTGTAGGCCTGGCCGCGGGCGCCGCGGACCTGGGCCTCTGGCTGGCTGCGCTGACCGCACCGCAGTCGCCGCTGACCGATCGCGACGAGCTGTTCCGCGCGCAAAACCAAGCCGCCTCCCTCAACTTCGACGAGGACATCGGGCTCGGGTTCGCCCTCACCGACAGCATTGTCGCCGGCACCGGCCGCATTGCCTTCGCGTTCTCCGGCTATCCCGGCTACCGCGCGCAGATGCGGGTCGCGGTCGATCATGGCGTGGCGGTGCTGGCCATGAGCAACGGGCGTGACGCTGAAGGCCCGTTGGGCGAACTGGTCGACAAGGCTTTCGATGCCCATCTCGCGCGCAGCGGCAAGGCCGTCGAACAGGCACGGCGCGAGCGCGAGCGGGTCCCCGACAGCGTGCCCTGGCCGGCGGCCGCCAAACCAGCCGTCGCAGCCGCCCGATACGCCACCCCGTTCGGAATGATCAGCGCCACCGAGGCCAGCCCAGGGTTCGACGCCGAAGTGTTCGGCCGCAGCTTCAGCGCGCGCCCCCGCGACGACGGCTGGCTGCAGGTGCGCTATCGCCTGTTCGGCGTGATACCGATGGCCTTCAGCGTGCTCAACCGGGTGCTGGTGGCGCCGGCCGAAGTGGATGGCCACCACCTTCTGCTGGCCTGGTTCCAGGGTCGCACCATGGTGCTAGGCAGCGCTTTCGAGGCGCCGCCCTTGCCGGCCAGGGCACAGACGCTGATCGGGGACTGGGTGCTGGAGACACCGGATGCCCTGGTCGAACAGCTGGAAATACGCAGCGCGCGCATCGCCGTCGAGGACGGCCTGCTGACGCTCGCCTACGAGCTGCCCTTCGTGCTGACCCTGCGCCCGCGCCTTGCCCTGGGGATGGGCGAAGATGGCCATCTGCGCCTGCTGGGGATCGGCCCCAATCTGGGCGAACGCATTCGCGTCGGCCGCGACGATGTCGGTGACTGGCTCGAGTATTCCGGATACCGGCTGCGCCGGGCACCCTGACGGCATGCTCGCCGGCCAGTCGCCGTCGGCCGCGCGCTGTGGAACAATATCGCGCCATGCGCTGGATCCTTCTCGCCGCCACTGCCCTGATCCTCCTGCTCGCGCTTGGCAGCAGCTCGCCGGGCTGGATGGCATTCGGACTGTTCACCGGCGTGGTGATGTGTTTCGTCACCGTGCTCGCCTTCGCCGCCAAGCGCATCGAGGGCAAGGCGCAGTCCGAGATCTACCTGCCGACGCCCGAGGAGCTGGCCCTGCTCAAGCGGCGCGCGGAGCGACAAAGCGAAGCACATGGTGCCGAACAGCGCTCCGCACCCGGAGGCTCGCGGCGCTTGCCCAGCGAATGAAGTGTCATCGCTCGCCTGTCTGGCAGCGGACCGCCAATCCCAGTGACCTT
The DNA here is from genome assembly GCA_964526035.1 of uncultured Gammaproteobacteria bacterium. Taxonomy (GTDB): domain Bacteria; phylum Pseudomonadota; class Gammaproteobacteria; order Xanthomonadales; family BPKI01; genus DAOMOD01. The sequence continues at coordinate 3,315 of CAZGKE010000023.1, read as the reverse complement.
GCGATAGTGCGCCAGTCGAAGGCAGCCACCGCCTGGTCATCATTGCTGACGTACAGCACGCCGTCGGGAAAGCCCTCGATGGGCTGCTGGTGCAGCCAGATGCCGTCGCTGTTGCGGACGCCGTCGCTGCGGAAAACACCACGGTAGGCGAAGTCGCGGCGATCGAACACAAGGAAGCCTTGATTCTCGTCGCTCTGATCGGAGGCCAGCCAGTAGCCGGAGCCGTCGGCGCACTGCCACAGTGCGATGCCCTCGGGCTGCCCGCGGAAGCGGTCGGCGCCGACGATTCGACCGCGAAACTGTCCGTCGACGTCGAACAGTTTGAGGCCAAGCTCGCTGCCCCGGCGCGAGACATCTTCCTCGGCAATCAGCAGAACCGAGTGATGGGCGTCGCCCCAGATGGACTCGACGATGCGCAGGGCGCCCGGCGCGACGACCGGGCCGAAGGTGTTGACCAGACGCGCTTCGATCACATCACCGATCCGCAGCAGATGGAACTCGCGTACGCGGCGATCGAGGCGGTCTTCCGGCGGCACGTCGAGACCGGGATCCTGGTAGCTGTCGGTAATGAACACCTGATAGCCGCCCAGCGGCATCCGCTGCGTCCAGATTCCGTAGGGACTGGCCAGAGACGCCTCGCCGAAGCTTCCCAGCGGCGTGAAGCCGGGAAGCGCAAACACCTGCACGCGTGCGTTGTCGCGCTCGACCACCAACAGCAGGTCGTCGACGGCGAAGATGCCGTTGGGACGGTTGAACTCGCCGAGACCTCGACCGGGACTGCCGACCATGCGCAGGTGGCTGCCGTCGCGGGCGTCGAGGACACGCAGACGATGACTGCCCTTGGCGGTCGCGATCAGCCAGCGCTCACCGTCGGGGCCGGCCCACACAGCCAGCGAGTCGAGCTGGTCCTCGGGCGTCGCTGCACTGATGAAGCTCGCTTCGACGCTGCCGATCCGCTCCGCGTGTCGCCCGCCTGCGCAGCCCAAGGCGCCCAACGGCAGCAGGAGACAGAACAGAAACAAACGGCGGCTGCGCATGCGATGGGTGCGTCGACGCGAATCCGGGCGCGTCTTTCGGACAGACGAGTATGCCAGCTTGTTGGCCGCGAGCGGCCACGGTGCGATCATGGGACTTTCCGCTGCCCGATCCGCAGGCGACCGATGATCGACTTTAGCTGCCCCGCCTTGCCGCGCCGCCACAGCACGCGCGGCCAACGCTGCGCGGCGGTCCCCTCATGAGCCGCGCCGCCGAACTTGCACGCCGCCTGCGCTCGGGTGCCGCCGATCTCGGCGGCATGCTGCGCGACTACTTCGGCATCGGCAGCCTGGTCAAGCCCGAGCCGATCGCCGACGCCGCCGCGCTGCGGCGTTTCCTCGAATCGCGCGCCAGCTTCATAGCCCAGACCAGCCTGTATGGATACCTGCGCACGCGCGCCGGAATGCGCTACCCCGCGCTGTTCGATGACGACGCGTTTGTCGCTGCCATCGACATCGCCAAGTGGCACATGTGGCTCGCCTGCCTGTCCGACCTGACCGTGTATGCAGGCGGCCTTCTGGCCCAGCGCAACGCGATGCCGCACGCGCAGCTGGATGCCTTCATGAAGGTGCAGCTCGATGCGATCCTCGATGACACGGGCCTGCCCGAGGGCGCCGATGCCGAATTTCCCGCGCACGCGCAGCGGGTGCGCGAGCGCATTGCCACCACTCGTTGGCATACGGTCAGCGACGATGAGCAGCCCTTCTCGGAAAGTCCGACCGCCCTGGTGCGCTGGGCGCCCATCGTCGAGAACCTGAAACGCCTCGACGAAGAAATCGTGCGTAATTCGGTGCGCTTCCACTGGCAGGAGATTCGCCGCGATCTGCGCAAGCTCCTCGACGCTGAAGCGCTGGGACGGGTGAACGACGCCGACTGAAGCGGATCACCTGTGCAAGCGCCCGTTCAGAACAGGTCGAGCAGCTGCCGCCCCAGGTAGTAGATGCCCTGCGCGATCTGGCCTTCCAGCGGGAAGGACAGCATACCCATCACCGAGTAGCCGAGCAGCCAGGGCATCACGTAAAAGCGCGCCATGTAGAAAAACCACGCCACATACAGCGGCACCATGGCAGGAATCAGAAAGCCAGGCGTGATCGGCTTGAACAGATTGATCAGCGGGTCGGTGACGCGAATGAAGAAGCGGCTGAAGAAGAACTTGCTGTCTTCTGGAAGGAACAGGCGCATCCCGAAGCGGCCAATCAGCGTCCACATGATCATGCCGAGAATGTAGTCGAGCACGATCGCGTAAAGGGGCACCCCCTCAATCATTGCTTCACTCCGCGTTTGATGGCACTGCGTTGACGGACGCCTGCGTCGGGCTCCGCTTTCATCGTCTCACAGAAGAAAGCGCCGGGGCGAGTTGCCTCGCCCCGGCGCTGGTCGCACTACCTCGCTGAACTACGCGAGGAAGGTTTCGCCATCAGCTGGTCCGACCGATAATGGTCTCGCCGCTGGGAATGCGCAGCTCGTCGACCATGCGCTGCGTCTCCTCGTCGGGTGGGGGGAACATCAGGGTCACCACGACCATGGCGATCAGGCTGGCGGTGATACCGACAATGCCGAAGCGCAGGTCGTTCAGACCCAGCCAGGGCGCTGCGATGCCGTACCACGCGTCCGGATTGCGCACCGCGATCAGGTACCACCAGCCGACGATCAGTCCGACCAGCATGCCGGCGATGGCGCCCTGGCGGTTGGCGCGTTTCCACCAGACACCGAGCACCAGCGGGAAGAACAGCCCCGACATCGCGAAGCAGAACGCCCACGCCACCGCACCGAGGATGCCGGTGAGCTTGAGGCTCGCCACCAGCGCACCTGCCGCACCGATCACCAGCAGCAGGATGCGGGCGGTCATCAGACGCTTGCGGGTCTCGGCCTTCGGATCGATGATCTTGTAGTACAGATCGTGCGACAGCGCGTTGGCCATGGCCAGCAGCAGACCGTCCGCCGTGGACATCGCGGCGGCCATGCCGCCTGCGGCGACCAGGCCCGAGATCACGTAGGGCAGTCCGGCAAATTCCGGGGTCGCCAGCACGATGATGTCCGGGTTCAGGAAGAACTCGTTGATCTGCAGAATGCCGTCACCGTTCTGGTCGATCACCGCCAGCAGTCCGATCTCGCCCCAGCGTTGCACCCATGCCAGCGACATCACTTCGTCAATGGAGCGACCGATGATCGCCGTGGGCAGGGTCGGGTCGAGCAGCTGCAGCTTGCTGAACGTGGCCAGTGCCGGCGCCGAGAAGTACAGCAGGAAGATGAAGAACAGCGACCATGCCACCGAGTTGC
>CAZGKE010000022.1:0-33961 GCA_964526035.1 uncultured Gammaproteobacteria bacterium | reverse complement strand
TGGAAGGTGCCCTGCTGGCCGGTGAAGCCCTGGCAGATGACCTTGGTGTCTTTGTTGACGAGAACGCTCATGTCGGTTCGATTCCTGTGGGTCGCTGCGGCGCAGTCGCGGCTCAGGCCGCGGCGACCGCCGCCACGGCCTTGGCCGCCGCGTCGTTGAGATCATTGGCCGGGGTGATGGCCAGCCCGGAGTTGGCCAGCAGTTCGCGGCCCTTCTCGACATTGGTGCCTTCCAGGCGCACCACCACCGGCAGCGTGCAGCCCACTTCCTTGACCGCGTTGATGATGCCTTCGGCGATCAGGTCGCAGCGCACGATGCCACCGAAGATGTTCACCAGGATCGCCTTGACGTTGTCGTTTCTCAGAATCAGCTTGAACGCCTCGGCGACGCGCTCGGCATTGGTGCCGCCGCCGACATCAAGAAAGTTGGCGGGCTCGGCGCCTGCCAGCTTGATCACGTCCATGGTCGCCATGGCAAGACCGGCGCCGTTCACCATGCAGGCGATGTTGCCATCCATGGTCACGTAGTTGAGGTGATGCTTGCTGGCCTCAAGCTCGGTGGGATCTTCCTGCGACTCGTCGCGCATCGCCGCCAGCGCCGGCTGGCGGAATTCGGCGTTGTCATCGGAGTTGACCTTGCCGTCGAGCGCCACCAGTTCGCCGTTGCTGGCTATGGCCAGCGGATTCAGCTCCACCAGCGACAGGTCGCGGGCATTGAACAGGCGATACAGGCCGCTCATGATCTTGGCCAGCTGCCCGACCTGCTTGGCGTTGAGGCCCATTGCAAAGCCGAGCTTGCGACACTGGTAGGGCTGCAGGCCCTCCACGAAATCGACGTTGATGGTGTGGATGGCGTCGGGATTCTCCGCCGCCACCTTCTCGATCTCCACACCGCCCTCGGCCGAGGCGATGAAGCTGATGCTGCGCGTGGCGCGATCCACCAGCACCGACAGATACAGCTCCTTGGCGATGTCGGCAGCCTCGGTGACCAGCACACAGTTCACCGGCAGCGCGCGTCCACCCGACTGATAGGTTTCCATGCCCTTGCCGAGCATGGCGGCCGCCGCCGACTTCACGTCCTCAAGGGACTTGACCAGCTTGACGCCACCCGCCTTGCCGCGTCCGCCGGCGTGGATCTGCGCCTTCACCACCCAGTGGTCGCCGCCCAGGGCCCTGGCCGCTTCCACCGCCTCATCGGGCGTGGATGCCACCTTGCCGGCGGGGACGTGGATGCCGAACTCGGCGAACAGTTCCTTGGCCTGGTACTCGTGAAAATTCATGTGCACACCTTGGGCTTGTAAGGGCGCCGCGCATTGCTGCGGGCGTTGAGCGGGGACTCGAGGCAGCGCCGGTCCGGACGCAGAGAGGCGCGTATTGTGGGGGCTGGGCGCGTCGATGAAAAGTCCGGGTCAGGACGAAGCGGCCGGTCCATCGGCCGCGGCACACCAGAATTGACGGATGCCGGCAACGCCCTGGGCTCCGTGGCTTCGTGCCTGATCGAGGTCGTCCGGGCGCAGACCCCCCAGTGCAAACACCGGTAGCGCGATGCCGGCGCGCAGTTCGGCAAATCGTGACCAGCCGAGCGGCTGCGACCCCGGGTGGCTCAGCGTGCAGGCGACCGGCGACAGCGTGGCGTAGTCCAGCCCGAGGCCGGCGGCGCGCTCCACGCTGCGGCGATCATGGCAGGAGGCCCCCACCCAGAGTTCCGACGGTAGAGGTCGACGGGACAGGTCGGCCAGCCGCCTGGCGTCCAGATGCACACCGTCGAGACCGAGGTCCAGCGCCAGCTGCGGTGTACCGTTCAACAGCAGCGTCGCAGCATGGGCTCGGCAACGTGCCAGAGCGCGCGTCGCCAGGTCGGAAAGCGCACGGCCTTCCAGCGTCTTGGTGCGCAGCTGCAGCATGCGCGCACCCCGCTCCAGGGTGCGCTCCAGCTCACTCAGGAATGTCTCCACGTCGCCGGGCTCCGGCGTCACCACCAACTCGGTTGGCAGCCTGAGTGCCTTCACCACCGGACGGTCGGCATCGGGCATCGGCAGCTCCACCATGTCGTCCGGACGCAGCCAGCGCAGCGCCTGGCCCTCCATGCCGCGCGGTTCGCCCGTGTGGGCAAGCACCTCATGGACATCGAGGAGAATGCGCCGCGACGGGTATTGGTGCTCGACCACGATCAGCGGACGGGAAGCGGAAACCACGACGCCCAGCTCCTCACCCAGTTCGCGCACAAGTGCCTGCAGCGGCGTCTCGCCGGAATCGACCTTGCCGCCGGGGAACTCCCACATGCCGGCCAGATGCCTGCCTTCGCCGCGCTGCGCGAGCAGCACCCGTCCGTGCGCGTCGCGCAGGATTCCGGCCACCACATGGGTTATCGGTAAGGCGGCGCCTGCGGATGGGGTCATCAACGGTTCGCTTCGCTCATGGTCGCTGGAGGCGACCGGGAGATGTGATGGGGAACAACGCGCGTTCAGCAACACGGGACGGGTCACGCCTCGCGCCGATTGCGCGTGCGCACTGCGCAGGACCGCTGCGATCGGTCAGCCGAGGACGCTCAATGCGGCGAATGACATCGGGTCTGACACCCAGGCCGATTACATCGAAGCACTGTTGGCTTCTGGAGCGCAAGACCGTGCAAGGGGGGATCTGTACCAGTGACCTCAAGCGACTTTCGACACGAGGCCCTATGAAACCGTTCCCGCGCCTGCCGAAGTCGCCGGTGCGCGGTCAGCGGCCGGCAGATCCTCATCGCGCCGCCCGGGTGCCGGCGACGCGAGCAGGCGCATGATTTCCGTCTGGGTGATCGCCTTGGAATAAAGCCACCCCTGCATGCGCTGAACGCCTGCACTCTGCAGCGCATGCTGCTGTTCGATGCGCTCGACGCCTTCAGCGACGACCTCGATCGCCATGGTCCGCGCCAGTCCTGCCAACGCCGCAATGATCGCTGCATCGATGGTATTGCCGGGCAATCCCGTCACGAAACTCCGGTCGATCTTCAACACATCCACAGGCAGCCGCTTCAGATAGACCAGCGAACCGTAGCCGGTTCCAAAGTCATCGATAGCCACCTTCACGCCGGTAGCCTTGACTCTGGTCAACACATTCACGGCATGATCGACGTCTTTCATGATCGTGGATTCGGTCACTTCGAGGCACACCCTGTGCGGTGCCAAGGCGGAATCCGCCAGCGCAGCAGCCAAATCGTCGACGAAACCGGGGACTTCGAACTGCCGCGGCGAAACGTTGACCCGTACCGTGGGCTGCCCGCCTGCAGCCGTCGCTGGCCAGGCGGCAGCATCCACGCAGGCGCGTCGAAGCACCCAGGTTCCAAGCCGCAGAATGAGACCGGATTTTTCGGCCACGTCGATGAATTCCGCCGCACTGAGGACTCGCCCGCCAGTACGCCACCGCAACAACGCTTCCGCCGCCACCCACTCGCCATTGTTGGCGTCGTACTCGGGCTGATAGTGCAGCTCGAACTCATCGTTCAGAAACGCCGCTCGCAATGCCCTTTCGAGGCGAAAACGCTCGGCAATGATGTCGTGCATCGCCTGGTCGAACACCTGGTAGGCGAACTTGTCGACAAGAACCGCGCGATCCGCTGCCTCCTCCGCCTGCCTCAGGAGAGCGCGAGCGCCTTCGTCCGACGCCGCCTCGTCAGCCAAGGCGATGCCCACCGAGGCACCCGGACTGACCAACTCGCTCTGCGTGCCCAGATCACCCACCAGCTCAATGCAACGCACCGCCAACCGCACCGCAGCGTCACGGTCCCCACGGCAATCCATGGCGAAGACGAAACCGTTCGAGCGGACCCGCGCCAGGCTCACATCTGGCGCGGTCAGTTCCCGCAGCCCATCGGCAAGTTGCGCCATGACCTGATCCTCGGTCGGTGCATCGGCAGAAGGCACCCGGCCACTCGCAGCATCGATCCGCACATGAACCACCGCAAGAGATTCGCGAACCGACTCGGGCGCAAGCAGGCGTTGCCGAAGCAGCTCTTCCATGTATTGAAGGTTGGGCAAACCGGTGCCCGTATCGTGCAGCAGCATGTGTTCGACGGTGCTTTCGGCATTGCGCCTACGCACGATCTCGTATGCCATCGAGACGTAGTCGCCCATGCTTGCGGCGAAGGTCACCTCTTCGGGTGTCCAGTCGCGGTGACGGTCGATGCACTCGTGTGAAATCAGCCCGAGAAGTTCACCGTCGACCCACGCCGGGGCGTCGAGCAGCGCGTGTATCCTGTGCCGCTGCAGGTAGTCGCGCAAAGCGAAATAGGACGGCGCTGACGTCGGCGCAGCGTCGAAATCGCTGGTGTCAAGCGCACGGACATCCTTTAGTGCAGCCATGTAGTCGTCGCCATCGAGCGACAGCTTATCGAGACAATCCACCTTCATCTTGCTGCTGCCCGATGCCTGGTGGACATGGATGCAGCGAAGAAGGCTGGCCTGGGGCTCATAGGCCCAGACGCTCACACGCTCAACGTCCAGCACCTCCGACGCGGTGCTGCAGATGGATGAAATGGCCGTCTCGAAGGTGCAGTCGGGGTGCCAGACCTGCCGCGTCAGATTGAGCAATCCCCGCGTGAATTCTTCGGCCCGCGAGTCCGTGGCGCGTTGCAGCGCTTCGGTCCTTGATTGACTGGCCCAGGATGGCATTCGTGGCTCCTCCGCACGTCATGTGCGCCATTTCCAGCGCTGCCGATCAGAGATGTGCGGGATCGGCCGCGGGGCCGTGCCCTGAAGCAGAGGTCTGATCGCCAGATCCTCGATCACCGACGCATTCCAACTAGCTGCCGTGCGCGACGAGCGAATTGCGCGCGACGTGAAACATGCCGACGCCAAGGGTGCATGCCGCTGTTTGAACGCCAGACTACGCCGATACGGGCGCAATAGCACCACCCAGCCGCCGCACCAAATGGCCTGGCGGCCAGCTGTCCCGCGCTGGCATCAACGCTGGTGTTCACCGGTGGCTTCGAACAACTGGCCAAAGCGACGGCCGCCGAGAGCTTCGAATGCACGCCGATCACCCACGGCAGACACCGGCACGCCACCCATGCGGCAAACGAGGGGCATGGCATACGCGCGACGACCGGACCGGCTTCGTGACTCCGTGCGCGAACGCCGTATCGGTCAGGCCAGACTCCCGTGGCAATGCTTGTACTTCTTTCCGGAGCCACAGGGACACGGATCGTTGCGGCCGACCTTCGGCTGGTCGCGCACGACGGTCTGCGGCCGCTCCGCCGCTGCTGACGGCTCCGCTGGACTGCCTCCGAACCCGGCCTCGGCGTGTTGGAACTGCATGGCGGTTCGCTGAGCCATCTGCCGCTGCTGCGCTTCCATTTCGGCGATTTCCTGCTCACTGCGCACGCGCACCCTTGCCAGCAGCGTCACTACTTCGCGCTTGATGCGCTCGAGCAGTTCGGTAAAGAGAATGAACGACTCGCGCTTGAACTCCTGTTTGGGCTGCTTCTGCGCATAGCCGCGCAGATGGATGCCCTGACGCAGGTAATCCATCTGCGCCAGATGGTCCTTCCACTGGCTGTCGAGCACGCTGAGCATCACGTGTTTTTCGATGGCGCGCATCACTTCGCTGCCGAACTGGGTTTCCTTCTCGCGAAAGTGACGATCGGCGACCTCGTTGACCTGATCGCGAATCTTTTCGGCGGTGAGCTGGTCGTCCTCTTCGGCCCAGCGGCCGATCGGACACTGGATCCCGAAGTCGCTTGAAAGCGTGCGTTCCGCGGCCTCGACATCCCACTGCTCATCAACGGAATTCGGCGGGATGAACGTGGCCAGCGCATCGGCAACGACGTCGTCGCGGATCGACTGGATGGTTTCGGCCACCGACTCGGCGTCGAGCAGCTCGTTGCGCTGCTCGTAGATCACCTTGCGCTGGTCGTTGGCGACATCGTCGAAATCGAGGAGATGCTTGCGGATGTCGAAGTTGTGCGACTCCACCTTGCGTTGCGCGCGTTCGATCTGACGGCTGACCAGACGATCCTCCAGCGCCTCGTCCTCCTTCATACCGAACACCTGCATCCACTTCGAGACCCAGTCGGGCGCGAAGATGCGCATCAGGGTGTCTTCCAGCGACAGGTAGAAGCGACTTGAGCCGGGATCGCCCTGGCGGCCGGAACGGCCGCGCAGCTGGTTGTCGATACGCCGCGACTCATGCCTCTCGGTGCCGATGATGTGCAGCCCACCCTCGGCCAGCACCTTGGCATGGCGCTCCTCCCAGTCGGACTTGACCTTGGCCAGCTGGTCGCCACTCAAGCCGTCGCCGTGTCCGGCGATCTCGGCTTCGAGATTGCCGCCAAGCACGATGTCGGTACCGCGGCCGGCCATGTTGGTGGCGATGGTGACCGACCCCGGCCGACCGGCCTGCGCGACGATGTGCGCCTCGCGCTCATGCTGCTTGGCATTCAGCACTTCGTGGGGGATCTTCTCTTTCTTGAGCAACCCGGAAAGCAGCTCGGAAGTTTCAATCGAGGTGGTGCCGACGAGTACCGGCTGACCGCGCTGGTGACAGTCGCGAACGTCCTCGATGATGGCCTGCCACTTGGCGTCCTTCTTCAGGAATACCAGGTCGGGGTGGTCCTTGCGGATCATCGGCTGATGGGTGGGAATCACCACCACCTCGAGGCCGTAGATTGACTGGAATTCGAAGGCTTCGGTGTCCGCGGTGCCGGTCATTCCGGCCAGCTTGCGATACATCCGGAAGTAGTTCTGAAACGTGATCGACGCCAGCGTATGGTTCTCGCGCTGGATCGGCACGCCCTCCTTGGCTTCGACCGCCTGGTGCAGACCCTCCGACCAGCGGCGACCGGCCAGCGCGCGGCCGGTGAACTCGTCGATGATGACCACCTCGCCATCGCGTACCCAGTAGTGGTCGTCGCGACGGTAGAGGTGATGCGCGCGCAAGGCGGCATTGAGATGGTGCACCAGCGCCAGGTGCTTGGGATCGTAGAGGCTTTCGCCCTCGGCGATCAGCCCGTCGCTGCGGAACAGCTCCTCGGCGTGCTCCATGCCGCGCTCGGACAGATGCACCTGCTTCTGTTTCTCGTCGGCCCAGAAATCGCCTTCTGCATCCTCGGCCTGCTGGCGATTGAGCTTCGGCACGATGCGGTTGACGCGCACGTACATCTGCGGAGAATCCTCCGCCGGGCCGGAAATGATCAGCGGCGTGCGCGCTTCATCGATCAGGATCGAATCGACCTCATCGACGATGGCATAGTTGAGCGAGCGCTGCACGCGATCGCCGGAGGCCAACGCCATGTTGTCGCGCAGATAGTCGAATCCGTATTCATTGTTGGTGCCGTAGGTGACGTCGGCGGCGTAGGCCTCGCGCTTGTCGGCCGGATTCATGCCCGGCACCACCACGCCGACACTCATGCCCAGAGCCGCGTAGACCGGCCCCATCCAGGCGGCGTCACGTCGCGCCAGATAGTCGTTGACCGTGATCAGATGCACGCCCTTGCCTTCCAGCGCATTCAGGTACACCGGCAGGGTGGCGACCAGGGTCTTGCCTTCGCCGGTGCGCATTTCCGAGATCTTCCCCGAATGCAGCACCATGCCACCGATCAGCTGCACGTCGTAGTGGCGCAGCCCGAGCGACCGGCGCGCCGCCTCGCGCACCGCGGCGAAGGCTTCCGGCAGAAGCGAATCGAGCGTGGCGCCCTGCTCGAGCCTCCGGCGGAACTCGGCGGTCTTGCCCTTGAGGGCGTCGGCATCAAGAGCCTGAAACTCGGGCTCCATCGCATTGATCTGCAGGACTCTCTTCTGCAGTTGCCGGACGAGACGCTCGTTTCGGCTGCCGAAGATCCGGGTAAGAATGGCGTTGAACATGGGCGGAGGATGGACTTTGGACGCGCACGGCGCGTCAGGACAAGGAAAACCGCCCGGAAGGCGGCCCGATAGGTTAACCGCTTATTGGGGGTCGTGGGGAGGAATGCAAGGATCTGGATCCAGTAGCCAGTTCCAGTGGACAGAGAAGCTGGCGCGGTGCAGCGGCAGCGCAGCTACGTCTGGGCGACGCCATCCGGCAGGGTGCAGAAGAGCACGCAGTACGCTCTTGCTGGCGAGTGAATCCGGCTACTGTTCGCTCTCACGCCCCTGCCCGTACCGGTCCCTCACCCCGCACATACTGGCTGGGATTCACCACGCGTCCGTTGTGCCAGACCTCGAAGTGCAGGTGCACGCCGGTGGCACGGCCGGTGGCGCCCATGGTGGCGATGGTGTCGCCAGCGCGAACGCGGTCTCCAACCTTGACCAGGTTCTTGTCGTTGTGTGCGTAGCGGGTGCGATAGCCATTGCCATGATCGATCTCGACGGTGTTGCCGTAGCCCGGTCGACGGCCGCCGAAGACCACCACGCCGTCCGCCACCGCCACGATCTCGGTGCCGCGGGGCCCGTGGAAGTCGATGCCGCGATGGAATTCGTCCTGACCTGTGAACGGGTCGACCCGACGACCGAACGCAGAGGACCGATAGCCTGCCTTCACCGGCATGCCGGCAGGCATCAGGCTTTCATCGAGTTCGCGATCAAGCAGCAGGTTGGCCAGCAGATCGAGCTGCCGCGCCTGCTGACCGAGCATGGCGTCGACATGATCGAGACTCGCCAGCAGGGAGTCGCCGTCGGCATCGCGCAGCGCGTTCTCCGGGCCGCCGAGCGCCGGCAGATCACGGAAGTTGAACTCTCCGTCGTCGAGCTTGCCGACCTTGGTCAAGCGCTCGCCGAGCGCGTTGAGGCGAATCGCCTGGGCATGCAATTCACCGACGCGTGCCGCCAGGGCATTGATGTCATGCTGTGATTCTTCCCGGGCTGCTTCCACCGATGTCCGGTGTGACTCCACCTGGGCACGCAGCGAATGGAGCTCGGCCAGTGTGGTATTGCGCGACTGGCCGACCCAGGTGCCGATGCCGTATCCCGCGCCGGCGACCACCGTGACCAAAGCCAGCCCGATCAGCGCCAGTGACAGCGAAACCCGCCAGTCCTGCAGCCGAAAGTTCTTGGGCGCTGAAAGCGGTTTGCCTACGATGATGATATTCATGCTTGACCGATTCCGATTGGAGTTCCCCTACCAGCCATGCCGAAGCCTCCGCGCCAGCCCCGCCCCGCCCTCGATGGACTGGACAGGGACGGTTCATCCGCGCTGCTGCAGCATGCTCGCTGGCTGGCCGCGCTGGACTCGCGTTTGCGTCGACAGCTCCCCCCCGCGCTGCGTGACCACGTGATGCTGGCCAATGCGCGCGAAGGCAGGCTGGCCTTCCTCGCAGACAACCCGGCTTGGGCCACGCGCCTGCGCACGCTGGGACCGGAGGTCGTCGCGCACGCCAAGGCGCTCGGTGTTCAAGCCGACCGTCTCGTCGTGAAAGTGGCCCCGTTGCCTGCCCTTCCCCGGGACAGCACAAGCAGGGTTCCCCTTTCCAGGGCCGCACGTGAACATTTGCGTGCGGCTGCCGATTCCGTGGCGGACCCCGAACTGAAGGCCCTGTTCCTTGAGATGGCCTCGCTGGCCTGATTTCTTTCTTCCCTCCCCCGGCACCGGAAGCGGTGCCCCGTCCCGTCCACCAGGGACGGAACCGAATGCTGTGTGTGCGTGTGTCCCCTAGAACGCCTGCGCCGGATGCGCGTAGGAAATCGGCGCGGCGGCATTGTCCTCGAAGGTGACCTCTTCCCATGCCTCGCGATCGGCGAGCAGGGTGCGCAGCAGCTGGTTGTTCAGGGCATGGCCGGATTTGTAGCCGTAGAAGGCACCGACCAGACTGTGCCCAAGCAGATAGAGATCGCCGATGGCATCAAGAATCTTGTGCTTGACGAACTCGTCTTCGTAGCGGAGACCGTCCTCGTTGAGGATGCGATAGTCGTCGAGGACGATGGCATTGTCCATGCTGCCGCCCATCACCAGGTTGCGCTCGCGCAGCATCTCGATGTCGCGCATGAAGCCGAAGGTGCGCGCGCGCGCCACTTCCTTGACGAAGGAGGTGGTGGAGAAATCGATCTCCGCGGTCGAGGTCTGCTTGGTGAAGATCGGGTGGTCGAACTCGATCGAGAATCCGACCTTGAAGCCATCAAACGGTTCAAAGCGCGCCCATTTGTCATCCTGCTCGACCCTGATCGGCTTCTTGATGCGAATGAAGCGTTTCGGCGCCGCCTGTTGCTCGATGCCCGCGGACTGGATCAGGAACACGAAGGGGCCAGCGGAACCGTCCATGATCGGCACTTCCGGAGCCGACAGATCGACATAGGCGTTGTCGATGCCGAGACCCGCAAGGGCCGACAGCAGATGCTCCACGGTGGAAACACGCGCGCCCTCGTTGACCAGGGTGCTGGACAGGCTGGTATCGCCGACGTTGTATGCGTTGGCGCGGATCTCCACCGGCTGCGGCAGGTCCACGCGACGGAACACGATGCCTGAATCGACGGCCGCCGGACGCAGGGTCAAGTACACCTTTTCACCGGTGTGAATGCCCACGCCGGTGGCGCGGATCACGTTCTTCAGCGTGCGCTGTTTGATCATCAAGTCCGCGCTCTCCGGAGCAGGGCGCCAAAGGCAAAATCGCGCCGGAGGATAACACAGGGTTCACACGCTTGAAAGAAAACGGCGGCGCGGACGCCACAACTGTCGCATAAATGCGACAGTGGCGTACTCGCGCCGCCCAAAGGGTGCGACGCAGCGCGGCTCCGCGTCAACGCGGAGCCGCGCGTTCAGTCGGCCTGGCGACGGAGGAAGGCCGGAATGTCCAGATAATCCATGCCGCTGGCTTCGGACGTGCGGGTCTCGCTGCGCCCTGTCCCACGAGTCGGTCCTTGCGCGACCGGCTCTGCGGGCTGCATGAAGTCTGCCGGACCCCCTGTGCCGGTGCGCGCCAGCCTGACCGGCTTCACCACCGGCTGCGCTTCCACCCGCGGCTGCGCCTGACGCGAACCCTGCCGATTGAGGCCGGTGGCCACCACCGTGACCCGGATATCGTCCTGCAGATCGCCATCCAGCACGGTGCCGATGACCACGGTGGCATCTTCGCTGGCGAATTCCTCCACGGTGCGTCCGACCTCGTCGAACTCGCGCATCGAGAAGTTGGGACCGGCGGTGACGTTGACCAGGATGCCGCAGGCGCCGGACAGGTTGATGTCGTCCAGCAGCGGGTTGCTGATCGCCGCCTCGGCGGCCGCCTGGGCGCGATCGTCGCCGCGCGCGGTGCCGGTGCCCATCATCGCCATGCCCATCTCGCTCATCACCGTGCGCACGTCGGCGAAGTCGACGTTGATCAGGCCCGGACGGGTGATCAGGTCGGCGATGCCCTGTACTGCACCGAGCAGCACGTCGTTGGCGGCGCGGAACGCCTGCAGCAGGCTGACATCGCGTCCGAGCACGGTCAGCAGCTTCTCGTTGGGGATGGTGATCAGCGAGTCGCAGTAGTTGCCCAGCTCGTCGATGCCCTTGAGCGCCACCTGCATGCGCCGGCGGCCCTCGAAGGGAAACGGTTTGGTGACCACCGCCACCGTGAGGATGCCCATCTCCTTGGCCAGCTGCGCGACCACCGGCGCCGCGCCGGTGCCGGTGCCGCCGCCCATGCCGGCGGTGATGAACACCATGTCGGCACCCTGCAGGGTTTCGACGATGCGCTCGCGATCCTCCAGCGCCGACTGCCGCCCCACTTCGGGATTGGCGCCGGCACCGAGGCCCTTGGTGACGTTGCCACCGAGCTGGATCACCGTCTTGGCGCCACAGCTTTTCAACGCCTGGGCGTCGGTGTTGGCGCAGATGAAATCCACGCCCTCGACGTTGGCGTTCACCATGTGGATCACGGCGTTGCCGCCGCCTCCACCGACTCCCACCACCTTGATGACAGCGTTGGGCGCTGTCGATTCGATCATTTCAAACATCATTTTCCCGTCCTCCGTCAGGCTCTATGGCTCTGTTTCAGTTGCGTTGCACCCATTGCGGCCACCCTGCCGCTGGCAGCGCCCGCTCGCGCTCCCATATGTCCCATGTTCAAAACTCGCCCCGGAACCAGGACTTCACCCGGTCCCAGGCGCTGCCCATGCGACCGACCGCGGTCGGTGCCGGCGCGCGCGCGCCGTCGAGCCTGCTGCCATAGAGCAGCAGGCCGACGCCGGTGGCATGGATCTGATTGCTGACCACGTCCGACAGGCCGCTCACGAACTGCGGCGCACCCAGCCGGACCGGCATGTGGAAGACCTCTTCGGCCAGTTCCACCACACCCTCCATCTTCGAACCGCCCCCGGTGAGCACCACGCCGGCCGCCACCAGGTTTTCGTATCCGGAGCGACGCAGCTCCGCCTGCACCAGGCTGAACAGCTCCTCGTAGCGCGGCTGCACCACCTCGGCCAGGGTCTGCCGCGCCAGCCGCCGGGGTGGGCGGTCGCCGACGCTGGGCACCTGGATGGTCTCCTCGGCGGTGGCCAGTTGCGCCAGCGCGCAGGCGTAGCGGATCTTGATTTCCTCGGCGTGCGGCGTCGGCGTGCGCAGGGCCACTGCGATGTCGTTGGTCACCTGGTCCCCGGCGATCGGCAGGCTGGCGGTGTGGCGGATCGCGCCCTGGGTGAAGATGGCGATGTCGGTGGTGCCGGCGCCGATATCGACCAGGCATACGCCGAGGTCGCGCTCGTCACTGGTCAGCACCGACAGGCTGGAGGCGATCTGCTGCGGCACCAGGTCGTCGACCTGCAGGCCGCAGCGCGCCACGCACTTGGTGATGTTCTGCGCCGCCGAGGTGGCGCCGGTGACCAGGTGTACCTTGGCCTCAAGGCGGATGCCGCTCATGCCGACCGGATGGCGGATGCCTTCCTGGCCGTCGATGACGAACTCCTGCGCGGAGATGTAGAGCACGCGCTGGTCGGCCGGGATCGGCAGGGCGCGTGCGGCTTCGAGCACGCGATCGATGTCGCCCTCGGTCACTTCCTGATCGCGGATCGCCACGGTGCCGTCGGAGTTGTGGCTGCGGATGTGGCTGCCGGAGATTCCGGCATACACCGAACGGATCTCGCAGCCTGCCATCAGCTCGGCCTCCTCGATCGCGCGCTGGATCGACTGCACCGTGGATTCGATGTCGACCACCACGCCGCGCTTCAGCCCGCGCGAAGGGTGCGAGCCGATGCCGACGATCTCCACCGGCTCGCCCGGCATCGTTTCGCCGACGATGGCGACGATCTTCGAGGTCCCGATGTCGAGACCGACGATCAGCGACTTGTCGCCCTTGCGGTTCATGAGTCTGAGTCGTCCGTTGCTTGTTGTGGCCAGCGCAGGGCGAAGCCGTTGCTGTAGCGGAGGTCGGCGGATTCAAAGCCGCCGCTGTGTCGTTCCAGAAGCGCCGGCAGCGCCGAAGCGAAGCGCGCCAGCCGCTCCTGCGGGCGCTCGCGACCGACGGTCACCCACTGCCCGCGCGACAGGCGCAGCTGCCAGGAGCCGCGATCGGAAAGGCGCACTTCGGAAATGCCGAAACCGGTGCCGGTGAACACGCGCTGCGCGTAGGCGGCAAATCCAGCTGCCTCCTGCTGCCGTCCTTCAGGGCCGGACAGGCGCAGCAACCCCTGAAGATCACCGGCGCCCGGCACCGCGAACAGCGCGCCGGCACGACTGAGCAGCCGGTCCTCGCCCCATACCGCCACGGCGCGGTGTTCGGTGACCCGAACTTCAAGAATGTCGGGCCAGCGCTTGCGCACTTCGGCGTGCTCCACCCAGGGAATCTGCTCGACCACGCCACGCACCTGGGCGAGGTCCACGGCAAAGAAGCCGCGATCCAGATGGGGTGCCACGCTGGCGCGAATCTGCTGCGCGCTGACGCGCTCGAACTCCGCGCGGATCTCGAGGCTGCGCAGCGGCCAGCGATCGGCGGCGAACCAGCCGTTCAACAACGCCACCACGGGCAGCGCCAGCAGCGCCAGCGCCAGCACCCAGGCCATCAAGCGGAACAGCACGCCCTGGTTCATCGGCCGTCCTCGCGAAGACTGGTGGCCAGCACCCGGCGCACCAGCTCCGGAAAGTCGATGCCGGCAGCGGCGGCGGCCTTCGGCACCAGACTGTGGCTGGTCATTCCGGGCACCGTGTTCACTTCGAGGAAGCGCGGGTTGCCGTCTTCGTCGATCATCAGGTCGACTCGACCCCAACCGCTCACGCCGACGGCGTCGAAGGCAAGCAGCGCGAGACGCTGCAGCTCGGTTTCGATGGCTGCGTCCAGTCCGCTGGGAACGCGATACTCGGTGGTGTCCGCCACGTACTTGGCGTGGTAGTCGTAAAAGCCCGATGCCGGGACGATGTGAATGATCGGCAGCGCTTCGCCATCGAGGATGCCGACCGTGTACTCGCCGCCGACGATCAATCGCTCGACCATCACTTCTCGATCATGCCGCCGCGCTTCCTCGAGTCCAGCGCGCAGTTCGTCCAATGTCAGGGCGCGGGTGATTCCAACCGTGGAGCCCTCGTGGACCGGCTTCACCACCAGCGGCAGGCCGATATCGGCGGCCAGCGATTCCGCGCTGTCGTCATCGCGCACGCTGCGGAATTCGGCGGTCGGAATGCCGACCGCCTGCCACACCTGCTTGGTGCGCACCTTGTCCATCGCAAGCGCTGATCCAAGAACGCCGGCCCCGGTGTAGGGGAGGCCGAGCAGGTCGAGCGCGCCCTGCAGCGTACCGTCTTCGCCGCCACGGCCGTGCAGCATGATGAACACCCGATCAAAGGCGCCGTTCTCGATCCGCCGCAGCAGGGCCGGCGCACCGTCCACCGCCTGCGCGTCAATCCCCTGCCCCTGCAGCGCGGCGAGAACGTCGCGGCCGCCGTCCAGCGAGACCTCGCGCTCGGCACCATTACCGCCCATGACCACGGCGACTCGGCCGAACATGGCGGCGTCCTGCGCGTCGTTCATGGCGCCGCTCCCGGCGCCACCAGGGCACGCGCCGCCTGACCGATGTCACCGGCGCCCGCCATCAGCAGCAGGTCACCGTCTTCAAGGATTGCGGGCAGCTCGCGCGGCAGTTCGTGCACGTTCGCCACGAACACCGGATCGACCCGACCGCGACTGCGCACGGCCCGCGCCAGCGCCCTGCCGTCGGCCTTGGCGATGGGCGCTTCCCCGGCGGGATAGACCTCGGTCAGCACCAGAGCATCGACCTCACTCAACACCTCGGCGAAGTCGTCCATCAGATCGCGGGTGCGCGAATAGCGATGCGGCTGGAACGCCACCACCAGGCGACGCTCGGGCCAACCGCCGCGCGCGGCCTCGATGACGGCAGCGAGCTCGCTCGGGTGGTGGCCGTAGTCATCCACGACCAGCGCGCGAGCGCCGGCGAAGAGAAAATCGCCAAGCAGATTGAAGCGACGGCCGACCCCGCGGAAGCGCCCGAGCGCCTCGACGATGGCCGCCGCGGGCACGCCAAGCTGCCAGCCCACTGCGGCGGCGGCAAGGGCGTTCAACACGTTGTGACGACCGGGCAGGTTGAGCGACACCGGCACCGTCGCGCTGCGATCCGGGAGGTGCAGTTCAAAGCTCATGCGCGCACCGTCCTGACTGAGCGCACTGGCGCGCACGTCGGCGTCGGCGGAAAGCCCGTAGGTCAGCACCCGGCGCGGGCATGCGGCGGCCAGCTTCGCCACCCGCGGATCGTCCAGGCACAGCACCGCCAGCCCGTAGAAGGGCAGGTGGTGCAGGAACTCGTCGAACGCGGCACACAAACGCGAGAAGTCACCGTCGTAGGCTTCCAGATGGTCGGCATCGATGTTGGTGATGATGGCCAGCACGGGATTGAGTTTGAGGAAGGAGCCATCGGACTCGTCGGCCTCGGCCACCAGCCATTCGCCCTCGCCGAGGCTGGCATTGGCGCCCGCGGCGATGAGGCGTCCGCCGATGACGAAGGTCGGATCGAGGCCGCCCTCCGCGAGCACGCTGGCGACCAGGCTGGTAGTGGTGGTCTTGCCGTGGGTGCCGGCCACCGCGATACCGCGCCGGAAGCGCATCAGTTCGCCCAGCATTTCGGCGCGCGGCACCACCGGCACCCTGCGTTGGCGGGCCGCCTCGAGTTCAGGGTTGTCCGCGCCGACGGCGGCGCTCACCACCACCACGTCGGCGTCGTCGACCAGAGCAGCATCGTGGCCGACGTGGACCGCAACACCCAGTTCACGCAGTCGGCGCACGCTTTCGGAGTCGCTGCGATCGGACCCGGACACGCTGTAGCCCAGCGTATGCAGCACTTCGGCGATGCCGCTCATGCCTGCACCGCCAATGCCGATGAAGTGCACGCGGGCGAATGCCTGCATGAAATCGTCGCGACGATCGAAGCGGCGCAGGCTCATGCCGCCTCCTCCAGGCAGGCGTCTGCGACGCGTTCGGCGGCGTCCGGACGGGCCAGCTCGCGTGCCGCCTCGGCCATGGCCAGCAGACGCGGGCGGTTGCCGAGCAGCGCGGCAAGCACCGGCGCCAGACCGTCGGCGCTGATCTCGCGTTCCGGAAGCAGCTGCGCCGCGCCTGCATTTGCGAAGTATTCGGCGTTGCGCGTCTGATGGTCGTCGACGGCGAACGGATACGGCACCAGCAGCGCGGGGGCGCCCGCCGCAGCCAGCTCGGCAAGCGTCAGCGCACCGCTGCGACACAGCACCAGATCGGACCATGCATAGGCGTCGGCCATGTCGGCGATGAACGGCTCGATGCGCGCCTCGATGCCGGCGGCCGTGTAGAAGGCGCGGCATGATTCCAGGTGACGGGCCCCGCACTGATGCAGCACGTCCGGACGCACGTCCTGCGCCAGGCGCGCCAGCGCTGCCGGCACTTCGCGATTCAGAGCCATCGCGCCCTGACTTCCGCCCAGTACCAGCAGACGGGGCCGACCGGTCCGCGACAGAAGGCGCTCGCGAGGTGCGGGCAAGGCGGCAATCACGGCACGCACCGGATTTCCGACGTGCTCGGCGCGCAGGCCCGCAGGAAAGGTATCCGGAAAACCGACCAGCACGCGCCGCGCGCGGCGTGCGAGGATGCGGTTGGTGACGCCGGGCACGCGGTTCTGTTCGTGCACGATCAGCGGTCGACGCAGCAGCCAGGCGGCCAGGCCACCGGGACCTGCCGCAAAGCCGCCGAAACTTGCGACCGCCACCGGCCTGCACGCACGCACCGCGCGCAGCGATTGGAACAGGGCGCGCAGCAGCCGGAAGGGCGCAGCCAGCAGCGCCAGGCCGCCCTTGCCGCGCAGGCCGCTCACGTCGATGCCGCGAAACTCGATACCGGCCTCCGGCACCAGCCGGTTTTCCATGCCGTGGCGCGAGCCCAGCCATGACACCGCCACGCCGCGCGCAGCGAGGCACTCGGCCACCGCCAGTCCGGGAAAGACATGTCCACCGGTTCCACCGGCAAGGATCAGTACGCCGCCGGTCTTCAAGACTTGCCCTCCCTGGCTTCGGCACTGCGCTCGGCACGGTCCACTTCAAAACTGACGCGCAGCAGAAGGCCGACGGCGACGCAGGTCATCAGCACGCTGGAACCACCCGAGCTGATCAAGGGCAGGGTCAGGCCCTTGGTGGGCAGCACACCGAGGTTGACGCCGATCGACACCAGCGCCTGCAGACCCAGCCACAGGGCAATCCCGAACGCGCAAAAGCCTGCATACGCACGCCCCGCCTGATGGGCGCGCAGGCCAAGCTGCAGTGCGCGGCCGGTAAGCACCGCGAACAGGCCCAGCACCGTCACCACGCCGAGCAGACCGAACTCCTCGGCCAACACCGCGAGAATGAAATCGGTGTGCGCCTCGGGGAGATAGAACAGCTTCTGCACCGAGCTGCCGAGGCCGACACCCATCCATTCCCCGCGACCAATGGCGATCAACGCCTGGGTGAGCTGGAAGCCGTCGCGGAAGGGATCGGCCCAGGGGTCGAGGAACGAGGTGAGGCGGCGCAGCCGATAGGATTCCGAAAGTGCCGCCCATGCCAGCATCGGACTGAGCAGCAGCGCCGGAGCCGCGAGGTCGCGCAGTCGGGCGCCGCCGAGCCAGATCATGCCGATGGTGATGCCAAGCAGCAGCACCGCCGATCCGAAGTCGGGCTGCAGGAGCAAGAGTCCGACCATCACGCCGGTGAGCAGAACCGGCTTCAACATGCCGACGAAGTTGGTCTGCAGATGCGCCTGGTGGCGCACCAGATAGCTGGCGATATAGAGAATCAGGAACAGCTTGACGACCTCGACCACCTGGAAGTTGGATACTCCGAGGCGCACCCAGCGCGTGCTGCCGTTCACGGTGTGACCGATGCCGGGGACGAAAATCATGGTGAGCAGAGCAAAGCAGGCCAGCAGAACCACAAAGGCATGGCGTTCAAGGTGGCGCAGTTCGACGCGCATCATCACCAGCGCGGCTGCGGCACCCAGGGCCAGGAACACCAGGTGCCGCTTCAGGTAGTGGAAGGAGTCGACTCCATGTCCCTCCGCGATGGCGACGGAACTCGATGCCACCATCACCACGCCGATGGCGGCCAGCGCCAATGCCGCCGAGGCCAGCACGATGTCGAACTGCGCCTGCACCGGTTCGCGTCGTTTCGCCTGCGCTGGTTTGATCCATTCGATCATCAGCGCACCTTCAGCGTTGCCAGACCGACCAGCACCAGCACCACGCTGATGATCCAGAAGCGCACGATCACCCGCGGCTCCGGCCAGCCCTTCAGCTCGAAGTGGTGGTGGATCGGCGCCATGCGGAACACGCGCTTGCCGGTAAGCTTGTAGGAAGCCACCTGGATCATCACCGACAGCGTCTCGATGACGAAGATCCCGCCCATGATCACCAGCACCAGTTCCTGACGGACGATGACGGCGATGCAGCCCAGCGCGGCACCGATCGCCAGCGCGCCGATGTCGCCCATGAACACCTGGGCCGGATAGGTGTTGAACCACAGGAAGCCGAGCCCAGCGCCCGCCATCGCCGCGCACAGGATCGCCAGCTCGCCGGCGCCGGGCACGGCGGGAATCTGCAGATAGCTCGCAAACACCGCGTGGCCTGCCGCGTAGGCAAAGATGCCGAGTCCGCCGGCCACCAGGACCACCGGCATGATCGCCAGGCCATCGAGGCCGTCGGTGAGATTCACCGCGTTGGAGAAGCCGACGATCCAGAAGTAGGCGACGATGATGAACACGGCGCCAAGCGGAATCACCACGGCCTTGAAGAACGGCACGTAGAACTGCGTGGCGGTGACCACGTCGGCCGTGTAGAACAATGCGAACGCTGCAATCAGTCCGAACACCGACTGCAGCAGGTATTTCCAGCGCGCCGCCAGTCCCTTGGGGTCCTTCAGCACCAGCTTGCGGTAGTCGTCGATCCATCCGATGGCGCCGAAGGCCAGCAGCACCAGCAGCGTGATCCACACATAGCGGTTGCCCAGATCGGCCCACAGCAGGGTGGCGGCCACCACCGCAAACAGGATCAGGGCGCCGCCCATGGTCGGGGTGCCGGCCTTGCTCAGGTGCGACTGCGGCCCGTCGCTGCGCACCGTCTGGCCGATCTGTCGTGCCGTCAGCGAGCGGATCATGCGCGGGCCGATCAGCAGCGCCACGGCCAGCGCGGTCAGCGCGGCGAAGATGGCGCGCACGGTGAGGTACTGGAACACGTTGAAACCCGAGTGCAGCTCCCGCAGCCACAGCGCCAGCTCAAGCAGCATGGTGCACCTCCGCCTCGGGCAGCAGCGCACGCACCACCTGCTCCATGCCTGCCGAACGCGAGCCCTTCACCAGCACGGTGACGCCTGGCCTGAGCGCATCGCGAAGCGCTTCGACCAGCGCTTCGCGCTCGTCGAAGTGGCGTGCACCTTCGCCAAAGCCCTCGGCGGCGGCGGCACTCAGCCGCCCAACCGTGTACAGGCGCTCGATGCCGAGCTGGCGCGCCAGCTTGCCGACGCCACGATGCAGCTTCTCGGCGGCGGCGCCCAGTTCACCCATGTCGCCAAGCGCCATCCACTTCGGTCCGGCTTCCAGCGCCAGACTGTGGATCGCGGCAGCGGTGGATCCGGGGTTGGCGTTGTAGCTGTCGTCGATCATCGACCAGCCCGCCGGACTGCGCAGGCGCCGCAGTCGGCCGGACATGGATCGCGCGTGGGTCAGGCCGGCGACGCAGGCATCGAGGGTCGCCCCGGCGGCGAGCGCCAGCGTGCTGGCGGCGAGCGCGTTCATCACGTTGTGACGTCCGGCAAGCGCCAGCACGACCGATGCCTGGCCCTGCGCCGTGTGCATCACGAAGCGGCTCGATGCGCTGCCGAGATCGATGGATTCCGCGCGAACCTCGGCCGGTTGATCGATGCCGAAGCGCAGCTGGCGTCGATCGCGCGCGAGTTCGGCAAAGCGCGCGGCGAAGACATCATCTGCGTTGATCACCGCCGTGCCGTGTGAGGGCAGCGCCGAGTAGATCGCGCCCTTGGTTTCGGCGACCCCCTCGACGCTGCCCATGCGCTCGAGGTGGGCCGGCGCAACGTTGTTGATCAGAGCGATATCCGGGCGCGCGATATCGGCCAGGTAAGCGATGTCGCCGGGCTTGCCGGCGCCCATTTCGAGCACGCAGAAGCGTGCATCGCGCGGCAGCGCCAGCAGGCTGAGCGGCAGCCCGATCTCGTTGTTGAGATTGCCCGGGTTGACGTGGGTGGGTCCGACACGCTCGAGGATCGCCGCGCACAGCGACTTGACCGTGGTCTTGCCGTTGGATCCGGTGATACCGATGACGCGGGCCGCGCACTCGCGCCGCCATCCCTTGGCCATCAGGCCGAGCGCGGCCTGGCTGTCGCGCCTCACCAGCTGCGGCACCGGAATGTCCAGCTCGCGTTCCACCAGCAATGCCAGCGCGCCGTTGTCGACCGCCTGCATGGCGAAATCATGGCCGTCGGCACGTTCGCCGCGCAGCGCCACGAAAAGCTGGCCGGGCTGCAGGCGGCGGCTGTCGATACCCACGCCATGAACCACCCGGTCTTCGCCGATGCGTTCGGCGCCGGTCCAGGCCGCAATGTCGGAAAGGCGTGCGCTCAGCATGGCCTGGCCTGCAGCGCGCGGCGCGCATGATCCAGGTCATCGAAGGGCATGCGACGTCCGCCGCTTTCCTGCCAAGCCTCATGGCCCTTGCCGGCAATCAGCACGATGTCGGCGCTGTCCGCTGCAGACACGGCTGCGGCGATGGCGCGGGCGCGGTCACGCTCGATCACGGCGCGGGCGGGGTGGGCCAGGCCATGTACGATCTCGGCGACGATGGCATCGCCATCCTCGCCGCGCGGATTGTCATCGGTGATCCACAGCGCGTCGGCGAGGCTCTCGGCGATGCGCGCCATCTCCGGACGCTTGCCGCGGTCACGCTCTCCGCCGCAGCCGAACACGCAAAGCAGGCGACCGTCAGGTCGCGGTGATTCGCAGCGTTTCACCTCGGCGGAATCGCCGGCGCCGTGCGGACTCCGCGCCAGATGCTCGCGCAGACTGGTCAGCGCCTTGTCCAGCGCATCCGGGGTATGCGCGTAGTCCACCACCACCAACGGCCGGCCGTCGCCACCCAGCCGGTTCATGCGGCCGTGGACCGGCTGCAGCTGCGGAAGGATTTCGAGAATCCGCGCCAACGGGCGCCCCATGGCGCCCAGGCAGGCCACCACCGCCATCAGGTTGTGGGCGTTGAATGCACCCAGCAACCTGCTCTGCACGCGGCCGCCACCCCAAGGGGTGTCGATGTCGAAAGCGATGCCCACAGGTGAGAGCTGCAGATGGCTGGCGCGCACCTCGGCGTCCGCGGCGAAGCCGTAGCCGACCACATCGAGGCTGCCGTCCAGCGCAGCGCGCAGTCGGCGGCCCTCGGCGTCGTCGAGGTTGATCACCGCGTGACGCAGGCCCGGCGATGCGAACAGACGCGCCTTGGCGGCGGCGTAGTCGCGCATGTCGCGGTGATAGTCGAGGTGATCGCGGCTGAGGTTGGTGAACAGCGCAGCGGCGAAGCGCACACCGTCAACGCGGCCCTGATCAAGCGCGTGCGATGACACTTCCATCGCCACGTGGCTGGCGCCGGCATCGCGGAATTGCGCGAGCAGCGCGTGGACACTGAGGACGTCCGGCGTGGTGTGCTGCCCCGATTCCAGGCTGCCGTGAAGTCCCGTACCCAGCGTGCCGATGCTGGCGGCGCGGTCGCCGAGCGCGCTCCAGGTCTGCGCCAGCAGCTGCACGGTGGAAGTCTTGCCGTTGGTTCCGGTGACGCCCACGACTTGCAGCGCAGCGGACGGGCTGCGATGCAGTCGGTCGCCGATCAAACCGAGTGCCTTGCGCAGACCAGTGACCGCCAGCGTCCGCTCGGGGAGATCGCGCACTTCGCCATCGGTTTCGGTGAGCACCAGGCGCGCGCCGTCGTCGAGTGCAGCGCGCGCGTGATCAAGGCCGTGCCCGCGCGCTCCGCGCAGCGCCACGAACACATCGCCCGCGGCGACGCGACGACTGTCGAGCGTCATGCCGCTCACCTCGATGTCGTCGTCTGCGGGCACATCGGTGATGCCCTGCAGGAGGTCCGACAGGCGCACGCTCACAGCACGCCTTCCTCGGGTGCTTCGGCCACGGTCTCGACCAGATCGCCGAAGTCTTCGCTGGCGCGTGCCGGGGCCAGCAGGGGCGTGGCGGCGTACCAGGTGCGCACGTCGTCGGGGGGAACGTCCAGCAGGCGCAGGGCGCCCTCCATGATGCGACTGAAGGCCGGCGCCGCCACCAGTCCAGCGTAGTAGTGTTCCCCGGCGGGATCGTGGATCACCACCACCGCAGCGAGCCGCGGCCGCGAAGCCGGCACCAGGCCGGCGAACAGGCTTATGTAGCGACTCTGATAGCCGCCGGCCGCCGCCCGACGCGAGGTGCCGGTCTTGCCGGCAACGCGGTAGTTGGGAATGGCCGCGAGCTGTGCCGTACCCTCGCTGCCGGTCACCGACTCGAGCATGCCGACCACGCGCGCCGCCAGCTGCGGGTCGACCACCGCGGTTTCGGGATTGAGCGCGCCACGAACGAAGGTCGGCGCGCGCAAACGCCCACCGTTGCCGAGCGCCGCGTAGGCCTGGACGACCTGCAGGGGCGTTGCCGAGAGCCCGTAGCCATAGGAAAGCGTTGCCTTCTCCAGCACGCCCCAGCTGCGCGGCGCGGTAAGGATGCCGGCAGACTCACCGGGGAAGCCGCAGCCGGTGAACTCGCCGAATCCGAAGCGGCGGAAGGCATCGTGCAGATGCTCGTTGGGCAGGACCATGGCGATGCGCACCGCCGCCACGTTGCTCGACTTGCTGAGCATGCCGGTCATGTCGACGGGACCGAAGTTGCGCACGTCTCGAACGATGTGGCGCGCCACCTGCAGCCGCCCCGGGGAGGTGTCGATGATCGTCTCGGGGAGAAACTGGCCGCTTTCGAGCCCGGCGATCACGGTGAACGGCTTGATCACCGAGCCCGGTTCCAGGACATCGGTGACCGCGCGATTGCGCCGCACGGAAGGATCACTGTTGCCGCGGCTGTTGGGATTGAAGCTCGGCGTGTTGACCATCGCGAGGATCTCGCCGCTGGCCACATCGAGGACCACCACGGTGCCCGACGCCGCCTGGTGCTCCAGCACCGCCGCCTTCAGCTCCCGATAGGCCAGGTACTGGATGCGCCGATCGATGGTCAGCGCCAGGTCGCGACCGGGCTGCGGTGCGCGCACCAGCTCGACGTTCTCGACCACGCGACCGAGGCGATCGCGGATCACCCGCTGGCTGCCAGGCTTGCCCGCCAGCCACTCGTCGAAGGCCAGCTCCAGGCCTTCCTGGCCGTGGTCGTCGATGTTGGTGAATCCGATGGCGTGGGCCAGCACCTCTCCGCCGGGATAGAAGCGGCGGAACTCACGCTGACTGTTCACGCCCGGCACGCCCAGCTCCAGGATCTGCCGGGCAGCATCGGGACCCAGATGACGACGCAGATAGACGAACTCGCGATCGGCGCGCTGCGCGAGGCGCTGTTCCAGCACTTCCTCGGGCATGCCCAGTGCACCGGCCAGTTCGGGCAGCCGGTCGCGGTGCGAGAGAATGACGCGCGGATTTGCCCAGATCGACTCCACCGGGGTCGATACCGCGAGCGGCTCGCCGTGGCGGTCGGTGATCATGCCGCGCGAAGTCGGAATCGCGATCTCGCGCAGGAAGCGTGCATCGCCCTGGTGCTGGTAGAAGTCCTTGCGCAGCACCTGGAGATCGAAAGCGCGCACCAGCAGCCCGGTTCCGGCCAGCGCCAGCACCATCAGCACCGTGTAGAGACGGGCACGTATGTTGGGGGGCCGCGGGCGCGTCTTCATCGTCTGATGACCACGGTGTCGGCCGGCCCCGCCGGCAGCATGCCCAGTCGCGACCGCGCGATCTGTTCCACACGATGGGTTTCGGCCCAGGTGGCCTGCTCCAGCTGCAGGCGGCCGAAGTCGATGTTCAGTTCGTCGCGCGCCTGCTCCAGCGCCCGCAGCTCGACGAACAGCGCGCGACTCTCATGGCGCGCGAACACCACGGCCACCGCGCTGGAGACCGTCGCGGCGAGCAGCAGGCCGATGCCGATCGAGCGCAGGCTCATGGCAGCCGCTCCGCCACGCGCAGCACCGCGCTGCGGGCGCGCGGATTGCCGGCGATCTCCGCCGCGCCGGGCTTGATCGCCCGTCCCAGCGCGCGCAGCTGGGCCGGCGCCTGCTCGGGCTCGGGACGACCACGGCGCGGCGTCAGCGCACGTCCCGAACGCTGGCGGATGAACTGCTTGACGGTGCGGTCCTCCAGCGAGTGGAAGCTGATCACCACCAGGCGCCCCTCGGGGTTCATCCTCGACACCGCGGCGTCCAGCCCGTGCTCGATATCCTCGAGTTCGCGATTGATGTGGATGCGAAGGGCCTGGAAGCTGCGCGTGGCCGGATGCTTTCCCGGCTCGCGACGGCGCACCACGCCTTCGATCAGTTTCGCCAGGGCAGCCGTGCGCGTCAGCGGCTCATTGACCCGCTGTTCGACGATGGCCCTCGCGATCTTTCGGCTCATTCGCTCCTCGCCGTACTCCCACAATACCCGGGCAATGTCGCCCTCTTCCGCCCTCGCCAGCCATGTCGCCACGGACACGCCCTGACCCGTGTCCATGCGCATGTCCAGCGGACCGTCCGCCATGAAACTGAAACCACGTTCGGCGCAGTCGAGCTGCGGCGAGGACACGCCCAGATCGAGCAGCACCCCGTCGAGCCCCTGCGCCGTGTCTTCCCACACCGCCATGTCCGCGAAACTGCCCTGCCGGATCCGCACCCTCGGATCGGCACCCAACGACTCCTGCGCCCATGTCACCGCTTCCGGATCCTTGTCCATCAACAGCAGACGCCCCGCCGACCCGAGCCTGGCGAGGATCGCGCGGGCATGCCCGCCGCGTCCGAAGGTGCCGTCGAGGTAGCAGCCGTCGGCGCGTATCGCCAGCGCCTCTACAGCCTCTTCCAGCATCACCGGCCGGTGCGTTGTCGTATTCACCCGTTGGCCTGCCCGACCTCCATCAGAACCTGAGCGAGAGCATGTCGTCGGTGAGTTGGGCCTCGGTGATCGGCGCGCCAATCTGATCGCGGTGCGCCTCCTCGCTCCACAATTCGAACTTGGCGCCCAGGCCGATCAGCACCGCGCGCTTTTCCAGCGCGCAGATGTGCCTGGCGCTGGCCGGCACGAGGATGCGGAAACTGGCGTCCGGCTCAACGTGGCTCGCCGCACCAACCAGCTTGCGCTGCAGCAGACGATGACCCGGCTGGAAGCTCGGCAGACTGTTGACCTGATCGCGCACGCGCTCCCACTCGCCCAACGGGAAAATCCACAGGCAGCCGGCATCGAAAGGGTTGTAGGCCACCACCAGCCGATTGCGGCAGATCGCAGTGATCTGCTCGCGATAGGCCGACGGAATGGCCATGCGGCCCTTCTCATCGAGGCTGACTAAGGATTCGCCCTGGAACATGACCCCGCACCTTTACCCACTTATTCCCACAATTTCCCACTAAGCACCCACCTTATGCGCCGCCCCTGGGGCTGTCAAGGCGCAATTGCAGGCAAAAGCCAGTGCTGTCGCGGGTTTGCGTGCGACCGGTGGGTCCTTTGATTGCACACCCTTGAGCGGGCATCTACACTGCCGGCCCCTGTCGGGTGCCGCGCTGTCGATCTTGTGGGTCGATGGCGAGGTGAAACGGGAAGCCGGTGCGGTCATTTGTGACCCATGCCGGCGCTGCCCCCGCAACGGTAGGCAAGGCATCCAGTCACGCAGCCACTGCGTCGCAAGGCGTGGGAAGGCGACTGGAGCGACACCCTGGTGTCCCTTGCAAGCCCGGAGACCGGCCCGACAGGCCACCTGCAGGGCGCGCCGCAAACCTCTGCGTCGCGTCGCGCAGGATCGCGGCGCGTTGCGGTGGGCGACGTCGGGCCGGAGAGGGCTCACCTGCGTCCGTGCGCCCTCGCCTTCCCTGCTCCCTGCCCCGCGCGCCTTCGCCAACAACACGCGGGTGTGCGTTGCAAGGGAGTCCCATGAAAAACATCGTTCTTTCCATCGCTTCTGTGCTCGGCCTGGTCCTCGCCGGCCCGGCGCCGGCCGAACTCGAACTTGATGTCGTGACCGTCACCACCGCCTCGCGCGAGTCCGAGCGCGCCGACGCGGCGCTGGCCAGCGTCAGCGTGATCGACCGTGAGGAGATCGAGCGCAGCGCTGCGCCGGATCTGCTGGAGCTGCTGCGCCTCACAGCGGGCGTCGAACTGGCGCGCACCGGCGGCGCCGGCAGCCAGACCACGCTCTTCATGCGCGGCAGCAATTTCAATCATGTGCTGGTGCTGGTTGACGGCGTGCGCGTCGCCAACGCAAACACCGGAGCATCGGCGTGGGAGAACCTGCCGCTGGCGCAGATCGAGCGCATCGAGATCGTGCGCGGTCCGCGCGCGGCACTTTACGGTTCGGATGCCATCGGGGGCGTGATCCAGATTCTGACCCGTCGCTTGCAGCAACCCCGCCTCGGCATTCACGCGGGTCGTTACGACAGCCATGCAGTCGAAGCCGGCACCGGCTTTGGCGACGCCGCTGGCGGCTTCAGCGTGGTAGCTGCCAGGCGCCAGAGCCGCGGCTTTTCAGCACAGAACGAACGCGGGTTCGCCTTCGATCCGGATCGCGACGGCTACGCCAACAGCAGCATCGGCGTGCGCGCCGATCGCAGCCTCGGCAGTCAACGTCTGGATGCCAGCCTGCTCGCGGTCGACGCCGACGTCGACTTCGACCAGGGTGAATCCACCGCCCGTACGCGCAGCGCGCTGCTGGGGCTCTCGGGCGTGCTCGGCGAGGTCTGGGACCACCGGCTCAATCTGAGCCATGCGCGCGAGGACCTCGCCACGCCCACCTTCTCCAGCGCCTTTCGCTCGCGCCGTCACGGCGTCGACTGGCTGCACGGCATCCATCTTTCGGCCACGCAGCGGCTGCAGGTCGGACTGGCCTGGCAGCAAGAGCGCGGCGCCAGCCTGGATACCTTCGGCGAACAGACGAACTTCGCCGAGCGACGCAGCAACCTCGCCGCGTTTTCCCGCTGGCGCGGCGAGTTTGGCGAGCACCTGCTGGAACTGTCCGGGCGCCACGACGACAACAGTCGCTTCGGCGGCGCCACCACCGGTCAGGCCGCATGGGCCTGGCAGGTCCGATCCGGATTGCGTCTGCTGGCAAGCTGGGGCCAGGGTTTTCGGGCACCCAATCTCAACGAGCAGTTCTCGCCGGGCTTCGGAGGATTGTTCGCGGGTAATCCCGAGCTCTTGCCGGAACGCTCACGCAATCTCGAACTGGGGCTGACGCTGACGCTTGCCGATGGTCACGAAAGTCGACTGCATCTGTATCGCAATCGGGTCAGCGAACTGATCAGTTTCAGCGGCGGTGAAGATTTCCGCGCCGAAAACATCGCCAGCGTCCGTCTTCAGGGCGCCGAGCTGTCGCATGCCTATCACGCGCGCAACTGGCGACTGCGCGCCGAACTCACCTGGCAAGACGCGGAGGACCGCACCACCGGCGTGCCCCTGCGACGTCGCGCACCGCGATACGGCTCGCTGTTGGTGGAGCGCGTCGGCAGCGGCTTCGACGTCGGCGTCGAACTGTTCGCCAGTGACGCGCGCCCGGACATCGCCGAGACGCTTCCCGGTTATGGCCTGCTCGGTCTGCGTGTGCGCCGCAAGCTCGGTGAGCAATGGTCGCTCGCCGCGCGAATGGAAAATGCGCTGGACCGCGACTACGAGCATGCCGCGGGGTTCAACACGCCGCGACGCTCTCTCTGGCTCAATCTGACCTGGCAGGGCAACAACTGACGCTCTGCGTGAAGACAACGTGACGCGCCGCGTGAAAACAATGGTGACTTGCAGCGACAGCCGCACATTGCAGACACCGCGATAGGGCGACCTGGCCATTTTTGTGGATAGAATGCGGTGTTCGCTGACCTGGGGGAAGGAACACCATGAATCTGCCTCGACACGGCAGTCTAGTTTCTGGCGTCTCAGAAGAAGCCTTGCCGAGGCTCACGGAAGCACGCCTGCCGCCTCGGGTCCGTTCACTGCTGGAAGGCATGCTCGACTACGCCGCCGACGATCTCGAGCGGAAGCTGGTGCAGGCGGTCAACGAGTTCGAGCAGCAGCTGTTCAAGCTCGCCGATCAGCCGCGCAACACGGCGGGGCAGCAGAAGTGTTTCGAGACGCTGCGCGAGGTCAAGCGCGGGCGATCCGACATCGTCCCGCGGTTCATGATGCGGCTGGAGGCGTCGCTTGCCATGATGCGCCCGCTGGCGTACGGCAAGCGCGCCGACAACAAGGGCAGCGACAGCGAGCTGAGTCTGGTCGAGGACAGCGAGCTCGAGGTGGACGGCGTGATGCGCGAAATCTCCTCGCGCGCAGAAGTACGCAACAGCCTGCCGTTGTACCTGATGGGACAGCGGTTCGGCGTCCTCGCCGGGTCGCCGGCGCTGGAACCCGAGACCATTCCGATCGGCCCGCGCGGACTCTGCGAGGCCATGCGCAGCGCCTGTTCCTTCCTCGACATTCCCGTCGAGCACCGGGTCCTGATGTTCCGCCAGTTCGACCGCCTGGTGATGACACCGATCGGACCGTTCTTCGAGGCGCTCAACACCTACCTCGTGCAGCAGCGGGTACTGCCGAATCTGAGTTTCGTCCCGGTGCGCGGCAAACCGCAGGCGCGCTCGGCAGCCGAAGAAAAGACTGCAAAGGCCAAGAAGGCAGGCGCCGCCGCCGAGCCCGAGGCCGAAGCGCCGATGACGCAGGAACCGGAGCAGTGGGCCGGCCGCGGGCCGGCTGCTGCGCGTGGCGGCCACGCCGCGCAGCGCCGTCAGGGCGCGAAGCCCGGCTCACATCGTGGATTCGGACCTGCTCCAGACGAGGGTCACGGCAACCAGAGCGATCACCCGCAGGCGCCTGAAGCCGCCCCCCGCCCGGGGATCATGCCCAGATTCTTCCAGGGTCCACAGCTGCCGCGCGGCGACGCGCCCCCTGCGCCCGATGCCCATGCCGATACGACGGCCATCGAGGATCCGCGCGACGTCGAACTGTTCGAAACCATCCGGGAGCTGATGGCCGGGCGCCGCAACGTGCTCGGCAAATTCTCCAAGGAACCCGCCAACGCGTTCTCGGTGTCGACCGACGATGTGGAGTCGGTGCTCGGCGCCCTGCAGCAGAAGCCGGCGCCTTCCATCGTGGTGGGCGGCAAGGTCCAGGCGCGCACCGTCGGAGCGCTGAAACAGGAGGTGATGGCCCAGCTGCGACGGGTCACGCCCGAAGGCCAGGTGCCCAAGCTGTCGGACCAGGATTCCGACACCATCGATCTGGTCGGCATGCTGTTCGACTACATCGTTCGCGACCTGAAACCCAGCGGCGTCTCGCAGTATCTGCTGTCCAAGCTGCAGGCCCCTGTGTTGCGCACAGCGCTTCGCGATCGCGGCTTTTTCACCCAGCGCAATCACCCGGCCAGGCAGCTTCTCAACAGCATCGCCGAAACCGGCATGCACTGGCTGGACACCGGCGACGCCGATCGCGGCCTGGTGGAGAAGATGCAGCTGCTGGTCGACCGCGTCACCACCGATTTCGATGGCGATGTGGGCCTGTTCGAAACGCTGCTCGGCGACCTCAGCCGCCACATGCACACCGTGGCGCGCAAGGCGGAAGTTGCCGAACGACGTCACGTCGACGCCGCACGCGGGCGCGAGCGCCTGGCGCTGGCGCGGGTACACGCCGGCGAAGAGGTGGCCAAGCGGCTGGCAGGACACCGAATTCCGAAGCTCCTGTCACAGGTGCTTGAACAGACCTGGACCGATGTCCTGGCATTGACCGAACTGCGCCAGGGCGCAGACAGCGAGCTTTACGGCAAGCGCCTGGAGGTCGCCGACCAGCTGGTGGCGGCGTGCAGCGCACGATCGACGGACGGGAAATCCGCCACCCCACTCCCGGATACCAAACAGCTGCGAGCCGACGTGGAGGCCGGGCTCGCCCAGGTCGGGCATCACGGCAGCGATATTCAGGCCATCGTATCCGCAGTCTTCGACACCGAGGACACCACCAAGAGCGAGCACGCGGAGCCTGCCTCGCGCACCGAGATCGCGATGCGCCTCAAGGCCCGCGCGCGGCTCGGGGCCGACATCTCAGAAGACGCGGTCGACGTACGCAAGGGCAAACTCAGCGAAGCCGACAAGGCCGCCGTCGCGCGCATCCGCTCGCTGCCGTTCGGTACCTGGTTCGAGTTCACGGTCAACCAGCAGGGTGACCGACAGCGGCGGCGTCTTTCGTGGTTCAGCACGGTCACCGGCCGCTGCCTGTTCGTCAATCAACGTGGCCAGCGCGTCGACGAACGCAGCATGCTGGCGCTGGCGAGGGAGATGCAGCGCGGCGATGTACGCATCGTCGAGCCGGAAAGCGAGGGTCTGATCGACAAGGCCTGGCAGGCGATTGTCGGCGCCCTGCGCCATTTCTCCGGCAAGGCTGCCGCCGCCCATTGATGCATTACCTGCTACAGGCCTCCCCCTCCATGCCCGCAGAACACCGTCGCTACCCGCGCAAGCGCACCACCGACTTCGTCCAGGTGGTGAACACCATGACCGACGAGATCGTCGGTCGGCTTGGCGACCTGTCTGCGTCAGGCATGATGCTGCTGGCGGAAAAGGAACTTGTTGACGACGGCCTGTTCCAGTTCCGCTTCAACCTGCCGGCCGCGGGCGGGCGCTCGCGGGTCATCGAAGTCGGTGCTCACGAGCTGTGGTCGGCCACGGTAGGCAATGGCGAGCAGTTCCTCTGCGGGTTCCGCTTCATCGACATATCGCCCGAGGACGAAACGGCGGTCGCGACCTGGGTGGAGACCCCGGACCCGGATTGATGCCGTGGCGGGCCCTTCTTGTCGCGATCGTGCTCACCGCACTCGCGTTTGCCGCTCTGCGCCCATCGACTGAACCGGTCGTTCGCGACAGCCTCTGGGTTTTCGGCAGCCTGGCGGAACTTGAGCTGCACCATCCTGATGCTGCGGCGGCGAATGCCGCCATTGCGGAGGTATCCCTGCGCTGGAGCGGGTTCCATCGCGATTGGCACCCCTGGGAGGATGGTGCCCTGACGCAACTCAACACGGCGCTTCGCGAGGGCCGGCGCTCGCAGCTGCTGCCGCAGGCGCTGCTTGATCTGGTCGCGCTGGGTCAGCGCTTCGAGCTCGAGAGCGGCGGCCTGCTCAACCCGGCAACCGGTCAGCTGATTTCTCTTTGGGGCTTCCACACCAGTGAGTTTCCGGTGCGGACCGCGGCACCATCGATGGCGACGGTGGCGCAGATCATCGAACGACAACCGTCGATGCAGGACGTGATGCTCGAAGGTGGCCATGCGGCCAGCGCCAACCCCGCCGTGCAGCTCGACTTCTCGGCGCTCGCCGAGGGATTGGCATTGTCAGAAGCGCGCGCAATCCTGGGCGCGCACGGTGTAGCCCACGCCCTGGTGACCCTCGGTGGCGACGTGATCGCGCTCGGCGAGCAGGGACGACGACCGTGGCGGGTCGCGATCCGCCATCCGGACGGCGGCGTGCTTGCTGAAGTCGATCTGTTCGACGGCGAGGCGCTTTTTTCCTCTGGCGGCTACCAGCGGTACCGCGAAGATGGGGACGGTCGCTGGCCGCATCTCATCGACCCGCGCAGCGGCCGCCCAAGCGCAGGCGCTCTGGCCAGCGCGGTCCTGCACCGTGACCCGGTGCGCGCCGACGCCGCGTCGACGGCCCTGGCCATCGGTGGCGTCGAGGCCTTTGATCGACTGGTGCGTGACATGCAGGCGCATTGCGCGCTGCTGGTGGATCGCGAGGGCATGCTGCACGCCACTCCGGCCATGATCGGTCGCCTGCGGCTCCCGGCCGACTCCGCGCCGCCCTATCCGCGTGGCGCGGCGGGGTCCTGCGACGGCTGAAGCGAGCGTCGACAGTCAAACTGCGCGAGAATGGCAGGCAAGTGCCGAGCCCGATCATGACTGCCGACCTTGCCACACTCTACGCCGACCATGTCGAGCTGCTGCAGCAGCGCGCCAGCAGGCTATTGGCTGATAGTGGCCATGAGCATCTGCTGATCGCATCGGGCAGAGAGCGCATGCAGTTCCTCGACGATCGCCCATTCGGTTTCCGGGCCAACCCGCACTTCCTTGCCTGGCTGCCGCTGGAGTCGCACACCGACGGGTGGTTGTGCATCAGCCCCGGCAAGCGCCCCAAACTGCTCTACCACCAACCGCACGACTACTGGCACCTGCCGCCGAGTGATCCCGAAGGGTTCTGGGTCGAGCACTTCGACATCGTGGTCCTGCGCCGCCCCGAGGACGCGCGTGCGCATCTGCCGGACATCAGCGCGCACATGGCGGTGATCGGCGAGAAAGAATGGGCGGTCGGCGATATCGTTCCCAACAACCCGCCGGAAATCATCCACCCGCTGCACTTTCAGCGCGCCTGGAAGAGCGCCTACGAACTCGAGTGCATGCGCCAGGCAAGCCGCCGCGCGGTACGCGGGCACCTGGCGGCCGAAGGGGCGTTTCGTGCCGGCCTCAGCGAGGCGGACATCCAGCGCGCCTTTCTCGCTGCCTGCCACCACGCCGATGACGACACGCCCTATCGCAACATCGTCGCGCTGAACGAACATGCCGCGGTGCTGCATTACCAGCACCGCGACCGACGGCCGCCACAGCGCCACCAGTCGTTTCTGATCGATGCGGGCGCCAGTTTCAACGGCTATGCGTCGGACATCACCCGCACCTGGTCGGCCGACGACGCGCGATTCGAATCGCTGATCGACGCGGTCGACGCAGTCCAGCTTGAACTGGTGGCCGGTGCGCGGCAGGGCGTGGACTATCGCGATCTGCATCTCGACGCCCATCGGCGACTGGCAGTCGTCCTGCGCAACATGGATCTGGTACGCATCGACCCGGACATCATCGTGGAAAGCGGGATCAGCTCGACGTTCTTCCCGCATGGCCTGGGTCACTATCTCGGCCTGCAGGTGCATGATGTCGGTGGCTTCATGAAAAACGCCTCGGGCGAAACCATCGACAAGCCTGCCAATCATCCCTACCTGCGCCTGACACGCACCCTTGAACCCGACCAGGTGCTCACCATCGAGCCCGGCATCTATTTCATACCCATGCTTCTCGACGAACTGCGCCGCGGTCCGCACTCCAGCGCCGTCAACTGGGGCGAAGTGCAGCGCATGCTTCCCTTCGGCGGCGTTCGCATCGAAGACGACATCCGTGTGACCTGGGCAGAGCCGGAGAACTTGACGCGGGTTGCGTTTGCGGAGGAGTTGGGGCTGGGGAGCGGGGAGTAAGGAGCAGGGAGTCCTATGGCTCCATGTGAGAGGGATCAAGTCCCGACGCTCCAGACTTCCAAGAACAGGCAAGTTTCGGGACTTCCGTCCTTCCCACCAACGAGCCGACTTCGCTCCGATCGCAGCAGCAGGCTGAGCCGTTCG